>JALGTG010000031.1 GCA_029821495.1 Candidatus Hebobacteria bacterium
CCCGAGCCGGCCGGGGCGAGCACTTCCTCCCCGTCCTCATCTTGGGAGCGGCCATAGGGCCGGTAGTAGAACCCGGGAACGCGGATGCTCTGCCCGGAAGGAGTTGTGAACACGGCCCCGAGATCGATCTGCTCAGGATCGAATGGGTTCTCGTATGCTTCGGTAATCCGGACAGTGAGCTCCAGCTTCTCGTGTTGCCCCACAGTGCTCGCGCTCTGTTGCAGCGCGGCGCCGTTGCTGCCCGTCGACTCCCTCCCGGGCGAGGGGCTCGCCTCTGCCCCTGCAGCACCGCAGCAACCCGCCAGCACCATCGCAGCCACTACCACTACACCGCAGGACGCCTTCATGGGCACATGTCCAATCCTACGTTCTCAGTTGGGAAGAGTGCCACGCCGTCTTGTCGTCCATCGCGCGAGGAACGACCCCGTCACCGTACACGCCTTGCCGGACCCGCCCGTTCCTCTACGCGTCAGGGAGCAGTTCGGCCAGACGGCGAAGTAGACTCTCCTCCCCTGATACCTTCAGGCGGCCGACCTCCCACATCGTGCGCGCACGCGATTCGCCGCGGAGGATCGCCAGCAGATCCTCCGTCGTCCCCACCAACGTCAGATCCGGATCCTCAACCGTTCCCTCGCCGGTGCTGCACTCGCCATCCCGCAGCCGGAACCACCACTCTCCGCCGCCTGGGCCCGTCGCCCGAACCTGGACAGCCACATCCAGATGCAGGAGCTGCCCGATCTCCTCTCGGCCACAGGCGTCTGCGCACAGCTGATCTAGTTCACGGTGCGCGGCCTCCGCCCGCAGATCCGCCTCCTCCATCCCAATCAGCAAGGGGCTTCGCACCACGAACTCTCTCGAAACGCCACCCCCCACGCGGGTCGACCCATAGACCGCGATGCGGAACGCTCCCTCCGGGCATGGGAACCGGGCCGTGCGTTCCATCCGGAAGTCCGTGCTGAACGCGCCGAGAGGAAGCAACACCATGCCGGACGGAGTCTCCACGACTATCCGGCCGAAGATCCGCATCTCCTCTGTAAGCGAGGGAATCAGCTCCGGCTCCCGTCCGTACGTGGTAACCGGGCTCCGCGTCTCGGTTGCCTGCCGGAGTATGCTTGCCGCTTGGGCGGCGCCTTCACCTGGCTCCTCCTCCGAGCCGCGGAGAGGGGACTCCCCCACCGCGATCTGCGCCTCCAGCTGTTGTCCCGCCACTAAGTTACGCTGGCTGGCCGGCGCCTCGATGGCAGGGCCCGCGAAGGCGAAGTGCCCCGGAGGGCTGCGGTGCGGCATCGGATCGGGTCCAGCTGCTGTGACCGTAGCCCTTAGATCGAGCAGCCACTCCGCCAGCTCTCCGCTGCCGTAGGCGAAAACGACGAACCCATCCGCGCCGGCGGCGCGGGCAATCTCCATCCGCTCACCTAGAGCATCAGGCGACTTCATCTTGAACGCCGCCAGACCCGCATACAGCGGGATCTCCGCCTGCACCGCGTCCACCTGCGCCCCGATCAGACCGGCAAGCTCCTGTTCATCCAGCGTATAGTCCATCGGGCAGACGAAATCCAACGCTCCCTCGTGAATCCACTGCGGCCAGTCCTGCCCCAGCAGATCCCGCCCAACGTCTGTATAGGGCCACGCCGCCAGTGAGATATAGACCTCCGGCTTGATCCGATGCGCCTCCCGACTGATCTCCTTCACCAGGCTCATCTGAAGCTGCTGCCGCCACTGCTGCCACTGTTGAGCATATGGGCCGCTCTCGAGCACATCGCCGGGCCAGCGCTCCACGTGCACGCCGGCGTCCTCCTGGAAACGCTTCTTGCATCCGTCGCAGAAGCAGTAGTCCCCACCGGGAAAACGCATGTAGTCGAAGTGGATTCCAGCGATGTCGTAGCGCCGAACGACCTCCAGCATCGATGCCTTCTCGAGCTTCCGGTTCTCCGGATCAGATGGACACAGCCAGTCGACCCCAATGCTGGGATCGTCCTTCCCGCGCTGCCCGCGGCTGTTTCGTTGAACCCGGCCCGCCTGATCGAGTTCCTCCAGCTGCTCTGGCGGGGTGTTCGACAGCGCCCAGTTGATGCGCCACACATGCAGCTCGATGCCGTGCTCCTTCGCCGCCTTCGCTGCCTCCGCCAACTCGTCGCGCCCTTCCTCTCCCCTCGGGGCGACATCGAGCACATCGCTCGGGTAGAAAGCCATGTTCCCGACGCTGAAGTTCGGGAAGAGAGCGTTGAACCCGCTGTCGGCCAGCGACTCCATGATCGCCGACCAGTCTCGCCCGTAGCCCGACTCCATCCAGGCGCCACGCAGCTCACCGCGTCGCGACTGTGCCCAGGCGCCAGCACTCACGCAGCAAGAGAGAATGACCATCGACACGACGACGCGCCACCGGGGCATCTTCCATCCTCCGTTACCATGCACAGGGCGAGTTTCGTCGGCGGGCGCGGCCGCTCCTTTGGCCATTCCCAGAGGGGCCGAGGACGCGCCTGCCCCAAGGTGTCGCCAGTGTCGAGCAGGATGGGGCGCCCTGGCCGCCGAAGCCGTCGCGGCGGAAGGGAAGCCCAAGGGGCGCACTCCTTGGGCGAAAGGAGACTGTGCTCGAATGAAGATCGGAGTGATGGACGGCGTCTTGGCCGCACCGTGGAGTGAGCTATTCGATGAGGCCGCCCGCCTTGGCTTCGATGGTGTAGAGCTCGACCTCAGACCGGAAACCTATCTCGAAACCGAGATCTGGAGCGAAGCTGGCCGGCGCGCGCTGCGCGAGCGCAGCCAGCGCAGCGGAGTCGAGATCGCCTCCGTATGCATGGACGGTGTTGCCGGTCTCATGACCAAGCAGGACACCCATGATGAGGGTGTCCGCGCGCTGGCCGACCTCCGCCGCCACTGCGATGACTTGGGGGCGGGCATCATCCTCTTTCCCATGATAAAGCAGGCCGACCAGAGCGAAGAGGAGGTCTTTGCCGTCTGGCGCGACTCCCTGCGCGCTGCCTTCGAGGAGAGCAGTGGCTCCCGCGCAGCAGTGGGCATGGAGAGCGTCGGTCGCGTCGGGCGCTCCGCAGATCAGGCCTTGGCCGTGATCGAGGCTGTCGCATCGCCTTTCCTCGGTGTCTACTACGACGTGGGAAACGCCGACTATCAGGGCTTCGATCCCATCTCTGAGATCGAGAAGCTGGGAGAGCACATCGTGCAGATCCACGTCAAGGAGATCGGGGCGGAAATGGGAGAAGGCAAGCTCGACTTCCCGGCCATATTCGCGACCATCAAGAGCGTAGGCTACGACGGCTACCTCGTTCTCGAGACCGAGTCAGGGGACGACCCGGCGGCCAACGCCCTCCGCAACCGCGACTTCGTGAAGAAGCTTCTCTGACCCCAGGGGGAGGCCCGCTCGCAGTTCTCGGCCTCCGCGCAGCGGGGGTCCCGAGGCCGGCCCTCGCTGTTCCGGCGCCATCGAGAAGATGACCCATGTGTGGCCGCCGCCCTGGCTGAACGCACAGGGGCCACCCCAATGCGGGCCCACGCCCCCGGGAGGACGCATCCGACTAGAAGAAGATCTCACCTGACTACCTAGAACGCGATATCTTCTATGCCGCCCGCCGGCGTTTCCTCCCACCAACCCACCAGGCTGCGGCTCGTGTCCCGGTCCCGCGCCGCCTGCCTCTCCTCTCCCAGAGCGCTGTAGGCCTCGGCCCTATAGTCATACAGATACGACGTTCCGGGCTGCGCCGCGATCGCTCGCGTCGCAGCATCAACCAGTGCTGACGCGAACGGTTTGGCCTCCGAGACAAACTCGCGCTCGGCGCACAGCTCGACGATGCTGTGCAGTGTGTCCAGGGGGTTGGTGGCAATCGCCACTGCTCGTCCGAAGTGCTCATTCCCCGCTCCGGGCCGGCCTTCCCTCAACGCCAGGAAGCCCAGCCCCACATGCATCAGTGGCGATTCCTGGCCGTGTGCGCCCGCCGCCTCCAGCGCGCGCCGTGCTGCGTCATACTCCAGCCGCCTCAGCGCCAGCCATCCTCGATACACCTGAACCTGAAAGACATCCTCCTGCTGGCGCGATGCCAGCGCAAGCGTCCGCTCCGCAAGCCCCGTGTCCCCATGCTGCAGCGCCGCGCGGATCGCGCCGGTGAGGGCCATCGTGTTCGTCGGATCGTTGGCATAGGCCGCGCTGAAGTAGTCGAATGCCTCCCGCGGGTATCCATCGGCGAGCCGCTGGTCGCCCACCACGTACTGGGCATCCGCAACGCTCCGCGTAACGAACCTGTTGGTGCGCTGAATCGCGTTCGCCTGCGCTGCCGCCTGGAGGTACTGATCCAGGTACCCGTACGAGTACAGCATCTGACCCCTCATCAGCCACTCTCCGGCTCTGCGAGTGGCCTCTATGTCCTGGAGCATCTGCTGGTCCAGAGGCCGCGTGCATATCCGGTTGAGCCGCCGCCGACTCTCCTGCGAGCCCACCTGCTCGACCGCCGTCAGTAGCGCTGGCATCGTCGAGGCGACGCCTCGCAGGGCTACTGCCTTGGGCGCGCTGAATTCGAGAATGGGCAAGTCCGCTGTGTTCCGGATTGCTCCCAGTCCCATCTGCCGCATCTGCTCGGAATCTGCTACAAGCCATCCAAGAACGTCGCCCACACGATGAACCCCCATGGAGAGCAGATCCGCCATGATCTCCGGGTCCGACATGTGCCCCGCAATCCTGTCGGGGTCGATTCGAAACTCTCCCTTCCCGCCGATCAGCACAGTGTCGATCCCGCAGAACCACATCGTCGCGTTCGGAAAGACGTCCACGAAGGTGCCGACCACCGTCGCGAAGTCAGTCGGCGAGAGCTGATACAGCGGGAGCCACTGCGCCAGGATTCCGCCATCCCGAAGCCGAGCCTTGCATATCTGCCAGTGTTCGCGTGAGTACAGCGTGCCCGCACCCGACACGAACGGGTGAATCGGATCTGCGCTTATCACATCGTACTGCTTACGCGTTGCCTTCACGTAGTTTGCGCCGTCGTTGATCACAACGCGCAGCTCCGGCCTATCGAGCGCATTGTGGTTCCAGTCAGCGAACTGCTCGGCCCCTTCGGGCACCTCCTCACACAGCTCCACCACCGTCACGTTCTCGACCGTCGGATAGCTCGCGATGATCCCACTCGACACGCCGGCTCCCAGCCCGATGATCAGCGCGTCTTTCGGATTCGGATGAAGCAGCACTGGCAAGTGCCCCAGCATCTTCAGCGCACGCATATCGTAGACATAGGTTGTTGCCACGGGCTTCGCGTTGATGGAGATGATCTTATCTCCCCAACCCGTCTCCAGCACGTCCACCGACGCCGTGACGCCCTCCTTATGATACAGGGGCCTCTGCATATGGCGGTCCGTCACGTCTACCGTCGAGCCGCCCATCCAACTCGCGTAGTACCCGCCCCCGTACGGGCCCCACCCGGCGAACAGCAGCTTCGTTGCGAAGGTCGGATGCACGAATGACAGTATCACCACCACGGCCACCATTGCCGCAGCAACGCTTCCCCGCGCAGTTCCGCTCCACGGCTTGGCAATCGACATCGCCAGGACCCCACCGGCCAACATCAGGAACAGGGCGGCGATCGTCAGCGACGGCTGCATCCCGAAGAACTTCACCAACACGAATCCGCCGAGCAGCGAGCCGAAGATGCCGCCCAACGTGTTGATGGCATACACGTCGGCCACCGTGCGCCCCACGCGTTCCACACCCAGCGAGTACATGCGCACCAGAATCGGAAAGCTCCCACCCGAGAGGAACGTCGGCACGAACACCAGCAGGAAACACACGGCAAACTGAGTCGCGATCAGCAGATACCACACACCATAGGTCCAGTCGTAGAGCCGCAGGAACAGGAACGGTAAGCGATTGATGATCGCAGGCCCCATTACGGCACACAACCCTCCGACGAACAGGAGGACAGACACGGTTGCCGCCCGATTCCGCATCCTATCTGCGCGCCGCGCGAAGACCGCGCTGCCAAGCGCGATCCCCACCAGCACCGCGGTAAGCATGGTCGAGAAAGCATACGTCGTCGAGCCCAGGATCAGAACCAGGCTCCGAAACCAGACCACCTCCAGCGCGAGCGTCGCCAGCCCCGACACGAAGGCCAACGCCAGGATTACGCGCTCGGCCCGCCCGAGGCGGCGCGGCGGAGGCGCCTCCCTCTCCGCATCTTCACCCTCCGTCCGTCGCAGCGGCGCAAGGTCCGGCGATGTGCTGATCGCGATCGCCATCACCGCCAGGAAGAAGTTCCCCGCTACCGCAGCCCTTGTGGCCGCTGCGATTCCCAGCGCCGGGATCAACAGGAATCCTGCGGCGAATGTTCCCGTCACCGCACCGAACGTGTTCACCGCGTAGAGGCGACCCACCCCCGTGCCAAGCACATCCTCCCGGTCCACCATGAGCTTGCTCAGCACCGGCAGCGTCGCACCCATCAGTGTCGTCGGCACCGCCAACACGACGAAGCTGGCGACGAAGCGGAACAGAGTGAACAAAGTGAAGTTCTCTTCGAACTGGGAGTAGAGGAGTGGATACGCGCTCTCCATCAACCTGAGCAGGACCGGCAGCAGCAGAGCGTACAGCCCCAGCAGGCCCTCCATCACGCCGTACACGACCAGAGGATGAAGGCGCGTCCGGTCAATCACCCGTCCGGCCGTATAGCTACCGAGAGCAAGTCCAGCGAAGAACGCGGACAGCACCGTGCTCACAGCGTACGTTGTTATCCCGAGCACGAGCCCAAACTGACGGACCCAGATCACCTCGTATACGAGACTCGTGAGCCCGGACAGGAAGAACAGCATGTAGACGACTAGCGCCCACCGACGCCTCGCTGACGCGCTGTCGCTTGGGTTGGCACTGTTACTCTGTGACATCTTCTCCCTCTGCGTCTGCCGCTCTGCCAGAGACACACCTTGCTCGGGCGGGCCCGAGAATCCCCGGACCGGGCTCACTTCGTTACCGCGACCGGGGCTTCCTGCCCTCGCCGTCCGCCTACGCTGCCAGCGCCCACGCAACGGGCCATCGCATGGTCGTCAGGGCAGGGGTCAGCGAAGGAGCGCTTGTCGGCGACACCGGAGTTGAACGCCAACTCATCGAGCGACTCGAAGCGTGCCCCCGCGGTCGCGATCAGCATCTGCCCGGCGCGCCGTCACGCGGGACAAGCCGCCCGACCATAGCGAGACTACCCCCCCCGCTGCCTACCCCGCCAGCGTCTCCTCCGCTTCGGCCGCCTTTCGCTTCCGGCGCTCGATGAGCTTGACCGCCCCGATGGTGCCGATATAGAGCGCCACCATGGGGATCGCGCATATCGTAAGCGTAATCGGATCCCACGTGGGAGTTATGATCGCCGCCGCCACGAATATCGCCACCACTGCCTCGCGCCATCGTCTGATCAGCAGGCGCGAGTCAACGATGCCGACCTTCGCCAGCAGCACGATCACGATCGGAAGCTGAAATGCCAGCCCGAACGCCAGGTAGAACTTCACCAGCAGCAGCACCGTTCGGTTCAGGCTGAGCCTCAGCTCAGTGTCCGGCAGGTTGAACCCCAGCAGTGCCTTCACCGCTGTCCCCGTCATCAGGTAGCCCATCGCCACCCCCATCAGGAAGAGCAGCCCCGACACTGGCACCAGAGGACGGGCCGCGCGACGCTCGCTGCGCGTGAGCCCCGGAGCAACAAATGCCCATGCTTCGTAGAACACCATCGGAAGAGCCAAGATCAGCCCGCCAACGAGTGTGATGCTCAGCCTCACCATCAGGGGCTCCAGCAGCTCGTACACCATCAGCTCCCCGCCCGCCTCCTCCAACGGCCCTCGTATCGGGCTTACCAGGAACCGGTACAGACGGTCGAGGAACACCCACACCGCGGTCATTCCAACGGCGAGGTAGATCAGCGTGCGGATAATCCGCGCGCGTAGCTCCGCCAGGTGTGTTACCAGATCAGCGCGTCGTTCTTCCTTCAACTCGCACCCTTACCTCGGATCATACTCTCAATTCCTCACCGTCGCCCACCTCCCCTGTGCAATGCTTCTCCCGAAGGAGAACTCGCCCTCGGGAAGAACCTTGCCGAGAGCGTGCCCGCAGTGACCGAGACTCCAGAACTCCTCGTCATCAGCGTAAACGGCGTCGAGCACCGCCTGCGTACGCCCGGCTCTCGCAGCCTGCTGAGCGTGCTTCGCGGGGACCTCGCGCTCACCGGTGCCAAGTACGGCTGCGGGAACGGCGAGTGCGGAGCTTGCACGGTCCTCATAGACGGCCAGGCCGTGCGCTCCTGCATCACTCCCGTGTCCCTCGCCCACAACCGCTCGGTCACCACCATAGAGGGACTGACCGCGGAAGACGGCCTCCACCCCGTGCAGCAAGCATTCCTCGATGCCCAAGCGTTCCAGTGCGGCTACTGCACCCCGGGCTTCATCATGAGCGCGATTGCCCTCCTCAACACGAACCCCGACCCCTCCGAACTCGAGATCCGCGACGCGCTCGCCGGCCAGCTCTGCCGTTGCGGCGTCTACCCGCGGGTCATCGAGGCGGTCCAGCTCGCGGCAGCCAAGATGCGCGGATAGGAGGCGGCTTGCCCCAGGACACTCCCAATCCGGAACAGCCGACCAGCCCCGACGCGCCCGGCCTTACCCGGCGGGATTTCCTTCGTCTGGCCGGCGGCGTGGTCGTGCTCTTCTCCCTCGGCCCCGAGGCGCGGAGCGCGGTGACTTCGACGGGCACTGACCAGTCCGCCGGCCTCGGCGGGTGGCTGCGCATCGGCCCCGATAGCCGTGTGACCGTCTTCACTCCCACTCCCGAGGTCGGGCAGGGACTGCGTACTTCCCTCGCCCAGATTGCCGCCGACGAGCTCTCGCTCCCCATGTCTTCCATCGACATCATCATGGGTGACACCGATCGCGTCCCAGCTCAGACGCCGGCCGACCACGGATCCGCAGTTGCCACAATCGGCCCGCGGCTGCGCGCGGCCGCCGCCCAAGCACGCTCGATCATCGCCGAACTCGCGGCCGCGCGGTGGGACGTTGACCCCGAGGCCGTGCAGGTACGAGACGGTCTCGCCGCGGTGGCCGACGATCCCGAAAGGTCAGTCGCCATCGGTGAGCTGGCACGGGGCCGGCGCCTCGTGCGCAGGCCGTCGGACATGACCGTGCTTGAGCCGTCGGGCGAGCATCGCCTGGTCGGGCAGTCCGTCCCACGTGTGGATGGCCCCGAGATCGTGACAGGCACAGTGCCCTTCGTTGGCGACCTCCGCCTGCCCGATATGGTCTACGCGAAGCTTCTCCGTCCCCCCTGCCTGGATGCGCGACTCGTCGGCGTGGATGCCCGGGCGGCCGCGCGGCAGTCGGGCGTCGTCGCCGTGGTCCAGCAGGGAGACTTCGTCGCCGTCGTCGCAGAGCGCCCCGACCTGGCCGAGAAGGCCCTTCGCCTGGTCCGCGCTTCCTGGGAGGAGCCCGGGCGTCCCCACACCTCTTCGCTCTACGACGATATGCGGAGAAGCGCCAAGCTCACCGACCGGACAAGGCACGAGGGGGACGCAGATGCCGCCCTGGCCGCCGCGCAATACGGCTTCAGCGCCACCTACCGGACTGCATTTGTGGCACACGCGCCAATTGAGCCTCACGGCGCCGTCGCCGCGCAGGAAGCAGATCGGATCATTGTACACGCAAGCACCCAGCGTCCCTTCCTTCACCGCGATGCCGTGTCGCGGGCATTCGATCTCCCTCCGGAACGTGTGCGCGTCATCGCGGCCCCGGTAGGCGGTGCATTCGGCGGCAAGGATGAAGGCGACGTTTCCGTTGCCGCGGTTCGGCTCGCCCGCGCTGTACGCCGACCAGTGATGCTCACCTACAGCCGCGAGGAGGAGTTCACCTGGGGCTACTTCCGGCCCGCCGCGCTTATCGACGTGCAGTGTGGGGCGAATGGGGATGGCGATATCACGGCCTGGGCCTGCGATGCATTCAACTGCGGCCCTCGCGGCGCGGACCCGCCGTACGCCTTCCCCAACCAGCGGGTGGACTCCTATGACTGCGACGTCCCGCTCCGGCAGGGACATTGGCGGGGCGACGGAGGACCTGCCAACACCTTCGCCCGCGAAGTCCACCTCGACCACGTCGCCAGCGAACTGGGCCACGATCCTGTCGGATTTCGCCTCCGTCATCTGACCGCAGACGAACGCATGGCCCGCGTCGTCCGCACCGCCGCCGAGGCCTACGGCTGGCGAGAGGCGCGTGCCCCCACGGGGCTGGGTGTTGGCTTCGCCTGCGCCGCAGACTCCGGGGCCTTCGTCGCCCAGATTGCTGAGGTCGAAGTCTCCCGCGTGACCGGAGAGGTGAGAGTCCGACGCGTACTGACCGCCCACGACTGCGGCCTGATCATCAACCCCGATGGCTTGCGAAACCAGATCGAGGGCGCGGTAATCATGGGCCTCGGGTTCACCCTCCGAGAGGCCGTGCGCTACGAGCAGGGCCGCATCTTGAGCGATACCTTCGCCTCCTACGCAATCCCGACCATTCGTGATACTCCTGCCCTCGAAACCATGCTGATCCCCAACCCAGACCGGCCCGCTCGAGGTGCAGGGACTGCCGCCATCTTCCCCATCGCCGCGGCAGTGACAAACGCCGTGTTCGACGCCACGGGAAGGCGCCTCCGAGAGCTCCCGCTCTCCCCCGAACGTGTTCGAGCGGGCATGACAGCAGATGACCAGTAGATCGAGAAGTCATCGGGGGCAGCGCGAGAGAGCCGCAGGACTGCCGTCCTCGCCCTAGCTCGCGTGCCGCCTGGGTCCAACTGATCGCCTACGTGGGACCGAAACAGCCGGCGCACGAGGTTGAAACGGCCACAGGCGCTCTCAACCCGCTCCATCGTGCTGAGTAGGCCCCCGCTGAGTACCCTAGCTGCACGAGCGAAGTGCATGTGCGTGTCCGGCCGATAGCGGTCCCAGATGTGGAACAAGTGTCCTAACGGACCCGTCGCTCTCTCCTGGCGACCTCTGGATGCCGTGTTGGGGAGTTCGTGAGTTGGTCTTCGTGCAGAGAAGGTGGGGCTGGATGGAGAGCAGAGGGAGCTTACTCGCGAACGGAGGTGCACAATGCACTGGAGTCACCTGCCTATGGGATTCCTGCTGCTTCTTGTGGCAGGACTGGCCCTTGCGTGCGCGGCCTACGAAGGGGGAGCACAGCTGTGGGCAATGGGGACTCTGGTTCTCGTGCTCGCAGTCCTGAGCACGATCGCCACGTCCCGCGGCACACGTCGCCGGAGAGTCGAACCCGAGTCGGACACGAAATGGGACCCAGCGGCAGCGCCCCGGCTGGGTGAGATGCTGGTGGACTACGGCCTGATTACGGCCGAGGACCTGGAGAACGCGCTCGCGCGCCAACGAGACACCGAGAAGCGCCTTGGCCAGGTGCTGGTGGAGATGGAGTTGACCACCTACGAACAGGTGGCGCAGGTGCTGGAGGAGCAGCTTTCCAGAAGAGAAGGCAGGCTCCTTTGGGGCGCTGGGGCGAGGCTGGTCGAGTAGCGGACGTCGGGAGTCATTCTGGGCTTTCCCGAGGTGTCGTCGGGCTCCTGCCCAGAGCGGCCTGAGGGCCTCGGCGGATAGGAAGAACCTGAGGCGTCACCCTTCGTGGCGCGATGTTCCCCCCATTGGGGGGGCAGGCGCGGGGTTAGTGTCAGCGCGGAGAGACATCGGCTGCGGAAGCTGAGCAGGAGGCGGGGCTCCTCCGGAGAATTGGTGGCAATGGCCCGCGGGAGCGGTGGCGCAGGGGACCTCTCCTGCGCTCTCTCCGAGCCTGCGGGCGCCTCAGCGCTGCTCACCTCCCCCTCGGTGGGCAGCGCTCCTTATTGTACGGTACCGCAAGATCCCTTGCGGCTCTGTGTCATGACATTCTTCACAGGGGAGCGGTATGCTGCATCGCCCTCTGAAACGTGGTGGAGGCTAGGGGAGTCGAACCCCTGACCTCCTGCGTGCAAAGCAGGCGCTCTCCCATCTGAGCTAAGCCCCCACAACGTCGAGCAGGCCGTCTGGCCGCGCACAGTGCGTAGCCCCGCGGCCCTTCGGATTCTACAGCAAACCCCGATTCTGTCAAACCCACACTGTATGGCTCTGTTCGCCAGTACTCGGAATCGGGTCGGGGTTTCGCGCTTCCCCGCGGGTGCTGCTGAGCATCTGAGGCCGCCCGCAGATCATGTGCCCGCGAACTCGATCAGAGATAGCCGAGTGCCTGCAACTGCTTCCTGAGCTCGGGAGTAACTTCCCCCGAGGGCGGCGGCCCCAACGCCCTCGACTCACGCCAACGCCTCTCGGACGCCAGCCATTCAGCTATCAGCTGTTCCCCGTAAGCCGCACGAACGGGCATGGCATCGGAAAGGTCGGTCAGCTCCTCCGGATCGGCGCGCGTATCCCACAGGCCGACCGAACTCTCGGTGGCGGCCTCGTCAACGAGCCGTGACAGCTCCAGCACCCTCTTGTAGCCGTCTTTGTCGATCACGCCGACGACATCGATGAACGGGTCCTTCTCCCACGCGAGACCCGCGAATACCTCCGGGCGGCTGGCCGCCTCGGACTCAACCGAGGATGGCGAGAGGTCAACTCCGGAGAGGGGATGGCCAACGTGATGGCGGATCCCCACCTCCCGCAGGATAGTGGGGAACAGATCCGTTAGGATGACCCGACCTTTCACTCGCGTGCCCACACCGCGATCGCCTGGGAAGCGAATGATGAGCGGCACGCGCATCACCTCACGGTTCAGGGTCAGGCGATGCTGCAAGGTGTCGTGCTCCCCGAAGGCCTCCCCGTGGTCCGCCATGAACACTATCAGCGAGTTATCGAAGCGGCCCGCCCTGCGCAGCAGATCCAGGAACTCCCCGAAGGCCTGATCGCCGTCGAAGATCTCTGCATCATACAGATCGACGAGATGGTCAATGTCCTCCGGCGACAGATTCGGATACAGACACCCGGCCTCGAGCAGGGCCTCCTCCGTCCCGTCGCAACTGCCTTCAATCCCTCGATCGAAGAGCCTCCGGCTCTCCGGCCGTGGCGCATATGGCGAATGGGGCTCCAGCGTATGAACGAACAAGAAGAGCGGACGCTCGGGGGGATGATCGGCCAGCAGCGTGCTGACCCTCTGGTTGACCTCGTCCGCCGGCAGGTGATGCTCGAAGATGAACCGGTCGTAGCCTTGTTCGAATCCATATGCACCACATACGTGTCCATTGGTGCATACCGCAGTCGTTCTGTACCCGTGATCCTGAAGCACCTCCGGCAGGAACACCAATTCGGCGGAAGCCGCGTTCGCCTCCAGCACCACCTGGTGCGCCGGCGGATACAGGCCGGTCAGCAGGCTGGCGACCGAGGGACGGGTCCATGATGTCGTCGCGTGAGCGCTCTCGTAGAGAGTCGCGCCCGAGGAGAAGGAGTCGATGGCCGGAGAGGTCGGGCGACTGTACCCGTAACAGCCAAGATGGTCCGCGCGCAGGGCGTCAATGAGATAGATGAAGACGTCGGGCGGTTGCGAGGGCGCCGTGTTGGCCTGAGGGGGGTGAAGAGTATCTTGCCGTGAGAGTGGCACCAAGGGCTCTGGTGCCCTCTCCAAGTCGGTGAAGAGCACTGGGCGTAGGAGCACTGAAAGCCGTCCCTGTGGCGGGACCCGCAGAACGTGCCACAGTGGGCCGCTTCTGGTATAGCTGAAGCGGCGGTCTTCCGGAGTCTCTGCCAGGAACGACTGCACGCCGGCGGGCTTGCCATGTGGGGTCATATCAGTCGGATGCCATCCGACGAACTCGACCCCATGCGTCCCCTTCGGGTCGGCCACCTCAGCAGCGCAAGTGACATATCCCGCGGATTGTCCGCCCGATCCGCCGCGCCTGACATCCCCGCTGATCTGCAGGAGGACGAGTTGGCCCTCCAGAGATGCCAGATCTATCGTGACGGGAATGACTGGTCTGGACTCGCCGTGGGGCGAGAAACGCGCGACCGAGCGGCGCGAGGTCGTCAGCCCATCCCTATCGGTCAGCAGGCACACCTCTACCGTCATGGTGCAGTCGGTCCAGGGACGGAGCAGGGCCAGCACTCCGGCCCCTATCGCGCACAACGCGAAGAGCACGGCGAGCCAGCGCCAGCGGCGCCTCGGGCTCGGGGCGTCAGCGGTGCCGCGACTTGAGGGCGAGCCCTCGCCCGAAGGGACTGATCTCACCGCTCGGCCCCCTCCGCGAGCGCAACTCGCCGCGAGGAACAGATCACTGAAGGATGCACTCCGCGCACTCGCTGTGGTGGGCCCCGCTGGACTCGAACCAGCCACCTCCGCCTTATCAGGGCGGCGCTCTAGCCAACTGAGCTAGAGGCCCCAGCACAAACATTTCGAGAGGGTGCCTCTGGCACCCTCTCGCAATTACACATCTCTCGCCTTGAAAACCCAACAGTGCCCGGACGGTTGATCGACCTAGGAGTCCTCCCAGCCGCCGTCGCCTTCCCGCCGAAACGGGCGCGCTGGGCAGCCGGGTGGGTTGACTCCTTAGAAAGGAGGTGATCCAGCCGCACCTTCCGGTACGGCTACCTTGTTACGACTTCGCGCCAATCGCCGACCGCACCTTCGGCACCTCCCTCCCTTGCGGGTTGGGCCAGTGACTTCGGGTGCAACCGACTCTCATCGCGTGACGGGCGGTGTGTACAAGCCCCGGGAACGTATTCACCGCAGTGTTGCTGACCTGCAGTTACTAGCGATTCCGACTTCACGGAGTCGAGTTGCAGACTCCGATCCGAACTGAGGACGACTTTGTGGGATCGGCTCCACCTCGCGGTCTTGCTTCCCTTTGTGTCGCCCATTGTAGCATGTGTGCAGCCCAGGACATAAGGGGCATGCGGACTTGACGTCATCCTCACCTTCCTCCGGATTACTCCGGCAGTCCCCTATGAGTGCCCAGCCGAACTGGTGGCAACATAGAGCGAGGGTTGCGCTCGTTGCGGAACTTAACCCAACATCTCACGACACGAGCTGACGACAGCCATGCACCACCTGTCTCGCGGCTCCCCGAAGGGCACCCCCGCCTTTCGGCGGGGTTCCGCGGATGTCAAGCCCTGGTAAGGTTCTTCGCGTAGCCTCGAATTGAGCCACATGCTCCACCGCTTGTGCGGGGCCCCGTCAATTCCTTTGAGTTTCAGCCTTGCGGCCGTACTCCCCAGGCGGGTCACTTAATGCGTTAGCTTCGGCACCGGGGGGGTCGATACCCCCAACACCTAGTGACCATCGTTTACGGCTAGGACTACCCGGGTATCTAATCCGGTTCGCTCCCCTAGCTTTCGCGCCTCAGCGTCAGTGCCGGTCCAGGAAGCCGCCTTCGCCACCGGTGTTCTTGCTGATATCTACGCATTCCACCGCTACACCAGCAATTCCGCTTCCCTCTCCCGGACTCGAGTCCGCCAGTATCGACTGACCTTGCTGGGTTGAGCCCAGCGATTTCACAGACGACTTAACGGACCGCCTACGCGCGCTTCACGCCCAGTAAATCCGGACAACGCTTGCCCCCTCCGTGTTACCGCGGCTGCTGGCACGGAGTTAGCCGGAGCTTCCTCAACGGGTACCGTCAGATCTTCGTCCCCGTCAACAGAGGTTTACGACACGAATGCCTTCATCCCTCACGCGGCGTCGCTGTGTCAGGCTTTCGCCCATTGCACAATATTCCCACTTGCTGACTCCCGTAGGAGGCTGGGCCGTGTCTCAGTCCCAGTGTGGCCGGTCACCCTCTCAGGCCGGCTACCCGTCGTCGCCTTGGTGAGCCTTTACCTCACCAACAAGCTGATAGGACGCGAGACCCTCCCGTCGCGGGTTTCCCCTTTCCAAGACCCATCATGCGATGGACCTTCATACCCGGTATTAGCCGCCCTTTCGGGTGGTTATCCCGGTCGGCGGGGCAGGTTCCTCACGTGTTACTCACCCGTTTGCCGCTAGGTCGCAGCGCTTTGTCTCCCGAAGGAGACTCGGCACTGAGACCCCGCTCGACTTGCATAGTTTAGGCACGCCGCTAGCGTTCGTCCTGAGCCAGGATCAAACTCTCCATTGGAAAGCTTGACTCTACGACCGCATGCGCTGAGCCAACTCCCGCCGTGGCGGAATGCTCTGCGCCAACTACGGCCGCAGGACTATCAGAACCACGCAACCATCCGAGCACTGTTCAGTTTTCAAGGTCCGACAGGAAACCGCCCAAGGACACAAATAGACGAGAGGCTCCATACTGCCCCTCGGCATTCAGTCCCACTTTCTAAGGTTCCCTGAAATCCACACGTATTCTCCCACAATCCTCGCCCCCTGTCAAGTCCGGGCAGAGCCCTCTTCGCGCATCCAGCCCCCACACCGCCCCTGCGTGCCCGGCAGGGCACCCGCCCCCCGCGCCGAACTTGCTCACAACCCGGAGGTGCCCCAATGAACTACCGCCGAATCCTGGTCTTCGGTGCTCACCCTGACGACGAGATCACGATGGCCGCGACTATAGCCAAACTCACCGACTCCGGCGTTGAGGTGGCCGTCTGCATCATGACCGACGGCTGCGAAGGCTTCCCCGACCCGAGCTGGCGAGACCGAATCGTCGCTATGCGCGCCGCAGAGATGGAAGAATGCGACCGAGTCCTGGGCATCGGGCGGCGCTTCCGGCTCGACCGCCCGGACATGGGCCTGACCTACGACAAGCAGGTTTTCAAAGACTGCATCCGCGTCGTCCGCGAAGCACGGCCGGATGCCGTGTTCACCCACGGCCCCGCCGGCATGAATCCCGACCATGTCGCCACCCACCAGATAACAGTCCCCGCCGTCTGGCAGGCGGGCGAGCCCGTCTCCGCCGACCTAGGCGAGCCCTGCGAGGTGCGCCACCTCTACTACTACAAGGATGTCCTCACATCACGGCGCGACCTCGGCCCGTGCGTCACCTTCGACGTCACCGGCTTCGAGCACTACCGGCTCCTCGCCAACGCCACCCAGGTATCCCAACATACCCTCTTCGGCAGAACCCGCGAGGAACTTGAGGCAGAAGCCCAGCGCATCAAAGAGGCCAACGAGCCAGCCTCCGAGACCTTCTGGCTCTCCGAGCGGTTTCGGCTAACAGACTTCCCCCCGCGGCATACATAGAAGCTGTTTCATAACCTCCATCTGAGGATATGAAACAGCAGCACAAGCCGGCAGGCTCCAGCAGGCGCATTTCATGCCAGCTTCTCTAGCCGACGGCCAGGCCAGTGAGGGCTATGAAACGCGCTCTAGTGGGCTACCCTCGCAGGCGGATGAACTCCGGCTGGGCGATCTGCATCTCCTGTGGCACGAGGCCGTGCACGATCGCCTCCGTGTCTCGCACGGCCTGCTGGCCGATGGTGCGGTAGGCTTCGCTGTGCGCGCCGGCACGGTGGGTCGAGAGGATCGCTCGCGACGCTTTGTAGATGGGGTGCTCCAGCGGCAGCGGCTCTTCCGGGTAGACGTCGATGGCCGCGCGGAAGCGCTCCGCGAGTACCATCTCCGTCAGCGCGTCGAAGTCCACCACATGCGACCGGCTCAGCAGCACGAAGACCGCGTCGGAGCGGATGAGCTCCAGCTTTTCCCGGCCGAGCAGGGCCTGGTTGCTCTGCGTCGGGACGGCCAGCACGAAGATCACCCGGGAGGTGGTCAGCAGTGTGTCCAGGTCCACGGGCGTCACGCCCTGGGTCGCCAGATAGCTGTCGGTGAGCCACGGATCGTAGACCGAGATCGGGCAGCGGAAGGGCGCGAGCAGAGGCTTCAGCGACCGCGCCAGGCCGCCGAAACCGATGAAGCCGACCGGCTTGTCGAAGAGGAGGAAAGGATCGCCCAGCTCGGTGTGGCTCCAGTTCGCCTTGCCCACCCGCACCTCGCGGTCGGTCTCCACCAACAGGCGCGCGGAGGCGAGCGCCATCGCCAGCCCCATCTCGGCCACCGCGGGGCCGAAGGCCCACGCGCAGCTCAGCACGCGGATGCCTCGGGCAAAGGCGGTCTCGTAGTCGAACGAGTCCGGCGATGGGAAGCCGCCGCCCAGCTCCAGGAAGGCCTTGAGCCGAGGGAAGTCGGCCACCTCACCGTGCCGCCACGAGCCGGAGAGGATCACCTCTACGTCCTCGCGATGCTTCGCCAGCTCCTCCGCGGGCATGGGCTCATTGCGCTCCCAGATGACCTCCGCGAAGGAGTGCAGATGGGCCAGCTCCTCCGGATGGAACAGCAGCTCCAGTATGCGGAAGTGCGGATCGAGTATCACCGTTGGCTTCATGGGATGCTCCTCCTAACGAGTAAGCCCGATCGCGAGGACGCACAGATCCTCGGCGGACGTGGTCTCCAGATGTACCTCCGATGAAAACTACCCGGGCGTTCTTACAGCATTTGCTTCGGGGCGGGTGGCTCCTATCCTCGGCCCAGCCCATCGCCTCGCACCCACACCACCCCCTCTCCCCTGGTGGCGCAGATCTTCAACCTGTGCCAGAGTCCTGGGTACCGCAGGCTTCAGCCTGCACAGGCGGCACAGCCGCCTCCCATCCGCGTCCGTCCGCGTCCATCGGCGGATGGCCCTGCTGTTCCGGGTACCGCAGGCTTCAGCCTGCATAGGCGGCACAGCCGCCTCCTGTAGGCGGGTATGTCTCCGCATGCCCGCCGCCCTCCCCGACTGGGCATCCATGGTCGACCTTCCGATTCTGGGACACCGGAACGGGCCCAGTAGTCTGCCACAAGTGGGGATGAGGAGGCAGGAGGCAAGCTCCTGGCGGGCGAACTCCCGTCAGCAGGGGAATGGCTCGGGACTCCTGTGTCCTCACGGGCAGAGACACTGATGGCTCATGCCCTGCATAGAAGGCTTCTCTCCAAGGACCTCCTGCGCCGCGCTTGGCATTGGAGCGTCGACGACGCGCGCTCGGATTTCATCGGTGATCCGCTTGCCTACTACGACTTCGGGTTCGACCTTGATGGTCACCTTGAAGCACTCCTGAGGCAACTTCGCCATGAGCCGTATCGTGCTCAGCCCCTGCTCCGGATTGATGTCCCGAAGGCTCCGCTGGCCGTCCGCCCGGGCAGTGTTCCGGAAATGGATGATCGGATCGTAGCGTTCGCAGCCATCTATCTGCTGGCGCCTGCAATCGACCGTCGACTCCCAGACACTGTGTATTCGTTCCGGCTCAAGAAGACTTCGAGGTGGCCCAAATCGATGCCCTTCGAGGATAGGGAGATAGTCCGGTTTCCGCTACTGAAAGGTAAGACTATTCGCCGACGGATTGTGCTAATCGAACCGTGGTACAAGGCTTGGCCTGCCTTCAGGGAAGCCGTGCGTTACGCCTACGAGGAAGAGGGCTACACCCACCTTGTGGTCTCAGACATCGCCGCCTACTTCGAGAACATCGACTTGGTCATACTTAAGGGCATCCTCGCCGAGCGACTGCCAAGGGAGCAGCGGCTTATCAACCTCCTCATGGAGATGATGAGGTGTTGGACGTGGCCCACAACGCACGGCGGCATGGTGGAGCGCGGGCTTCCGCAGGGGACGTCCATCTCACGTTTCCTTGGGAACGCATATCTGCTCCCTCTCGACGACGCTTTCGGGCGCTTCTGCCGGGGGGGTAAAGCGCGGTACTTCCGATACATGGATGATGTCAAGATTCTCTGCAAAAGCAGGAGGATCGCGCGGCAGGCCGTGCTGTGCATGAACGAGTGCTTGCGATACCTGCACCTCAACATGCAAGGGGCCAAAACCGGCATAAGATCAGATGAAGATATCCGGGAGGAGCTCTACGATGACCGAGTAGACAGGGTCAGCTCCGTGATCAACGAACTGCAACGGGCTCAGACCGAGCCGGTCGGTGACGCTAGAAGGGCCTACCTGCTCTCAAAGGTCAACCAGGAGTTTTGCACGATTCCGCAGCCCGGACGCGCTCTGGAGCCGCGAGATCTACGTCTATACCGGCGCGTCTTGACCGCGCACATGCAACTGGAGGAACCGGGGCTCGTCCACGACGCGCTCCAGCGGATCCGAGAGAACTCGGACGATCGCCTGATGAAGCGGTGCCTTCAATACGCGTGCATGTTCCCCCGTCGCTCGGGCGAGGTCGGTCAGGAAATTGACGACATGCTGACTAGTCCCGAGGGGCTGTTCGAGCTGGAAGAGGCACTGCTGTTGGAGGCGGCAAGGTATCTTTACCGGATCCCCACGTCTCTCATCAGCTACGCAGGCCGAGCGATGCGGCAGAAGAGAAGGCACTGGTACGTCCGCGTTCAGGCGGCACTGCTCGTTGAGGGTACGACGTTGCGTAAGCGGTCCCTGGACGCTCTGCGCCAAGTGTTCGAGCACGAGCCTGGTATCCCCGTCCGCCGCGCGCTTGTGGAGTGCCTCTGTCAGTATCCCGATGCTCAGCAGGCGCAGTTCCTTGAGCGTCTCTTGCGGGATCTTGACCAGAGGATATGCCGAACAGGCCGCATGCTAAGCGCACTGCGCCGCGATCCAGATCGCGCCCGAGCCGAGATCAGATTCCTCTTCAGGAACCTCACGGAACACAGACTCCTCACCAGCTTCTACCGCATTGAGGTGGTCAAGCATGCGCGCGACCGGAACGTACGCGAGTTGCTGCTGCAGCAACTTCACCGACGCGGACACTTGGCCCGCGCGCCCGCTCTGCGCGAGAGAGTAAAGCGGACCATAGAGCATCTCAAGACTTCCCTGCAGGGCTAGAGCCCATGACGAGAGGGCAGGAGGCAAGCTCCTGCCCAACGGTTCAAGCGAATCGGCATCACCCATCGTCAGAAAGGCCAAACGCGAGCGGGGTGGGGTGTGGGGAGGGAGGATCGCCGGCCCGCCCTCTCCACCTCTGACTGGCTACCCGGCAGGCATCTGCCGGGCCACTCATAGGCACCGGTCCGCACGGCGGGCATCCGCCGTGCTCCCTATTCCCCGCCGACCCTCACCACCCGCCTCTTCCCCACCCGCACCAGCATCCCCGGCTTGAGTTCGATCTCTTCCTGCGCGTCCGAAACGCGCCGCTCGTCCACGTACACGCCCCCGCCCCGTACCAGCCGCCGCGCCTCCCCCCTACTCGACGCCAGCCCCAGCTCCGCCAGCGCGGTGGCGATCCACACCGGCTTCCCCCGCAGCCCCGCGGGAATCGCCACCTCCTCCGCCACCGCCTCATAGTCCTCCCGCGTCTGCGCGCGCTGCGTCGAGAACACGCTCATGAACGTTTCGTCCGCCTTCTTCGCCGCCTCGGCGCTGTGGTACAGCGTCACGATCTCTCGCCCAAGCCGCCTCTTCGCATCCCGCGGATTCAGGCCCCCCGACTTCATATCGGCCGCCATCTGCGCGACCTCTTCGGACGCCACATCGGTGCAGAGCGCGAAGTACTGCTCCATCAGCTCATCGGGCAGAGACATCACCTTCCCGAATACCTGATCCGGCGGCTCCATGATCCCGATGTAGTTGTTCAGCGACTTGCCCATCTTCTCGACCCCGTCGGTTCCCACGAGAAGAGGGAAAGTGACGATGCACTGGGGCTCCTGAGGATCGCCCAAGGGGTTGGCCCGCTGCATCTCGCGGGCGACCAGGAAGTTGAAAGTCTGGTCCGTGCCGCCGATCTCGATGTCGGCCTGCACCGCAATGGAGTCGTATCCCTGGAAGATCGGGTAGAGGAACTCGTGCAGGCTGATCGGCTGCTGGGCCTGGTACCGCTTGGAGAAGTCATCCCGCGCCAGGAGCTGCGCCACCGTCTGGGTCGCGGTCAGCCTCATAATCTGCTCGGCCGTCAGCTTGCCCAGCCACTCGCTGTTGTAGCGGAACTCCGTCTTCTCCGGGTCGAGTATCTTGAAGAGCTGCTCCTTGTAGTTGGCGATGTTCTGCTCGACCTGCTCCCGCGTGAGCTGCCGCCGCGTATCCGACCGGCCGGACGGATCGCCGATCATGCCTGTGAAATCCCCGACGATCATCACCGCCGTGTGCCCCAGGTCCTGGAACAGCCGCAGCTTCCGCAGCACAACAGCATGTCCCAAGTGGATGTCCGGACCGGAGGCGTCCACCCCCAGCTTCACGCGCAGCGGCCGCCCCGAGCGAAGCTTCTCCAGCAGCTCCTCCTCCGGGATCAGATCCACGGTCTGCGCGCGTATCAGCTCCAGTTGCTCTTCGGGTGAGTGCTTCATCGGACCACCACGTACTCGCCCAGAACCTCCCGAGCACGGACCGCCGCCGCCTCGCGTCCATCGCGCGACGTTGACAATCCGGCCTTCGACCGCGAGACACCCAGGGCGCGGGGCATGCGCGCCACTATCGCATAGCAGACAACCACTCCCACCAGTACCGCAAGGAGAAGAATCAGTCTGATCTCCATCGCTGCCTCCGCGCAGTGCGCCGGAGAGATTCTAGCATCGTCAGCGAACAAGGGCAATGCTAGAGGGCGGCCCGCGCCGCGGTGCCCCCTGCCGGACATGCGCCGGCCCAGCACACGCCTCTGCGCCGACGACCCTACTTCGCCTCGGCCTCCGCGAGCGCGCTCGCGACGGCCTCCAGGAACTTCGGATGGTACTCGCCGAAGTTCTGCCCGGCCCTGTTGCGCGTCATCACGACGACCATGTCCTTCTCCGGGCTGATGATCAGGTCGGCCGAGGAGGCCGCTCCGTGACCGAAGGTGCCCTTGCCGAACTCCTTCTCGCGCGCCCAGTAGCACCCGATCCCGCAGTCAACCGTCGTGTTGGGCCCCAGCACCTTGGTGAGCCGCTCCGGCATCATCTTCTCGAACGTCTCTTCGCTGAAGAAGCGCATGTCTCCGTACGCCCCACGGTTCAGCAGCATCTGCCCGATCTTAGCGATGTCCATTGGAACGCTGAACGCATCCGCGTAAGTGCCCGCGACGTCCGTGTTCTCACACCCGAGCGGGTCGAGTAGGTGGTGCTTGTAGAACAGTGGCACCGCCTCTCCGCTCAGCAGTTCCAGCACCTTACCGGCCACCCCGTAGTCCGCGCCGTTGTACTCGAATCTCTCGCCAATATCCAGATACGGGTAGTAGTACCCGATCACCTGATCGAAGTCGTGCATCTCATCGCCCCAGTGCCCCCAGAGCCCGGCCGTATGAGTATAGAGATGCCTGAAGGTGAGCGGTGTCTCCACCTCTTGCCCGCGGAAGGCCGGTAGATACTCGTCAACTGAGTCATCTAGGTCCACCAGACCCTGGTCCACGAGCATCGCCATGAGCGTGGCCGAGAGCAGCTTCGTAATGGACGCCATCCAGCTCTTGTCCGTCACCGTCATCGGCCGTCCATCACGCTCCCCATACGCCTTGTGCAGGAAGATCACGCCGTGCCGCGCGAGGCAGACGGCGAATCCCTCATCGCTGTCCGCCGCCCACTCCTGGAGCAGAGCATCTATGCTCTTCACCCCTTCGGCCTTCACCCCGGCCTCCTCCGCCGTGCCCGCCCGCAGCACAGGCGCCCCATCCCCCTCCTTCGGGCGCGGAGACACGAATGGCGTCGGGTAGGCCTCCTCCACGCCGTAGAGCTTCCGCTTCAGTCCCACCCACCACTGGCGATCTTGCGCGAACACATCGTCCGCCGACGTGGCTTCCCTGCCGGTCGGCCTCGCTTCGAGCAGACCCGCCAGTAATGCCGCCAAGCGGGGATCGCGGTTCATACCGTCGAGAAAACGGCCCCAGAACACAGTGTTGACGGCCTCCGAGTGCTCCGCAACGACCGCCGGATCGGAGCCGAGCACTGGGGGAAGGGTGACCGAGATGCCGTCCGCGCGCGGGAACCACCCAAAGCGCGATCCCTGCGGCAGCCGAACCAGTGTGCGGTACAGCTTCAGCGGCCTCCCGTTCTCGGGGATGATCTCCGCCACCGCGCCGTACCGCCCCGCCTCCTCCGCCGAAGTCACGACATTGTACTCGCTGTCATAGAAAGTCGTTCTTATCTCATACCGCCCCAGGACGTCCTCGGCGAGATTGGGATGCTCGAACTCACAGCTTGGGAACTCGCTGGACCTGAGAACGTATGGGCGGAAGTGAAACCCGAGGTCGAGTGCCGCTCTGGCGCGCGCCTTCTCGAGGTCGGGAAGCTCGCAGGGCGCGACCACCTTGTCGCCGAGGCACACGGCGACCTCGGGCATTGGCTCGCCTCGCGGCGGCAGCGGGACGACGAGCTTTGCCGACGCGTTCCCATCCTCCTCGGCCAGCTCTGCGCTAGCGACCGCGCACGTGCCCTCACATAGCTCGACCGTTTCGCCCTCCAGCGCCGCCACCGCGGCGACATCGACGCGGATCCGGCGGAAGCGCTCGTAGGAGCTGCGGGCGGCGACGCGAACGGGCGGGCCCGCCTCCTCTGCCAGACAGACGATGTGGCTGGCGCGGGAGCCGCCGTCGGACCGCATGAGCGGATGCCAGACCGCGACAAAGCGGTCGTCCGGCCCGTCGGAGTCATTGACGAAGACCTGGAACGCGACCTCCTCGCCACCCGCCGGCGCGAGCTGCAGGTTGCTCCAGGGGAAGAACATCTCGAGGACATAGCCGCCTTCCTGCTCTCGCACTTCGATGTCGGCGCTCATCTCCTCCGACTTGTCGGCCCGCTCGTCGCCGGGCTGGGTGCGAGTGTCGGGAAACTCGGGGTCCAGGCCGGGGCTGACGATGAACTGCGCATGGGCGGCGGTCTCGGGATTGGCCGCCACGAACAGCTCGATGGAGTCGCGTTCCCACAGCGCGTCGGCGCGCCGGCTCTCATACGGTGTGTCGTCGAGCACATTCACCAGCACCAGCAGGCCGTCGCTGTTCCAGCCAAGGCGGCACTCCGCGTCCAGGTCATCGGTGGGCCGCATCCTGAGATCGGCGCTGGTCAGCAATTCGACCCGGAAGCCGCGATCGCCCCAGTCCGCGCCGTCGCCATCTACTTCGATCCCTTCGAGCCGCGGCACGTTGGGCGCATCAGCCGACGCCGAAACGGCCGGACTCGCAGATACCGCTAAGACGGATAGGGTTGCCGCCACAGCGAACACCAACATGAGAAGGCCACGTAAGCGCGGGAAGCCCCTCAGTGTGGTCGGCCCCCGCGTGATGACCCGCCCAAAGGCGGTTGCTGCAGGCATCAACATGGCTGTCACCTGTTACTGTTCGAGGATGTGCCACCGGAGCAACACCGCGCCCTGGTGGCGGCGAAGTGCTTCTGCAGTGCTGCTCCGGAATCCTTCCCGCCGCGGCCTCGCATCTGGCCGCTGCGATTTGGCGACCGTAGGCTAGAGGGCTAAGTGTCACGGGATCGGAAACCCATAGGCAGTGATGCTTGGGAGAAGCCAGCATGACCTCCAGAGAACGCGTTCGCCTAGCACTCGACCATAGGGAACCCGATTGCGTGCCCCTCGACTTGGGGGGAAGTGTGGTCTCGGGCATGCACGTCGACAGTGTCTACCGTCTTCGCCAGGCGCTGGGGCTCGACGAGCCCGGCACGCCAGTGAAAGTGATTGAGCCGTACCAGATGCTCGGCGAAGTGGGCCCCGACCTGATGGACACGCTCGGCATAGACGTGGTTCCCTTATGCGGCACAGCAACACTGTTCGGGTTCGACAGCCAGGGGTGGAAGCCATGGACCACCTTCCATGCAACCCCTGTGCTCGTCCCGGAGGGCTTCAACACAGACCCCGAGCCCGACGGTGATCTGCTGATGTACCCGGAGGGCGACAGGTCAGCACCCCCCAGCGCACGCATGCCGGCCGGCGGCTACTACTTCGACGCCATCATCCGGCAGCCGCCGCTGCCCGAAGGCGAACTCAGTGTCGAGGACAACCTGGAGGAGTTCGGCCCCATTACTGACGCCGAACTCGAGCACTTCCGCCGGAGCGCCGAAGACCTGCATTCGCGGACCGACAAAGCCATCCTGGGCAACTTCGGCGGCACCGGCTTCGGCGACATCGCTCACGTCCCGGCCCCGGGGCTTAAGCACCCGCGCGGCATCCGCGACATCGAGGAATGGTACGTCAGCGCGCTCACGCGTCCCGACCACGTGTACGAGATCTTCGAGCGACAGTGCGAGATCGGCCTCGCCAATCTGGACAAGATCCACGGCGTCGTCGGCGAGCGCATCACCGGTCTGTTCGTGACCGGGACCGACTTCGGCACACAGCGGGGGCCGT
>JALGTG010000032.1 GCA_029821495.1 Candidatus Hebobacteria bacterium
GTGCCGACCTGACGAGTTCGGCTCGGCGGTGAACGACACGGGCTACCTTGTGGCGCAGCAAACTGACGACGACACAGTGCTTGTGCGCCGGCGCGGGAGCATGTGGCCTTTACGATGGGAACTTGTTTCATTCTGGTCGCCGCGCTTAACGGTCATGTTCCGCACGCGGGAGAACGGGCTAGCAGCGCACCTCGAGTTGCGCTACACAATCTGCTGGCCGACTTTCCTGGCAGCAGCGGGGCTCGCGCTGGTGCTGGTTGCTGTCTACTCACTGTTCGCTCGTGAAGCGGCCGGAGCAGTGTTCCTCATGCTCCCAGCAGGGGCCATCGCGGTGTATCTATATGTCGCAGCCGTGAACGCAAGGAACGATGCGCGTCACGTGTGGGAATTGGCCAAACAGCATCTTGGCTGCGAGCAGTAGCAGGGAATGAGCCACTGAGCTAGATCACCGATCCCTGGGGCATGGTACAATTAGGGGCTAGGTTCTATCCCTAAGTCCGCCAGGGGCGCACCGGAGGGTTCTTCCTGCACGGGGGCACCACCTCCGGTACCGGCGGGTGCGTGCAGTGCGCCAACGAGGATTTGGACGAACTCTTCGATATCTTGACCGATATTGGTACGCCGATTGGGTTGACCGTCATTGAGGAACCAGCAGGCAGTTCAGACGAGTGTAAGTGAGAGCATCTGGGAGCGTGGTGCGATGAAGATCTGGGGGCGTGTCGGCCTGTCGCTGCTGCTAGTTGGGGCCTATGGCATCGCTTGCATCGCGGCGCTTGGTCACGCGGGCTATCTCCACGTCGCGGGTCTCGCGTGGGTCATCCTCGCAGTAGTGACATCCCGTCTCTGGCATCGGCGAGCAAGACACGCTTTCGCAGTAGTACTCGGTGGCGCCTCGGCCGCCCTTGTATGGTCGCTCGTGATGCTGGACTTTCCCCCCGAGGCGGTCGAGAGAGCTTCTGTGCTGAGCCAATGGGTGCTCGTGGTGGGTCCCGTTCTGCTTGCAGTCGCCGCTGGAGCTGTAATACCTGAGGGTTACCTTCTAGCCGGCGGCCAGATGCTTCTGCTGGGTGTCATCGGGGTGTTCCCGGTAGGCGTGTGGAACGTTGAGACGCACGTGGCGGGAGGGTGGTGGAGGTACCCATATCCCACGCCCGTAGCAGGCATGCTGAGCCTTGTGCTGTTCACCGGGATGGGTGTCGGAGGTGCGTGGCTGGGGCACCGGGCCAGACAGGCGATCCGGCGCGAGAAGAAACCCTCCCCAAGGGCGTGAGGAAATAGGCGGTACGGTGTGTACAGTCTACGAGAAGCCGAGAGCCGGTGGGGCCGGCGTTCGACGCGTCCATTTGGCCGACGCGCAGCGTGACGCCTGCCGGAGGCGGGCGCAACCATCTGAGGGAAAGCTGCCGGGTGGCGACACCTGATATTCCTAGCCGACGCGCGGTCCGGGGCGGAGCACGCCCAACCCGTACCGCTTCGGTAGGGCGTGGACGCTGGTGTATGATGATGAGAATCGGCTGACCTCCCTCACCTACCCGGACGGCGAGGGGAGCGTGACGGACCTGTAGTACTACAATCCCATCGGGCAGCGGGTGCGGGCGCGGCTGGATGGGACGTACTACCGGTACATCTACAACGGCGACCGGGTGTTGGAGGAGAGGAGTGACGCCTGGGGGGTGTTGGCGAGGCACACGACGGAGAGTGGGAGCTACTATGATCCGTGGGTGCACATGTGGCGGACGGGGGATGTGAGCCGGTTCCCGCTGATGGATGGAGTAGGCACCGCTCGGATGCTGGCAGATGACACGGGGACGATGACGGATCGGTACGATCTGGATGCCCTCGGGCGGGATATGGGCGGGTCCGGCAGCACGCCCAACCCCTGCCGCTTCGGCGGGGCGTGGGGGTACCCTGCGCGAAGCCGGGCAGGCATCACCGATCCCTCAGGTATGCTACAATCCCTAGGCCCCATAGGGCCGGGATGGCGGCCGCCTGGGGCCGACCTAGTCATTAGGGGCACGGTTCTATCCCTAGGTCCGCCAGTGGCGGACTGGGATGGCGGCCTGCCCGCGGCAGGCCTAGCCATTGGCCGGAAGCGGGGCGGTGGTGTGAGGTGTAGACACGAATGGGGGACGGCGTTGGAGCCGTCCCCCGTTTGAACAGTCCGAGTCAGGCGGATTCCGCGAAGGTATGTGGAATCCGCGCTGGCGTGTTATTGGGCCATCGGGACGTTGTAGCCCAAGCGGACGAAGACATCCTGGTCGCTGAGGGCGAGGCCACAGGGGCCGGCGTTGGTGGTGCCGACCTGGATCTCAAACTCAGGGGAGACCGGATGGGTGAGGACCGCGGAGAAGACGGCCTTCGCGTCGAGGTCGCTGTCCTTCCAGCGGTACTCTAGACCGAGGGCGGTTCCTTCGGCGCTGATGAACTCGAGGCCAACGAAGGGCCGAGTGAGGCTCTCGCTGTCGCCGAGGTCAGGGTCTACGGAGATGTAGAGAACGCCGAGGCTGCCCAGGATGCGGGTGCCGGCACCGGAGGCCCACTCCCAAGACTCTCCGCCCATGGGGGTGAAGTCCTTGGTGGCGACGACGTACAGCTTGTAGGCATTGACGTCCTGAGGCATACTGGCCATGAGGTCGGACCAGCTTTCGATGCTGCCGCCGATGGCGAGGGCTGTGTTGTCCTCGGGTTCATTGGCGAGCTGCATCTTGGCGCCGATGGCCCACATGCTGGCGGTCTCAGAGACGGTGGCACTGTCCTGATCGGCGAGCGCGTAGGCTGCCCAAAGTTCCGCCTCATCGGACACGCCGGTCAGGGCCTGCAACTGCCACAGGTCCACGTCCATGGTTCCTGCACCGCCATACATGCCTTGGGCCTCGACCTCTTGAGACTGATAGGTCAAGGCGGTCTGCAGTTGCCCCATGGGAGCGATGGCTGCGTTGGGAACACTGACGATTCCCGAAGGTCCGCCGAGGGACGGGATCGCGTAAGCGCCGGTCCCCGCGACGAGCAGCAGCGCCACCATCAGGGGCAGAGTCCAGAGTGTCTTCTGCATCTTCACATCCTTCCTTACTTTGTGTCTGCTGTAACTAAAGCAGTGGAACGCGATACTACGAAGAGGTTCCCTGGATGCATCACCTCCTCGGGGCCGGGGCCTTGCTTGCCGTGCGGCCTCTGGATATTAGATACCACATCTTGGCCGATGTATTACCTGCGGGTTGGCTGCGATTGCGGAGCAGTCGCGGCTGGAGTGGCCGTGCCTGGCGGCGCCGCAGCCCCCTGCTGGGCGCATCGGCGGCAGACGAAGTCGGGAGAGTATACCACAGGATGGGGAGGGCGTACAGGTGGGTTGGGGGGGATTTGACGTATTCCGGGGTCGGGGGCGGGTCGGCGGGAGATTGGGCTCATTGAGGTAGATTCGGCAGGGAAAGGGGGGAGGTTGATGGGGAGACAGCGGTGAGGGGAGCGCGGGGCTGGAGGTTGGGGCGCAGGAGGGGTGGGGCGGCGGTGGAATAGCTGGTGTCGAGTGTGGTCGAACGGAGGGAGCTTCATCAGGTTGGCTTCTCAGATGTGCGTGATAGGGAAGAGGGAGGTGCACCGCGATGGAGGCAGGCGAGGGAAGTGGAGAGGCGAGGAAGTCGGAGGAGCGGACGGTTCTGATAGTAGACGATGAGGCGGCGACGCGGACGCTGCTGAGGAACACGGTGAGGGGGGTGTCTGTTCCGTGTCGGATTATGGAGGCGGTGGAGGCGGACACCGCGCTGGAGATGGCGAAGCGGGAGCCGCCCGATCTGGCATTGGTGGACATCGTGCTGCCGGGTTCGAGCAGGTCGGGGGTGCTGCTGTGCCAGGAGCTGCTGAGGCTGCGAGATGTTCAGGTGGTGGTCGTGACGGGGCAGCCGGCGGGGCCGGTCACTGAGTCGTGTCTGCAGTTGGGCGCGCTGGAGTGTATTCGGAAGCCGTTCTCGGTGGCGGAGATGCGGGAGAAGCTGGAGCGGTGGCTGGCGAGGTGAAGGGTGGGAGGGGGAGTCTCGATAGTGCATAGAGGTGGAGATTGATGGAGGTATTGAGCGGGATTGCGGTGGAGCTGGACGAGGAGGTGGTGCTGCCGCGGCTTCGGGTGAGGGAGGGGAGCGAGGATGTGGGGCGGGCGAGGGAGCTGCTGGAGCAGGTTCGGGAGAGGGTGAATGCGAAGGCGATCTACGATCTGTGCGCGGTGGAAGAGAGAGGAAGCGACAAAGTAGAGATCGGCGGGGCGACCGGTCGCGGGGTGGTGTTCACGAGCCGGGTGCTGAGGGTGAACCTGGAGGAGGCGCACCGGGCGTTTCCGTTCATTGCGACGTGCGGGAGGGAGCTGGATGATGTGCCGGGGATGGCGGAGGACCCGCTGCGGGAGTACTGGCTGGAGGAGATGAAGGTGATGGCTCTGGGGGCGGCGAGTCGGCGAGTGCGGGAGCACATCGAGGGGAAGTACCGGCCGGGGAAGATGTCGTCCATGGCGCCGGGGTCGCTGGAGGATTGGCCGATAACACAGCAGGAGCAACTGTTCTCGCTGTTCCCGGAGGTTGAGGAGCAGATCGGAGTGAGGTTGACGGAGAGCTTCCTGATGGTGCCGGTGAAGTCGGTTTCGGGGATAATGTTTCCGACGGAGATGAGCTTCGAGAGCTGCGGGCTGTGCCCGAGGGAGGTGTGTCCGGGGCGACGGGCGGCGTACGATCCGGGGCTGTGGGAGAAGCGATACGCGGAGAAGGGAGGGGGGTGAGAGAGGAGAGGCGCAACGATGGCGGAGGCGACAAACAAGGTTGATCTGAGGCCGAGCATAGAGCACTTCTACTCGTTTCCGTTTGTGCTGGTGACGTGTGCGGATGAGGTCGGGAAGGGGAACATCATCGCGATCGGGGCGTCGGCGCCGTGCTCTGCGAATCCGCCGACGATAGGGATCGCGGTGGCGCTACGAAGATACTCGCACGGGTTGATCGCGGCACGAGGCGAGTTCGGGGTGAACATTCCGCGGGCGGGCGATTTGGAGGGGGCGGATCTGACGGGGTGTGTGTCGGGGCGGGATGGAGATAAGTTCGAGGCGACGGGATTCACGGCGATTGCGGGGCAGGCGATTTCGGTTCCGATGATCGCGGAGTGCCCGGTGAACTTGGAGTGCAAGCTGGTGCACACGGCGAAGCTGGGAAGCCACGACTGGTTCATCGGGGAGGTGGTGGCGGCGCGGGCGGACGCGGCAGCTGTGACCAGTGAGGGCCGAGTGGACCCGACACGGTTCGACGGTGTGTTCTCATGGTGGGGTGAGTACTGCGCGCCGGGGGAGAGGCTAGGGAAGTGGGGATTCGCCGCGCCGCGGTAGGCCGCTCCGAATGGGCGGGGAGTCGAGCTAATCTGAAACGGAGAAGGAGGTAGTGATGACGGATCGGGAGCTGCTGGAGGGGATACGGGGATGTCGGCTGGCGGATTTGTCGGATGGGATGGATGCGATCGGGCTGGTGAATGTGGGGACGATGTCGGGCAAGATGAGGCCGATTCGCGAGGGGATACGGATGGCAGGGCTCGCGTACACGGTGAAGCTGGTGCCGGCGCAGGAGGAGGCGGTAGCGTGTGAGACGGTCGAGGAGTATATGAAGGAACTTGGGAGGTGGTGTGCCGACACGTACAAGTTCGCGGAGGGGTTTGCGGAGGGGAAGGGCGAGGATATGGTGGTGGTGATCGACATGGGGGGATATCCGGGGGGGATCTGGGGCTCGGCGATCGGGATGAGCGCGGTGAAGAACGGGGTGGTGGGGGTGGTGGTGGATGGGGCGTGCCGGGATTCGTATGAGTGCAGGCTGGAGAAGCTGAAGGTGTGGTGCACGGAGCGGACGTTCAACCATGTGTACGGGCGGGTGGTGACGGGGGGGATAGATGTGCCGGTGGAGTGCGCGGGGGTGACGGTGCGGCCGGGGGATGTGGTGTGCGGGGATGACGACGGGGTGCTGGTGATCCCGAGAGAGCGGGCGGAGGAGGTGTTGGGGTTTGCGAAGGCCGTGCTGGAGGGGGACCAGAAGGACCGGGCGGGCCTGTACAAGGAGCTGGGGTATGAGACGGACGAGACGCTGGGAGAGTTCGGGAGGTAGTGATCGGGAGGTAGTGACGGGACAGACTAGGGAGAGGCAGCGGATGTGGTAGAGACGCCAGCGCCAGGGACGCCAGCGCCGGAGCCGCCGGCGGTAGAGGCGAGCGGCGAGTACGGGATTCTTGCGAGCGGGCTGACGAAGCACTTCGGCTCGACCCCGGCGGTTGATGGTATTGACCTGCGGGTGAGGGAGGGAGAGTTCTTCGGGTTTCTGGGGCCGAACGGTGCGGGGAAGACGACGACGATCAGAATGCTGTGCGGGCTGCTGCGGCCGACGGCGGGGAGGGTGTGGATTGCGGGCCGCGAGCTGGCGAACGAGCCGCTGGCGGTGAAGCGAGAGATCGGGGTGCTGCCGGAGGAGGTGGGGCTGTACGAGCGTCTGACGGGCAGGGAGTTCCTGGAGTTTGCGGGGCGGATGCACGGGCTGGATCTGGAGGAGACGCGGCGACGGAGCGGGGACCTGCTGGAGCTGCTGGATCTGGCGGAGGCGCGGGATAAGCTGATCATTGACTACTCGATGGGGATGAAGAAGAAGACGGCGTTCGCGGCGGCGCTGATCCATGGTCCGAAGGTGATGTTCCTGGACGAGCCGTTCGGGGGAATCGATCCGATCTCGGTGCGGGCGATCCGCGATGTGCTGCGGCAACTGACGGAACGGAGGACGACGATCTTCTTCACGACGCATGTGATGGAGGTGGCGGAGCGGCTGTGCACGCGGGTGGCGATCATCAACCGAGGGCGGATCGTGGGTGAAGGCGGGGTGGCGGAGCTGCGGGCGAAGGCGCAGGCGGGCGACCGGTCGCGCGGGGGCGACTCGACGCTGGAGGACATTTTCCTGAAGCTGGTGGAGGCGCGAGTCGACGAAGAGACGCTGAGCTGGCTGTGAAGTGAGACCGGGTCTGGAACAGGTACGGCTTCTGGTCTGGCTGAAGTGGCGGCTGATGTGGCGGATGTTCCGGCGCCACAAGTCGGCGGCGGTGGGAGCGGTGCTGGCGGTGGTGGTGTTCGTCCCGATCTCGCTGGTGGCGGGGGCCGGGGGCCTTGCAGGTTTCCTGCTGCTGGAGCCGGCGCCGGCCGAGCATCTGCTGCGGGGGGTGATGCTGGCGGCGTATCTGCTGTGGCTGCTCTCTCCACTGTTCGGCTATGCGCTGACGGAGGACTACGACATCTCGAAGCTGTTCGTGTTCCCGGTGTCGCCGCGGACGATATTGGCGGGGACGATCTTCGGGTCGGTGGTGGATCTGGGGGTGTTGGTTCTGCTGCCGATGATGGCGGCGGTTGTGGTGGGGTTCACGAAGAGCGTGTGGGGCTTGCCGGTGGTGGTGGCAGCGGTGGGGTTGTTCCTGTTCCACACGCTGGCGCTGAGCCAGGCTGTGGTGCTGTCGAGCGCGGGGGTGCTGCGGAGCAGGCGGGCGCGAGACGTGATGGTGGTGCTGTTTCCAGTGCTGCTGACGGCGTTCTACGTCGGGTCACAGATGTTGCCGCAGCGTTTGGCGAAGGTGAACTGGTCGCGGGTGCTGGAGAGCCGGACGTGGGAGGTGGTGAACTACCTGCCGTCGGGGCTGGCGGCGCGGGCAATCGGGGGTGCGGCCCGGGGGGAGTATGTGTCTGCGGTGGGTTTCCTGGTGGTGCTGGCCGCGGTGGCGGTGGGGACGCTGTACGCGGCGGGGTGGCTGGTGGAGCTGCTGTATGCAGGGGAAGAGGTCGGCACCCGGGCGCGGCGGCGCAAGGCCGACGTGGCGCGGGAGAGCGCGATCGTTGAGAGGCCGGAGAGGGGACGGGTCTCGTGGCTGGGGAGGCGGCTGAGCCCCGTCGTTCAGGCGGTGGCGGACAAGGAGCTGAAGTACATCGTGCGAGACCCGTACTTCAAGCATATGGCGATGATGATGGTGTATACGCTGGCGGTGATGATCGTCGTCATCCTGCGCCCGTGGCGGGGAGAGGGGCTCACGTTGGAGGTGGGGAGCGCGACCTTGTGGGGCGCGAGCGGGTTCGTGATGATGATGGAGTGTCAGATTCTGTTCAACATCCTGGGCACGGAAGGGCCGGCGGCAGGGGGGCTGTTCATGTTTCCGAGCTCGCGGCGAGAGCTGGTGATCGGGAAGAACGCGGCGTTTTTCGCGGCGCTGTCGGGGGTGAACTTCGCGGTGGCAGTGATCATGTGCGCGCTGGCGCGGGAGCTGCACCTGGCGCTGGGGGTCTTTGTGTGGATGGAGCTTGCGACGGTGATGCTCATTTCGTGTGGGAACCCGGTGTCCGTGTACTTCCCGGTTCGGGTGGTCGTGAAAGGGTGGGGCGTTCGGCGGCAGTCGGCAAGCCGCGGGATTACGCAGGGCTTGATCTACATGGCCGCGCTGGGGGCGGCCGGGTGCTTGACGCTTCCGGTGCTGGCGGCGGTGGTTGTGCCGACGTACTGGATCAGCTCGTTCTGGCTGGCGGTGACGATACCGGTGGCGGTCGCGTATGCGTCGTTGTGCTATCTGGTGTCGCTGCGCGTGACGGAGGCGGGGCTTCTGAGGCGGGAGGTCGAGATTGCGGAGGTGCTGAGGCGGGAGGAGTGACACGGCGCGTGTATCTTGTGCGCCTCCGGCGCAGTGGGGGGAGGCGGGAGCCGATCATGGGCAGTGCAGAGGTAACTGACAGGGACAGGAAGCTGGCGGAGAAGTGCGTGGCGTGCGGGCCGTGCAAGTCTGCCCGGCGTAATCAGAGGGGACTGGCGTTCTGGTTCGTGAAGCTGGTGGAGGGGAGCATCTGCCCGTATTGCAGGGCGTACGAGCGGGTGTACGGCCGGAAGGCGCACGAGCCGACCCCAGAGGGGCCGGAGTGAGTGGGGCGCGGGGGAGCGGGGTAGGCGGCGTCCGCCCCTGAGTTGGCCGGAGGCGGACGGGCGTGGCGGCCCACCTACGGCGGGCCGTGGCAGAGGTGCCAGTGTCGCGACGACTGGTGGCCTAGAGGTCTACTGCGCTTGACTGGGATTCGGCCTGAATCTCGTCGCTGGTGACTTCGCGGCCGAGGCGCTGGGAGAGGTAGATGCCCTCGCTGATGAGCATTGTGTTGAGGACGGGGCCGGCGCTGTCGACGAGAGGCACCCGGTCCTGGAGGGCAGCGACCCAGTGGTTCTGGGCGCCGTCGTAGGCGTCGGTGTCGGCGAAGCACTGGTGCCAGCGCTGGTTGGCGGATCGCAGGTCGAAGGTGGCGTCCATCTCCATGTCCGCGATGGTGGAGTGGTAGGAGAAGGGCGAGAGACAGACTCCGCCGCGGGAGCCAAAGATCTGGCTGCTGGAGCCCTGCTCGCCGATGTGGAGGGCCCAGCTTTCCTCAATGGTGAAGGTGATGCCACCGGCGAGGCGGACGAAGCCGAGGCCGAGTTCCTCGACGTCGTACTCGCCGGTCTTCTCCCGGTCGGGGTACATGGGGATGGCCTGGTGGGTGGCGCCGGCGACTGTTCGCACTTCCGGGTTGGCGAGGAGGTGGAGGATCTGGCCGATGTGGTAGACGCCCATGTCGAATAGGGCGCCGCCGGCGGCGATGGACTTCTGGACGAAGGAGCTGGTGCCATAGCCGTCAACGTAGGGGCGGCCGCGGCGGCGGTAGTTGACGGACTTGGCGAAATAGATTTCGCCGAGATGGCCTTCCTGGATGAGGCGCTGGGTAGCTTTGGTCTCGACAGAGAAGAGGGAGAACAACTGGATGGCGAGCATGCGATCGGTGCGCTCGGCGGCCTCGACCATTGCCTTGCCATCCACGTAGGAACCGGCGATGGGCTTCTCGCAGTAGACGTGCTTGCCGGCCTCGAGGGCGGCGATAGTGACGGGGGCGTGGAGGTTGTTGTGGAGGCAGACGTCCACGGCCTGGATGTCGTCGATCTTGAGGAGCTCGCGGAAGTCGGTGAAGGTGGTAGGGATGCCGTACTTGCCGGCGACGCGGTGAAGCTCGGCCTCGTCCGTGTCGGCGGCGGCCACGATGTCCACGGGGAGGCTCTGATACTTGTCCAGGTGCATCTTGCCGATCTGGCCGACGCCGATGATTCCGATCTTGACTGTGTCTGGCATGGTTCTCCTCTCGCAGCCGATTTCAGTCGGCGATCATGGTGTGGAAGAGCGCGGTGTACATACGCAGGACCTTCTCGGGGTCGGGGCCGGTGTAGGCGCTTTCGTTGGCGACGTAGCGGTCGTAGCCATCCTGCTTGAGGAGGCGAAACCACTCCTGCCAGTAGGGGAGATCCTCGGGCCGCTCCATGGAGTGGTGGTGAATGGAGGTGAGGTAGGGGCGGACCAAGTCGTAGAAGGGCTTGATGGATTCCGCGCCGGCGGGGAGGGTGTACTTCCAGTCCCGTCCGACGGGGAAGATGCCGTTGAAGACGAGGCCGACGTTGGGGAGATCGGCCTGGCGGACGACGTCGAGGGAGTAGTGGGGGTCGGTGAAGTCGCTGTGCATTTCGATGGAGAGCCAGGTGCCCTCGCCAGCGTGCTCGCCGAGCTCGCGGAGGCAGGCGGCGATGTTCTTCACGACGGGCGGCCGCTCGCTCTCATCGTCGGGGAGCTTGTCGCCGAGGACGCGGACGTGGTCGCAGCCGAACTCGTGGGCCATGTCTATGACTCGCTTGACGCGCTTGACGGACTCGGCGCGTTCGGCCGCGTCGGGCGAGTGGAAGGTCTTGCAGCTGGTGAAGGAGCCGAACTTGAGGCCGGCGGCGTCGAGCTTGCTCTTGACCTCGGCGAAGCGCTCACGCGGGGTGTCCCACTCGAGGCCGTGGGGCTGGTCGAAGTCCATGAGGAACTCGATGTAGGGGTAGCCGGTCTTCCGGCACATCTCGATGAGATGGTCTACGTCCCACTGCTGGGCGACCTCGTAGGTGTTGAGTGTCCACTTCATGCGGCCCTCCTCGGGTTGGCTTCCGAGGGATTCTCCGTGGGAGCGCGGCAGTCCTTTTCAGCGGGGGGAGGCCGATTGGCGAGCGGCGGCTCGGCGAAGGGCCCGAGCGCCGCGGCAGGAGGAACGAGGGCGGCAAAAAGAGAATGGGCCGGGAGCAGAGGGGCCGAGAGTCTGCGCGAATGGAGGAGCGTAGCATATGAGCGGGAGTAGGCGGCTGAATGTAGTTCTGTTCGTGGCGGATCAATGGCGGGCGAAGGACACGGGGTATTGGGGGAACGGGGTGGTGAAGTCGCCGCACGTGGATGGGCTGGCGGAGGAGGGGGCGGGGTTTCGGCGGTGCTTCGTGCAGAATCCGGTGAGCACGCCGAGCCGGGCGACGATGGCGTCGGGGTGGTACTGCCACGTGAATGGGCACCGGACGATGCACCGGATGCTGCGGAGGCACGAGCCGAATATGCTGCGGTACTTCAAGGAGGCCGGCTATCACGTGTGGTGGGGCGGGAAGAACGACATGATCGCGGCGGAGGCGATCGCTGCTTCCTGTCATGATCGGGTGTGGGGCACGGGCGGTCGCGAGGTCTCCGGCGGCGATCCCTGGAAGGTCGGCGACCGGCTGTTCCATACGTTCCTGTGGGGGGAAGTGCCGGAGAGCTACGGGATGTCGCTTCAGGACGATTATGTGGCGGAGCAGGCGGCGGAGTTCATCAAGCATCCGCCAGCGGAGCCGTACTTCATGCTGGTGAATCAGAGCTATCCGCACCCGCCTTACGCGGTGGCGGAGCCGTACTTCTCGATGTACGACCGGGCGGCGGTGCCGTTTCCGGTGCGGCCGCCGGAGGGGTTTGCGGGGAAGCCGAAGATTCTGGAGATGGTGCACGAGCGGATGCGGATGGATGAGATGACGGATGAGGAGCTGCGGGAGATGGTGGCGGTGTACTATGGGATGGTGACGAAGGTGGACAGGAATCTGGGGATGGTGATCGAGGCGCTGAAGGAGAGCGGCGGGTGGGAGAATACGGTGGTGGTTGCGACTTCGGACCACGGGGATTTCGCGGGCGACTATGGGCTTGCGGAGAAGATGCAGAACACGTTCGAGGACGTGCTGGTTAACGTGCCGTTTGCGATGCGGGCGCCCGGATGTGATGCGCTGCCGGCTCCGTCGGATGCATTGGTGGAGATGATCGATCTGCTGCCGACACTGGCGGAGGCGTGTGAGATCGAGCTTGGGCACACTCACTTTGGGCGTTCGCTGCTGCCGCTGCTGCGGGGGGAGACGAGGGAGCACCGCGATTACGTGTTCAGTGAGGGCGGGGGGCTGAAGACAGAGGTGCACACACACGAGAGCGCCTATCCGAGGGAGGCGATTTACTGGTCGCGGCCGACGCTGCAGTTCGAGCAGCCGGAGGTGCACGGGAAGGCGGTAATGATCCGCTCGAAGGAATGGAAGTACGTGAGGCGGCTGTACGACACGGATGAGCTGTACGACTTGAAGAGTGATCCGGACGAGGTGAACAACGTGGTGGAGGAGGCGTCGCTGGCGGGAGTGCGGGAGGAGCTGGCCGGGGCGATGCTGGAGTGGTTCGTAGAGACGGGGGACCAGGTGCCGTGGCGGTGGGACTTGCGGGGATGGGGGGAGAGTCACCCGGAGTGGTCGGAGTCGGCGGCGCGGCACGGGTTTGCGCGGGAGTCGGGTGGGAGTGGCTAGGTCCGGCAGAGGCGGACCGCCACCCCGGCCCGAAAGGGCTTAGGGGCTGATGGGTGAGAGACGAGGGGAGAGCGAGGACGAGCTGGAGGCGAGAGAGAGATGAGTTCAGAGAAGTCCGACAGCAATGGGGCAGAGCGGCCGAACATCGTATTCGTGTTGAGCGACCAGCAGCGCTGGGATACGCTGGGATGTTACGGGCAGAGGATGGAGGTGACGCCGAATCTGGACCGACTGGCGAGGGAGGGGGTGGTGTTCGAGAACGCGTTCACGTGTCAGCCGGTGTGCGGGCCGGCGCGTTCGTGTCTTCAGACGGGGAAGTATGCGACGGAGGTGGGGTGCTATCGGAATGGGATCTCGCTGGCGCCGGGGGAGGGGAGGCTGGCGCCGTCGCTGTCGGAGGCGGGGTATGAGGTGGGGTATATAGGGAAGTGGCACCTGGGGTCGGACGGGGGGCCGCACCTGGAGCGGCCGGAGTTCGACTGTAGGATGAGCGCGGTGCCGCGGGAGCGGCGGGGCGGGTATGTGGATTACTGGCTGGCGTCGGATGTGCTGGAGTACACGTCGCACGGGTATGACGGGCACATGTTCGATGGGGAGGGGAGGAAGCGGGAGTTCCCGCCGGGACGGTATCGCGTGGATGCGCACACGGACTGGGTGGTCGAGTATCTGCAGACGCGGAGCGGGGCGACCGGTGGCGGGGCGGCCGGTGGCGGGGCGACCGGTGGCGGGGAGCGACCCTTCTTCCTGTTCGTGTCGTATATCGAGCCGCACCATCAGAACGACCACGACCACTTCGAGGGGCCGAAGGGGTCGAAGGAGCGATTCGGGGATTTCGCGGCGCCGGGGGACCTGGTGGGTACGGATGGGAACTGGCGGGAGGAGTACCCGGACTATCTGGGATGCTGCCACAGCCTGGACGAGAATGTGGGACGGATTCGCGCGGAGCTGGAGGGGCTGGGGATGCTGGAGAACACTTTGGTGATCTACACGAGCGACCACGGGTGTCATTTCCGGACGCGAAATGCGGAGTACAAGCGGTCGTGTCACGAGAGTTCGGTGCGGATTCCGCTGGTGGCTAGGGGACCGGGGTTCATGGGCGGGAAGGTGGTGAGGGAGCTGGTTAGCTTGATCGATCTGCCGCCAACGATTCTGCGGGCGGCAGGGGCACCGGTGGCGGGGGACATGAGGGGCCGGGCAGTGCAGGGCCTGGTTACGGGCAACAGCGACGGCTGGCCGGAGGAGGTGTTTGCCCAGATCAGCGAGAGCCAGTGCGGGCGGATGATCAGGACGAAGAGGTGGAAGTACTCGGTGCGGGCGCCGAAGGGTGCGGGGCGACCGGTCGCGGGGCACCCGGGGCTGCGCGATAGTGATCTGTATGTGGAGGACTGCCTGTACGACCTGGAGAGCGACCCGCACGAGAGGGAGAATCTGGTGGGGGAGGCGGCGCGCGCGGGGGTGCGTGCGGAGCTGAGGGAGGCACTGAAGAGGCGAATGGCGGAGGCCGGGGAGAAGGAGGCGGAGATCAGGCCGGCCGAGTGAGGGAGGATGGCGGGGGGTGGCGCGCGAGAGCGGCCGGTAGGGGATGTGCGTGGGTGGGGGTGGCAGAAAGACCGATAAGTGATGGAATATAGCACAGCAGGGGGGGCACTGAGTCTGGAGCTGGAGAACCGCGATGGAAGAGCTGGAATCGTGTCCCCTGCTGGGGCAGGTGCTGCTTGTCAAGGCGATGGTAGGGCCGGAGGCTCTGCGAGCGGCCCTCGGCCGGCAGGCGAGCACCGGGAAGCTCTTGGGCGAGATACTGGTTGAGATGGCAGCGATCACGCCGCGGGAGCTGGAGACAGCGCTCGAGGTGCAGGCGCGGCTACACGGGAATGCACAGCAGGCGCGGCCGTTCGTGCTGCTGGTTGACGATGATCTGGAAGTAGGGGCGCTGGTTCGGGATGTGCTGATAGGTGCGGGGTACGCAGTAGGTGTGGCGCAGAATGGAGCGGAGGCTGTTGCGGCGGCAACGGCCTCGGACAGCGAAACCCCGGACCTGGTGGTGCTGGACCTCGGTCTAGGCGAGGAGGATGGGGTTGAGCTGCTGGCGCGTTTGCGCGGCAGGGGCTCGACCAGGAGCGTCCCGGTGGTGGTGCTGACGGGACACCCGGAGCGGGAGGCGGAGATTCGGGCGCGGGAGCTGGAGATCAGCGAGTTTCTGGTGAAGCCGGTGACGGTGCGGGAGCTGGTGGCGGTGGTTGACAGAGTGCTGCGCCACGCAGGGATGGCCGAGCAGGCACCCGCGCTGTAGTGGGCGGAGGGACCGGCCGCGCCGGAGGTGGTTTGGGGCAACGGAAGAGTGGGATGGAGATGAGCGGCGGGAGCCCGGTTGGGCTCCCGCCGCCTTTCTCTGCAGGAGTGCCACCCGACGGGGCAACGGAAGAGCGGGATGGAGATGAGCGGCGGGAGCGCGATGGGGCTCCCGCCGCCTTAGCGGCTAGTGTCTGCTGCCGGCGGCGCGGCGGGTGAGGACAGCGCAGCCGAGCATCAGGAGGAGGGCGCCGAGGCCCGCAACGGGCTTGGCGGCTGTGAGCAGGGCAATCTTGGTGCGTGTGGGATCGGGCACCTGACTGCCCGGCTCGATCGAGGCGCTGTGATCGGCGAAGAGGTCGTCGAGTTCCCGCTCGGTGAAGACATCCTTGCCCTCGTCGCCGATCTGAACGGCCTGGCCGTTGACAACGACCAAGACGCTGGGGCCGAGGGAGAAGTACTGGTTGAGGGTCGGGTCGCGGCGGGCGAGCTGGAAGTAGGCCTCGCTGAAGGCTCTGACCTTGACGACCTGCTGGACGCCCTCTTTGAAGCGGGCATCCTCCCAGTTGCCGGCGCGGTTGAAAAAGCCCTGGTTGTTCCGGTTCTGGGCCTGCTGGAAGCGGACGGCGTTGCCTTCGGCATCGTATTGGAAGTTCTGTTCGGCCAGCGTCTTCTGGCGTCTGAGAATCTGAGCATTCTGGCGCTGGGAGGTGGCCCAGGCGCCGGCGGCAGGTTGGTAGGCGGCGGAGATTCTCGATGAGACCTCGCGGTGCGCGACGGCGTCGCCGAGGCGGGCACCCTCTTCGGCGAGGAAGGCGGTGTACTCGGTGAGGATGCCGTACCTGGTGCTGAGGGCGACGATCTCGTCTATCAGCTCCTTCTGCTCGCCATGGAGCATGATCTGGTCGAGGAGGTAGCCGATCTTGCGGCTGGCCCAGAGCGGGGCGAGGTATGAGTGCTCGCTCTGAGAGGCCGGGAAGGTGGTGGATACTCCGAACTCCCTGCGCTCGGGAGAAGCGTAGCCGGTGAGGGAGACCTTTGCGACAACCGGCTTGGCGACGCGGTAGCGGCCGAAGATGAGGAGCTGAGAGCCGGCGAATAGGTCGGGCAGTTCAACCGGGAAGATGTCGTAGGCTGGGACTGCGGCCACTTCGAGGGCGACCTGAGTGAGTACGGGCTGGGCGACCTTGGCGAAGAAGCGGGAGACTTTGACCTCGATGTCCTCGTCGGGCCGGACGTATTCGGTGACGCCGCCGTTGCCCTGGGCGAGCTTCTCTAGGAAGTGAGTGTTAACGTCGTAGCCGGCGCCGAAGACGAAGAGGCGAACGCGACGGGAGGCACTGTCTCCGTTCCACTCGCCGACGTGCTCGACGATGGTGTTGATCCTGGTCTCTCCTACGGTGGGGAGGCCGTCGGTCAGGAAGACGACGTAGCTGGGGCGGTCGAGCGTGAAGTCCATGTCGAGAGCGGCCTCGAGGGCTGAATGGATGTCGGTGCCGCCGCCGGCGGAGATCTGCTCAACGAGGTCGCGGGCATCTCTGATGTTGTCGGAGGATGCCGGGAGGAGACCCTTGGCGAGGCCGTGGGCTCTGACGGTGTTGCTGAAGGTGATGATGCGGAAGCGGTCCTGTTGGCTGAGGCTGTTGAGGCAGAAGGTGAGGGCATTCTTGGCCTGCTCGATCTTCTCGCCGGACATGCTGCCGGACTTGTCGAGGACGAAGACGACGTCCTTCGGCCTGATGCTTCTCTTTGCGAGCTGGGGCGAGGGGGCGGCCATGAGCAGGAAGAAGCCGTCCTCGTTGGGGTCCTTGTAGGTCAGGATGCTGGTGCCGACGTCCTCTTCGGAGACGGCATAATGGAGGACGAGATCCAGGTCGGGCTTCGTGCCGTGCTCTTCGAGTGTGGCGAAGGCGGTGTGGGAGTGGGGCTTGTCGATCTTCATGTCGTGGGTTGGGCAGTAGACGGTGCGGATGGGAGCGGGCGAGTTGATCTGGACGGAGACGCGGACCTCGTCAATGGGGTGGGAGGAGAACTTCTCGGTGCTGAGGGGGTAGACGTAGGTGACGATGCCGCCGTCGTACTTGAGGAGTTCGGTGTACTCCATCTGGATGCGCTTGGTGCCGTGGGCGGGGATGGGGAAGACGCGGACGCGGTAGGTGTCGCGGCCGATGTACTCAAGGAGGGCCGGGTCGCGGCGCTTCCTGACGATGCTCTCGTAGATTTCGCGGGCCTTGTCGCGATCGAGGAGTTCGGCGTGGAGGGGATGTCCCTGGTCGTAGAGGGTGAACTCCTTGACGGACGCGCCGTGGGGGAGAGGGAAGATGTAGACGGCTTCCTGCTCCCGACCCGTGCGATTCTCGAAGACCTGATCGATGGCGGTGGTGGCGATCTGGCCGTCTATCGTGACGTCGACGCGGTGGTACTTGACGGCGAAGTTGGGAGCGTCGGGCCGCTCGGGGATCATGATGCCGTCGGCGGCCGCGGGCAGGGCCGCCGGCGGCAGGGCAGCGAAGACGACGGCTGCCAGGGCAGCGAGAATGGCGGCCGCGCTGGGCCAGCTTGTCGCTTGGGGGAATCGAGCAGAATGGTTTCGCTTCATCGTGAACCCTCCTCACCACTGCGTTACTGATGCGTTACTATCTTAGACCCCTGGGTGGGGCGCAAGGTTCCATGAGCCGGGCGGCGGGCGCGGTGGGTGAGGGCGGGAATGGAGGGTGTCTGAGAGGGCATCGGTTGGGGCTGGCAAAAGGAGTATGGCGCAGGTAGGCACGCACGGCAAGGAGACTCTCGATGCCCAAGAAGATGATTCATGATTTGTGGCGGATGAAGCGGGAGGGGGAGAAGATCACCTGGCTCACGGCGTATGACTATCCGACGGCGCAGTTCGCGGAGGCGGCGGGGATGGACATGATCCTGGTGGGGGACTCGCTGGGGATGTGTGTTTACGGCTATCCGAGCACGGTGCCGGTGACGATGGATCAGTGCATCGTGCACTGCGAGGCGGTGACCCGGGGGGCTCCGGGGACGTTCGTGGTGGGGGATATGCCGTTTATGAGCTACCAGTCGTCGGTGGAGAAGGGGATCGAGAGCGCGGGGCGGTTTCTCAAGGAAGCGGCTGTCGATGCAGTGAAGCTGGAGGGCGGGCGGAGAGTGGCGGATGTGGTGAGGGGGATTGTGGACGCCGGGCTGGTTGTGGTGGGGCACATTGGCCTGACGCCGCAGAGCTCGGGGCAACTGGGGGGGCACAAGGCGCAAGGGCGGACGGCGGAGTCGGCTCGCACGCTAATCGAGGATGCGCTGGCGCTGGAGGAGGCGTGGATCCAGATACTGCTGCTGGAGGCGGTGCCGCCGGAGGCAACTGCTGATCGTGAGCGATATGATCGGGCAGTTCCAGGCCTTCACGCCGAAGTTCGTTAAGAAGTACTGCAATGTGGCGGAGGTCGTTGTGGAGGCGATGAAGCAGTACTGTGAGGAGGTGCGGACCGGGAAGTTCCCGACGGACGAACACTGCTATCACATGCTGGCGGGGGAGTACGAGAAGTTCCAGGAGATGACCAAGGAGTACGGCGAGCGAAGCTAAGCCGCCCGGCGGGGGGAAGGCAACCGGGGCAGTTGCGCGTTGGGGCAGGGCGGAGGCGGCAGGAGGATCAGGGCGGATGAGATGGACCGCGGTGTCGGCCAGTAGATCGCCGGCCTCGGGGGCGAGGGCGGCACCGGAGGTGAAGGTGGTCTCGTAGCCGCCGCGGGCAAATGCCTCCGTGTGTGGCACGTAGCCGACCATGCCGTTAGCGCAGCTCGCCACCAGCGCGCGGCGGGGGTGGGCTTCTTCTTTGATGCGGAGGCCGAGCTGGACGAAGTACTCGGCCGGGATGCCGACGAATGCCCAATCG
>JALGTG010000192.1 GCA_029821495.1 Candidatus Hebobacteria bacterium
GGCGCAGGAGGTCGGGGGGTCGAAGATCATGGGGAACACCGTGGCGGCAGGGGCGGTGTTCGGGATGCTGGGGTACGATGTGGGGGGGCTGGAGGCGGCGCTTGGGGCGCGGTTTGGGAAGAAAGGGGAAGCGGTCGTCGAGGGCAATGTGAGGTGCGCGCGGCGGGGGGCGGAGCTGGCGGCGCCGCACGCGGGGCGGCTGAAGGCGCCGAAGGGAGGGACGGCGCCGGCGGGGATCTGCAGCGGAAACGAGGCGGTGGGGCTGGGGGCAGCAACGGCGGGGGTGAAGTTTGTCAGCTCATACCCAATGACTCCCTCGACAGGGGTGATCACGTTTCTGGCGGGGGTGGCGGACGAGTACGGGATCGTGGTGGAGCAGGCGGAGGACGAGATCGCGGCGGTCAATATGGTGTGTGGGGCTGCGTACGCGGGGGTGCCAGCGATGACAACGACGAGCGGAGGGGGGTTCGCGCTGATGGTGGAGGGGGTGTCGCTGGCTGGGATGCTGGAGCTGCCAGCGTTCATCTTCCTGGGGCAACGGCCGGGGCCGGCGACGGGGCTGCCAACGCGGACGGCGCAGCAGGACTTGCTGTTTGCGCTGCACGGGGGGCACGGGGAGTTTCCGCGGGCGATCTTCGCGGCGGGGACGCCGCAGCAGTGCTATGACCTGACGCGGCACGCGCTGGAGATTGCGCACAAGTATCAGAGCCCGGTGATTCTGATGAGCGATCAGTTTCTGGCGGATATGAGAAGGAACTGCACGGGGCTGGACACGTCGTACCGGCCGATCGACAGGCACGTGGTGGATGATCCGGGAGAGGATTATGTGAGGTACGCGATCACGGAGAGCGGGGTGTCGCCGCGGGCGGCGCCGGGGTCGGACGCGTTCGTGGTCGTAGATTCGGACGAGCACACGGAGGACGGACACATCACGGACGACTTGAGGGCGAGGGTGCGGCTTCAGGACAAGCGGATGAGGAAGCTGGCGGGGCTGGTGGCCGACGCGCTGCCGCCGGAGTGGTATGGGCCGGAGGAGGCAGAGCACGTGCTGGTGGCGTGGGGGTCGACGTATGGTCCGTGTCGGGAGGCGGTTGACCGGCTGAACGGGGATGGGGTGTCGGCGGCGATGGTGCATTTCCAACAGGTGTGGCCGCTGGATTCGGAGAGGGTGCGCGGGGTGTTCGGGGAGGGGCGGAGCGTCGTTTCTGTGGAGTGCAATCAGACGGGGCAGTTTGCGGCGGTGCTGAGAGAGGTCGGTGCGGTTGGCGAGTGCGAGCTGATGACGAAGTACGATGGGATGCCGTTCACGGGTGAGGAGATAGCTCGGAGGTTGCGGCAATGATTGAGAAGGCATTCTTCGACAGGGATGTTGCGTGGTGCCCGGGGTGTGGGAACTTCCCGATCCTGAGGATGTTCGAGAAGGCGGTGGCGGAGGCGGGGATTGATCGCAGGAAGCTGGTGCTGGTGTCGGGGATCGGGCAGGCGGCGAAGCTGCCGCATTACACGAAGGCGAATGTGTTCAACGGGCTGCACGGGCGAGCGGTGCCGGCGGCGGTGGGGATCAAGGTGGCGAACCACGAGCTGGAGGTGGTGATTACGAGCGGGGATGGGGATATGTACGGGGAGGGGGGCAACCACCTGATACACAACATGCGGCGGAATGTCGGGGTGAAGGCTTTCGTGCACAACAACATGGTGTACGGGCTGACGAAGGGGCAGGCGTCGCCGACTTCGGAGCTTGGGTTTGTGACGAAGCTGCAGACGCATGGGGTGGTCAGTCCGCCGTTCAACCCGCTGGCGGTTGCGATTGTGGAGGATTGCTCGTTTGTGGCGCGGTCGTTTGCGGGGGATATGGAGCATCTGCAGGAGATGATGGTGGCGGCGCTGCAGCACAGGGGAGGATTCGCGCTGCTGGATATTCTGCAGCCGTGCCCGACGTTCAACCGGGTGAATACGCTCAAGTGGTATCGGGATCGCGTGAGGAAGGTGGATGATTCGCACGATCCGTTCGACCGGGAGAAGGCGCTCGAGCTGGCGTTCAGGTGGGGGGAGGAGATTCCGATCGGGATTGTCTATCGGAGCGAGAGGGCAACGTTCGAGTCGGTGCAGCCGGCTCTGAGGGAGGGGACGTTGGTGGGCACCCTACTTCGCTGAAGTCTCGTGGGGCTTCGGGGGGGGGATGGTTTCCGCACTGGAGTGCCGAAACACCGTGAACGGCAGAGCGAGAGAGGGGGCAGGAGGCAAGCTCCTGCCCAACATGGCTGAGGGAGGGGACGTTGGTGGGGAGGTATGGGGACGCCTGAGGAGTGGTGAGGCGCGTTGTGGCAGGAGACACGTGGCTAAGCCCTTCGGGCCGCCATGCCGGCCGCTTTCAGCGGCCTAGGGGCTCCTGCCCAACGCGGCTACTGAAGCAACGGAAGCAGGCTGAAGCCTGCGGTACCCGAAGCGGCAAGGGCATAGGCGGATCGAGGCGAATGGGTTCGCCCGGAGGACCGGGCTCCCACAGCGGGGCAGGAGCAAGCTCCTGCCGAACGGGCAGCCTCGTCCCACCCCTCCCCGACTCAACGTCGGGAAGGCTTAGGGTACGCGAGGTCCTGCCCTACGGGCTATGGCACCGAAACAGCAGAGCGCTGGGGTGGGTGGGATGGTTTCAGCAATGAAGTGCGGAAACACAGGAACGCCAAGGGAAACGGCGAGATTCTTCGCTTCGCTCAGAATGACAGCAAGGGATCGGCGGGCACAGGCGTGCCCGCCCTACTCGTGGTTGCAGACCGAAACGTGGGACGCAGCTCGGAGGGGGAGGGGTACCCTCCCCCTTCCGATGCCTCCCCCACCGAACGGCCGGATTACCTTCGGCTGTTGCTCGAGAGGGGCTCCTGCCCTACGGGCGAAAGACCCGACCATAGGGTCGAGGTAGGTAAGGAGAGGTGAGAGTGGACTGGGCAAGTGTGTGCGCGGCGGCGGCGGTGCTGTGTGTGGCGGCGTGCGGATGTGAGGTGGGTGAGGCCGGTGATCGGCTGCCGCGGTTGGGGGAGCCGCCAGTGGGGCAGATGTACCATGGGGTATTCCCGGGGGGCTACAGTGGCGCGGAGGATGACATAACGGCGGAGCAGGTGGGGACGTATGAGGAGACGGTGGGGAAGAGGGTGGCGTGGGTGTACTTCTCCCATAACTGGTATCAGGGGACGGAGTTTCCGCGAGAGACGGCGGAGTGGATTCGAGGGCTGGGCGCGGTGCCGTTCATCCGGCTGATGCTGCGGGAGGAGGAGAACGGGGTGGGGACGCGGTTCAGCGTGAGGCAGGTGTTGGATGGTGAGTTGGATGCGGATCTGCGGAGGTGGGGCGAAGCGGCGAGGGAGTTCGGGACGCTGCTGGTGGCGGAGTTCGGGACAGAGGTGAACGGGCAGTGGTTTCCGTGGAATGGGGTGCACCACGGCGGTGGACAGACGGACGGATTTGGGGATGCGAGGAAGCCGGACGGTCCGGAGCGGTTTGTGGCAGCGTATCGGAGGATAGCGGACATCGTAGGCGGGGCGGGCGCGAGCAACATTACATGGGTGTTCCATGTGGATGCGACGGACGATCCTGAGGAATGGTGGAACCGGTTCGAGAACTACTATCCGGGAGATGAGTACGTGGATTGGGTGGGGGTGACCGCGTATGGGCCGCAACAGCCGAGGGAGGATGAGGCGGAGAGCTTCCGAGAGCAGATGGATAGATGCTATGCGCGGGTGAAGAGGATGGCGGCCGGGAAGCCGGTGATCGTGGCGGAGTTTGGGTGTACGGCGGGAAGTCGCGGGGCGGACCCGGCGGAATGGGCGGGCGCGGCGCTGGACGATATTCTGGGCGGTCGTTGGCCGCGGGTGATCGGGTTCTCGTGGTGGAATGAGAGGTGGCAGAATGACGACAACCCGACGCACGATACGACGATGAGGGTGGAGGAGATTCCTGCGCTGGCGGAGGTGTTCCGGCAGAAGCTGGATGGAGCGAAGGAGAAGCTGGTGGAGCGGCCGATTGTGAGGGAGTAGGCGCGGGAGGAGTCCGAGACGTGGTAGAGAGTGGTGTCGGAGGCGCGGCCGGCGGACAGGATGAAGAGCGGAGATATGCGTGATGGCTAGTGTGCGGGGATGTCGAGGTCTGGTTGAGTGCTTAGTGGTGGCGGCGGCGGTGTTGGCGCTGGCGGGGTGCGGGAGGGGCTTGGAGGGCAGTTATCGCGCGGAGGTGCGGCTGGTGGAGGGGAAGGAGGAGTCGGGGGAGCCCGGGTACTCGCTGGCGGAGGTGGAGGCGCGGCTGGCGGAGGCGCCGCGGATGCTGGTTCTTCGGGACGACGGGCGGTTCGAGTGGCGAAGCGGGGATACGCTGAACGAGGGGGACTGGCGCGCGAAGGGGGACACGCTGATCCTGCGGGATGACGTCTCCAACGGGGTGCGAGTGCTGCCGGCACTGCAGAAGGACCGGCGCTGGCGGATCGGGGAGGGCGGGTAGATCGTCAATGAGGGGGCGTACGGCCACTACAACCTGGAGGAGGTGTATCGGAGAGAGTAGTGGGGCGGCGGGCGGCGGTGGGCCCGCCGCCGCGGTGAGTGGCCCGGCCGGCTATGGTGGGCGGAACGGGAGGCCGTCTAGAGGGCCTCCCAAGACCGCATGACCGCGTTGGGGTTCGTATGGTCCTTCAAGGCCTCGTCGTAGTGGATGTGCGCGTTGGCGCCGTTCATCCTGACGCTCTTCCCTACCACTGATCCGAAGATCTCGCCGGAGTTGAGGTCGATCTGTGCCTGGGGTGCGTAGATTCCTGCGTAGATGGCGCCGTTGCCGCTGATGGTGATGCTGACGACGTCCGGGGCACAGTAGATGGTGAGGTTGGCGGGGATCTCAGAGGTGTTGACGATACCGTTCCCGCCGACGCGGATATCCGGGCTGCCCACGTCTGCGGTCTGGTCGATGTATAGGACGACCTTGCCGTTGCAGGTGATCTGCGCGCTGCCGAAGATCTCGAGGTCGGTCATGTGGTAGGTGCCGGCGTCGAGGACCAGTTCCGCAGTGCC
>JALGTG010000193.1 GCA_029821495.1 Candidatus Hebobacteria bacterium
ATGACGACCGCGTCGGCGGCCTCGGGCAACATCCCTCCGGTCGGAATGCACGCCGTCTGGTTGTGGGACAGTGCGAACCCAGGCGCTTCGCCCATGCGCACCTCTCCCACCACTTTGAGATAAGCTGGCAGACCCTCGGAGGCCCCAAAGGTGTCCTGGGCACGGACCGCGTAGCCGTCCATGAGCGAGCGATCGAACGGCGGCAGGTCGGTCGGCGATGTCACGTCTTCGTCGAGAGCCATGCCGACGGCGTCCACCAGATTCACCCGGCGGACGCCGAGCCGTCCTTCGCGGATACGCTCGGGCAGGGCATCCCAGAGGATCTTGCGGGCCTCCTCGAGTGTCTTCAGATGGCGGAGTTCGCGGGGCATGGACCCAGTATTCCTGATGCGGGGGACCTCTCCAACCTGCTTCGCCGCGAGCGAGGGAGCCCCCTATGGAGAGCGCGAGCTTCGTGCACGAGCGGGCAGAGCGTGGGCTTATGGCTGCGGGCAGAAGCCGGTCTCTGGAGAGAGAAGGGAGAGTGGTGGAGCCAGGCGGATTCGAACCGCCGATTCGTCCGTGCGAGGGACGCGTCTTCCCACTTGACCATGGCCCCGGAGGCAACAGCGACCCGACTGCTCAGAGCAGCGGGCCCGCGATCACTTCAAGGGAATCCTAGCAGACCGCGGCGCGGGCGTCAAGGTACGCGCTCTAAGGTTCGGCCTAGACGGGCGTCTCCCGTCGGGTTCGCGGCCGCGGCGCGGGGGTGGGGATGACCGGCCGCGTCGCCCGCGTGAGCTCGATACGAGAGCCCTCGTCCTGCTGCACGATGATCGCTCTGCGAACTTCGTTGTCGTCGGCGATGGCGAGCACGTACCGCCTGCCCGACCCATCCTCGATCGCCTCCGGCTCGGGGTTCCCCGGGAGCTGGGCGCTGTAGAACTCCGCCACTTTCTCGGCGTCATCGGAGGCGTGAAGGGCGGCGTAGCCGTAGAAGGTGACCGGGACTCCGTCCGTAGTCTTGACCGAATAGCACAAGCTGCTCTCGACGCTGGCCTCGGGATAGAAGGGCAGCTTCAGGTCGTCGGCCTGGGCGGAGGGGGTATACTCCACAGTGACCCGCCGCTCGTCCAGCCACATGTTCTCCCGGCTCGGCGATGGCGGCGCGGCCGCGAGCACCAGATAGACTGCGCCCGCGAGCACGCCCAGGATGAGGACGGGAAGGAGCGCGCGGCGCGGCCAACGGTTGGCTGGGCTCATAGGGGAGGCCTCTCAGTCGAGGTAGTCGCGCAGCTTGCGGCTGCGGCTCGGGTGCTTCAGCTTTTTGAGCGCCTTTGCCTCGATCTGGCGAATCCGCTCCCGCGTCACCTTGAAGATGTACCCCACCTCTTCCAGCGTTCGCTGGTAGCCGTCGTCGAGGCCGAACCGGAGCTTGAGAACGTCTCGCTCTCGCTCCGTGAGCGTGTCGAGGACGGATTCGAGCTGCTCGCGCAGCACGAGCGTCGAGGCCGCGTCCGCGGGAGAGACGGCATCCTGGTCCTCGATGAAGTCGCCCAGGTGCGAGTTCTCCTCCTCGCCGATTGGGGTCTCCAGCGAGAGCGGCTCGGGCGCGATGCGGAAGATCTCGGTCACTCGCTGAACGGCCTTCTGCCGCTCCTCGGGGGTCTCGAACGGGCCCTCCATGGATTCGGCGATTTCCTCCCAGGTAGGCTCTCGGCCCAACTGCTGGTGGAGCTGGCGGGAGATCTTCACGAGCTTGTTGATCGTTTCCACCATATGGACGGGGATGCGGATGGTCCGGCCCTGGTCGGCGATGGCTCGGGTGATGGCCTGTCGTATCCACCAGGTGGCGTAGGTGGAGAACTTGAACTTCTTGCGGTAGTCGAACTTCTCGACCGCGCGAATCAGCCCGATGTTCCCCTCCTGGATCAGATCGAGAAACGACATCCCCCTGCCGCTGTACTTCTTGGCGATGCTCACGACCAGGCGGAGGTTCGCCTCCGTCAGCCGTTGCTTGGCGGCCCTGCCATCCACCAACACGTTATGGGCCCACGAGAGTATCTCGTTGATCTCTGCCACAGTGGTCTTGGTGGCGCGGGCGACCTCGCGCAAGGTGGGCTCGCGCGGCGGCGGGCCGGGGTCGATCCGCTTCGCCGCGGTGAGAACGCGGAGATTGCGTCGCAGCTTCGTGGCAGATATGTCCAAGATGCCGGGCGCATCGTAGCGGCGCACGGCATCCCCGGCCTCCGGCGGGCCGGCCTCCTCTTCACTCCGCGCCTCTGCCCGGAACTGCTCCCATACTTTGCGTAGGAACAGATCCCGCTTCGCCCGCCGCATCTGGAACCTGCGTCGGAAGCGCCGGTAGAGATCGCCCCGACGGCGAGACTCGGCGAGGGCGCTGTGCAGCTCTGCCTTGCCGACGCGTTTGCCGCCGTCCTCAGGCGCGGCGTAGTCCCGCAGCAGCATCATCTGCTTTGTTTTGAGGTCGTCCAGGCAGTGGCGGAGGTAGGAGTGTACCTCCTTGTGCACGCGCTCCGGCGTGAACTCTGCCACCTCCATGCCGCGCGACAGCAAGCGCTTCATGACGTGGTCGATTACCTCGATCTCCTCGTTGAGGTCCGGATCGCTGAAGCTCTCGATGGCGCGCGTTACGTCCCCCAGGCGCGGCTCGCGGCCCAGCACGTTGGTGCTGTACTCCCAGACCTCCTGGAGCTTTGACAATATCGTCGACCGCTCTAGCTTCTTCGCCAGCCCGACCTCTTCTCGCGAGGTGAGCAGCTGCACGCGCCCGATCTCACGCAGATACATCCGCACGGAGTCGTCGGGCGGGATGCCCTCAACGGCGGGGACCTCTTCCTCCGGATGGGCAACCGCAGTGCGCGTGGCGGCGGGCTTCCCCGTCGTTCTCGAGTCCGGCTCCCGGTGGGGCGCCGCTGCCTTCTCGACGACGCGGATGCCCTCGTCGCCCACCATTTGCAGAATGTCGTCGAGCTGATCTGGGTCGACCCGGTCTTCGCTCAGCGTGTCGTTTACTTCCTCGTAGGTGAGGACGCCTCCCTGCTTGCGTCCCTGCTCGACCAGCTTCTGCACCTCGTCGGGTTTTTTCAGATCACGCCGTCGCGCCATCCATCTCCACCCTGTCCTTCTCTTCTCCGCACGCTCTGTCCATGCCTGCTTTTCTTTCCCGATCTTCCAGTCAGCATTCCGCATCCATGCGGGCGCCCACCACCCGCCCTGAGCCCCGCCCTCGGCCTATTCCGTGCCCACGATCCGCTGGCCGGTGAGCTTCGACCACCGCTTCTTGATCTCGGTCAGTTCCTCGTGAATCGCCGCCAGCTGCTCTCGTACGGCTTCCTGCTCCTCCCTGGATGCGGCATCGGCCACCCGTCTCAGCAGCGCCCTCTCCTCGCGGCGCAGTCGGAGTTCGACCAGCCGTCTGACTCCTACAACAACCGATTCCTCGACTCGCTCCTCGGGCACGTACTCCAACGCCAGCTCGGCGAGCGCCGGCCGGGAGTCCGGATCGAGTTCCGCCAGCACGGCCTGCGGGCCGACGGGCTCTCCCTTTGCCACCAGCTTCTGGAGTGCCTCGAAGACCGCTCTGTGTCCCTCTCCCGAGAAGTCTTCCACCTCCAGAGATCCGACGTGCTGCTGGGCGAGGTCGCCGCGCTGAAGGAGCGCGGCCAAGAGAGACGCCTGGAGCCGCCCCGAAGGTGGCTTCTCCAGGCCCTGGCGCGCGGGGCCCCGACCAGAGTCCTGCGCACTTGTTCGCCGGGAGCGGCCGCTCGCCCTCTTGATCTCGGTCGCGAGGGCCTCTCGCAGCTCGGTCTCCAGAGGTCTCCTGCGATCAGGGGAATCCGGGCGGTAGCGCTCGGCAAGCCACCTTAGGTAGTATTCCCTATCTGCCCCTGCCGGCACACGTGCCAGGGCGGACACCGCCTCGCGAAGAGCATCCGCCCGCGCGCGGTCACCCTCGCCCTCCGCTCGGGACAGGATGCGAGTCAGCTCCCACTCCACCATTGGCGGCGCCTGCTCGACCAGCTCTCTGAAGGCCGCCGACCCCCTGTCCCGAATCACGTTGTCGGGGTCCAGCCCTTCCGGCAGGCTTACCACGCGCACATCCAATCCCGCTTGCTGGAATAGCTCCCTGCCTCGGAGCGCGGCCGCCAGGCCCGCCGAGTCTGAGTCGAATGCGAGCACCAGTCGTCCCACTTGTCTTCGCAGCAGCTCTACGTGCTGCGATGTGAGGGCGGTGCCCATCGTCGCCACCGTCTCGCTCATCCCCGCCTCGTGGCAGGCGATGACGTCCAGGTATCCCTCCACCACAATCGCGCGCTCCGCGTCTCCCATCGCCCGCCGCGCGCGGTCGAAGGCCCAGAGAGTACGGCCCTTCTGGAAGATGGCCGTCTCGGGCGAGTTGAGGTACTTCGGCTGCTGATCGTCGGCCAGCGCGCGGCCGCCGAACGCGATAACGCGGCCGGTCGCGCTCTTTATCGGGAACATCAGGCGATTTCGGAACCGATCGTAGAACCGATCCTCCCTCTGAACCGCGAGCCCGGCGGCCGCCAGTTCCTTCGGGGAGTAGCCCTTCTTCTGCATCGCGCTCATCAGCGCGTCCCACGCGTCGGGCGCGTAGCCGAGCTCGAACTCCTCGGCCAGCGCCTGACCGATCCCGCGCTTCTGCAGGTAGACCCTCACCGAGCGGCCCGCGTCCGAGCGGAGCGCGGACTGAAAGAGCCGAGCCGCCTGCTCGTGAAGCGAGAAGACGCGCTCCCGCTCGCGCTGTTGGGCCGGGCTGGCTCGGTCTCTCGGCGGCAGCCCGAGCCGGCGGGCGAGCAGCTCTACCGCCTCTGGGAATGAGACCTTCTCGACCATCTCCACGAACCGGAACAAGTCCCCCCCGGCCTTGCAGCCGAAGCAGTGCCACAGGCCCTTCTCGGGGTCGACAGTGAAGGAAGGCGTCTTCTCCTGGTGGAACGGGCAGAGCCCCACCAGCCGCCGCCCGGCCTTGCGCAGCCGGAC
>JALGTG010000194.1 GCA_029821495.1 Candidatus Hebobacteria bacterium
GTTCCCCGCGGCGATGGCCGCGATTGCGATCACGATGGGGATAACGGGGCAGAGCTTCGGGGCGGTCCTGATCGTGTTGGGAGTGCTGCTCGGGGGCAACATATGCTTCGACTACGGGGTGACACCGAGGGTGATCGGGCAGCGGGTCGGCCTGCACCCGCTGGTGGTGATCTTCGCGGTGCTGGCGGGCGCCGTGATGTTCAAGTTCGTCGGCATCGTGCTGGCCGTGCCGCTCGCTGTCGCGATAAAGGTGGTGCTGCTGCACTTCTGGCCGGAGGTCTTCTCCCAAGAGCCGGCCGATGCGGCCGGCGCGTGAGTCTGCTATAATAGGCGGCGATTGCGCGCCCGGCCTCTGCCCGTGGCAGAGGCCTAGCCATTGCTGTGGAGGTTGAGGAGCATATGACGAGCCGGGAGCTGCGCCGGAGCTTCCTGGATTTCTTCGCGCAGCGCGATCACAAGATACTCCCCAGCTCGCCCCTGAAGCCTGCGGACGCGACGACGCTGTTCACGAGCGCGGGGATGCAGCAGTTCGTGCCGTGGTTTCGGGGATTGGTGCCCGCCGAGCACCCCCGGGCGGCGACCTGCCAGAAGTGCTTCCGGGCCGACGACGTCGAGGAGGTGGGTCGGACCCCGTGGCACTGCACCTTCTTCGAAATGCTGGGGAACTTCTCGTTCGGCGACTACTTCAAGCGCGGAGCCATCGAGTACGCTTGGGAGTACGTAACGGAGGTCCTGGCGATCCCGAAGGCGCGCATCTGGATCACAGTCCATCCCGAGGACGACGAATCGCCGGGTGTCTGGCGCGATGTTATCGGCGTCCCGGCGGAGCGGATCGTAACGGACGAGACAAACTGGTGGGGTCCCGTGGGCGACTCCGGGCCGTGCGGGCCGGACACGGAGCTCTACCTGGACACCGGTGAGGAACGGGGCTGCGGGAGGCCCGACTGCAGTCCAACGTGCGACTGCCCGCGGTTCGACGAGGTCTGGAACCTGGTGTTCCAGATGCACAACAAGACCGAGGCCGGTGAGCTGGAGCCACTGCCGGAGATGGGCATCGACACGGGGATGGGCTTCGAGCGTCTGGCGGCCCACACACAGGGCGTGCCATCGATCTTCGAGACCGATCTGCTGGCGCCGATTATGTCGGCCACCGTCGCGCGCGCGAGGAAGGCCAACCCGAAGCTGGCGGAGTTGCTGGGACAGCGGGAGGAACATGCGGCGCAAGTGATCGCCGACCACGTGCGCGCGCTGGCGTTTCTGCTGGCCGATGGGTTCACGCCGTCCAACGAGGGTGCGGGCTATGTGCTGCGGAGGGTATTGCGGCGCGCCTATCGCTTCGGCCGGCACCTCGGGGTGGAGGAGCCTTTCCTGTACGAGCTGGCGCCGACCGTCATTGACACCATGGGGGATGTCTATCCGGAGCTGCGCGGGGCGCAGCAGCGCATAGTCACCTGGCTGCACGAGGAAGAGAAGCAGTTCGAGGACACGCTGGAGCGGGGGCTCGGGCCGCTGGCCGACGCCATTGAGCGGGCGAAGGCGGGCGGGCTGGACGCGCTGCCGGGCGAAGAAGCATTCAGGCTGCACGACACGTACGGGCTGCCGAAGGACCTCGCGGCCGACATCGCTGCGGAGAGCGGGCTGGAGCTGGACGAAGGGGGGTTCGAGCGAGCGATGGACGAGCAGCGGGAGCGGGGACGCGCCCGCGCCGGGGAGGACTTCGCGTCTGCGGCGCGTTCCGGATACCAGGGTTTCGTGGGGAAGACCGCCTTTCTCGGGTACGACAGGTGTGCCGCGGAGGGCGCGGTTATCGGCATTGTGAGAGACGGCTCGGCGGCGGACTCGCTGGCCGAGGGACAGGAAGGTGAGGTCTTCCTCGATGCGACGCCCTTCTATGCCGAGAGCGGCGGCCAGGTCGGCGACCGCGGCGCGCTGGAGGCAGAGGGCACGCGAGCGGAGGTGTTGGACACCTACCACCCGGTCGAAGGCGCGTACGCGCACAAGGTGCGAGTCAAGTCGGGAGAGCTGAAGGTTGGGCAGCGAGTGGCGGCGCGGGTGGACGACGAACGGCGGCAGGCCATCGCCCGCGCCCACACCGCAACCCACCTCCTGCACTGCACGCTGAGGCGGGTGCTCGGCGAGCACGCGGCACAGTCCGGCTCGCTGGTGGACGCCGACCGGCTGCGATTCGACTTCTCCCACTTCGCGGCAGTAACTGAGGAGGAGCGCAGGAAGATCGAGGATGAGGTACTTCGCCTGTCGCTCCAGGACCACGACCTGACGACTCGGGAGATGAGCAGGGAGGAGGCGCGGGAGGCAGGCGCCATCGCGCTGTTCGGGGAGAAGTACGGGGAACGGGTGAGGGTGGTGCAGATCGGCGAGTTCAGCAAGGAGCTCTGCGGCGGGACGCATCTGGCGCACGCCGGCGGCATCGGGGGCTTCGCAATCGTCAGTGAGGGCAGCATCGGTGCGGGGCTGCGGCGGATCGAGGCGGTCACGGGAGCGCAGGCGCAGGCGCTGGCCGCGCGGCAGCGCGAGCTGCTCGAAGGCGCGGCGGCGGCGCTGAAGTCTCCGCCGGAGGAGGTGGTCGCCCGCATCGCCTCACTTCAGGGCGAGCTTCGCGCGAAGGCCCGCCTAGAGGGCAAACTGCAGGTGAAGCGCGCGGGCGAGCTGGCCGGTGATCTGGTCGCCCAGGCCATCGATCTCGCCGGTGTCAAGCTGGTGGCCGCCCGGGTAGATGACCTGAACGCGGATGCTCTGCGGAGTCTGGCGGACGACCTGCGCCAACGGCTCGGGTCCGGGATAGTCGTGCTCGGCTGCGAGGCGAAGGGGCGGGTTCAGTTCGTCGGCGCGGTGACGAAGGATCTGGTGTCGGCTGGGTACCACGCGGGGAATCTAATCGGTGGGGTGGCGAAGGTGGCCGGGGGTGGGGGAGGAGGGCGGCCGGATTTCGCGCAGGCCGGCGGGAAGAACCCGGAGCGGCTGGATGAGGCGCTGGCGAAGGCCAAGGAGCTGGTCGCTGCCCAGGCGAAGTAGAAGCTCCCCGCGGTCGCCCCGAACCGCCCTGGCGGCGGTTCTCCTCGTCTGGGGGCTGGGGGGGCTTTGGGGTTCTGTGTGTCAGGCTGCCACCGTCGCCGCGGCGAGTGCCCCTCGCCTCCGCGCAGGAGAGCCGGAGCCGCCTGTCGTTCTGGTGATCATGCCTCCCTCCTCGTGGCACGACATCCGGACGGCCGACATGCCGAACCTCCACGCCTTCCTCGCCACCGCGGCGGTGGGCCTGCTGCCCGCATCCTCGGACCTCGACGCCGCGCGACACGCTGTGGTCCAGGAGTATTCAGAGGGCGCTGTCGCGCTGCTTGACCTGACTGGCGAGCGATCTCTTTCCGACGCCGATCTAGCTCTCCGCGACGCGTCGGAGGCGCTGCTGGCCGGGCCCGCATTCGTCTTGGCGACGTCGCCCGTGCCCACGGCCGGCAGCGCATCGGAACATGCCGGTCTCGGCTGGCTGGCGGCGCGTCGCGCGGCCGACGACCGCGGCCCGGGCATATTGACCAGCTCCAGCACTCGCTGGCCCGGGCTCGTCACTGTTGCGGACATCGCGCCCACCATCCTCGACTGGCGGGACGGCCGCGACGTCGGCGGGGATGTCGCGAGCGGCCGGGTGATTGAGGTAATACCCGCGCCGGACGCGGTGTCGCGACTGGACGCTCTCGACCGGATGCTCACCGACCGCTACCGTTTGCGCTTCACGGTCGGGAAATGGTATCTGGCCTACGGCGGTCTGCTGTTCGCGCTCGCTCTGGCGCTCGGCCTCTGCTGGCCGCGAGGCTTGAGGCGGCTCGGCGCGGGCGGCCTTGGGTGCGCGCTCGCGCCCGTGGGTTTCCTGCTGGCTCCGGCGGTCGGCCTGGATCGGCCGGCGCTGCACCTGCTCGTGGCGGCCGGCGTTGCGGCCGCGGTCGCGCTGGGGGCCGCCCGGGTCAGCGGCGCGAGCAAAGCGCTGGCGCTGGCGATGCTGCTGGGCGCAGGACTGATCGTGGTGGATGTGCTACTCGGCTCGCCGATGATGCGGCGCTCGACGATGGGATTCGGTGTGATGTTGGGATCGCGGTTCTACGGTATTGGCAACGAGTACGCGGGCTTCCTCGGAGCGATGACTGTGGTGGGGTTGGGCGCGCTGCTTCAGGCGGTCCCGAGGGCCAAGTGGGTGGGCGGGATCATCGGCGCCGCGGTCGTGCTCGTGATCGGCACGCCGTGGTGGGGGGCGAACCTGGGGGGAGCGTTTGCGGCGGCGGCCGGGCTGGCCGCTTTGTGGGTGCTGCGCGCGCGGAAGGGTGTGGGCAGATCGGCAGTCGTGGTGGTGTTGGTGCTCGCCGCCAGCGCCGCGATTCCCGTTGGGCTCGATCTGCTGAGTCCGGCCGCGGAGCGAACACACATCGGGGCGAGCGCGGCCGGCCTGCTGAGCGGCGACCTCGGAACGCTCGGAGACACGGTTTTGCGCAAGGCCGCTATGAACTGGGGCCTGCTCGTCTCATACCGGCTTGGGTTCATGGCCGGGGGACTTCTCTTCGCCGCTGTGATGTGGCGACTGCTCCGGCGCGGTGGGCCGGCGCGGCGCGAGCTTGAGGCCCGGCCCAGCCTCGGCGCCGGCATCTTCGGCGCGGTCGTGCTGGCGGGCGTGGCGATGGTGGTGAACGACTCGGGGGTCGTGGCGGCGGCCGCGGCGCTGGGAGTGGCGATGAGCGCGACGATCTTCCTGGCTTCGCGCTCTGCGGAGGTGCGCGCGTGACCGTGCTGGGGCTCGACTACGGTGAGCGGCGCATCGGCGTAGCGGTCAGCGACGAGATGGGCGTGACCGCGCGCCCACTTTCGGTGGTCGAGCGGGGCTCGCGCGCGGAGGACTTCGCGCGGATCGCCGAGTTGGTCAAGAGTCGGAGGGTGGAACGAGTG
>JALGTG010000195.1 GCA_029821495.1 Candidatus Hebobacteria bacterium
GTGGAGGGGCTGATCGCGCGCGCGGAGGAGCTTTCGCTGGGGGAGGTGTGGCTGGTTGATATTCCGGAGGGGAGTGAGAAGCTGGAGGTGGTGGGAGGGCTTGCGGGGCGGATGGTTGGGAAGGCCGGCGATCCGTTCGGTCTGCGACTGACGCTGGATCGGAGGGAGGCGCTGCCGGGGGCGGACTATGTGGTGACGCAGATGCGGGTGGGGGGGATTGCGGCGCGGATCAAGGATGAGCGAGTGCCGCTGGAGCACGGGATGATCGGGCAGGAGACGACGGGTCCGGGGGGATTTGCGAAGGCGCTGAGGACGATCCCGGTGATGTTGGACATCTGTCGGGATATGGAGGAGCTGGCGCCGGGTGCGTGGCTGATCAACTTCACGAATCCAAGTGGGATCGTAACCGAGGCGGTGACGCGGCACACAAAGACGCGGGTGGTGGGGCTGTGCAACAATGCGATCAACATGGAGCGGTGGATAGCGGGGGAGTACGAGGTCGAGCCGGAGGAGCTGTTCATCGAGTATGTGGGGTGCAACCATCTGCTGTGGATCAGGAGGGCGTTCTGCCGGGGGGTTGAGATAACGGCGGATCTGCTGGAGAAGGTGGAGGCCGGGGGAGAGTGGCCGGCGGGGCTGATCGAGTCGCTGCGGGCGGTGCCGTGTGGGTATCACCACTACTACTATGAAGGCGACGAGATGCTGGCGAAGCTGCAGAAGGCGGCGGCGGAGGGGAAGCCGACGCGGGGCGAGGAGATTGTGGGGATAGAGAAGGAGCTGCTCGATCTGTACCGGGATCCGGATTTGGCGGAGAAGCCGGAGGCGCTGTCGCGCCGGGGTGGGGCGCTGTATTCGGAGGCGGCGGTGCGGCTGATGTCGTCGATTCACGGTGACCGGCGGGATATCCAATGTGTGAACACGAGGAACGAGGGGGCGCTATCGGACTTGCCGGCGGAGTCGGTGGTGGAGGTGAGCTGTGTGATCGGGGGTGATGGGCCGCGGCCGCTGACGGTGGGGCCGCTGGGGCCGGAGCTGCGGGGTTTGCTGCAGCAGGTGAAGGCGTACGAGGAGCTGACGATAGAGGCGGCGGTGACGGGGGATCGAGGGGTGGCGGTGCAGGCGCTGGTGGCGAATCCGCTGGTGCCGTCGGTGGGGGCGGCGAAGGCGGTGCTGGAGGGTCTGCTGGCGGCGCATGCGGAGTATCTGCCGCAGTTTGGGGGGTGAGGGGGAAGGCTGGCAGCCCCGGGGAGGTCTGCGCGGCCACAGCGATGACAGTACAGAGGCCGTTGCTCTGGTGCGCTGGGCAGCTTCGGGTACTTCACGGCATCTGTGATGGTCGCGACTGCTGATGCGATGCACGCTGTGGAACTCCACTTGCCGCCTGATTCTTGAACTTTGGCCCGATTCCTCCCGCAGGAAACTAGCAGTTACGCCTCTCCCGGGGTTGACTTTCTGAGCCGGGGGGGTACAATTGGACACCCTCAGCAGACACAGGGCAAGGAGGGTGTGATGCAACGTTTGCTAGTGCTGGCCGCCGTGGGTTTGTGCGCCACGTTGGCGCTGCCCACAGCGATGGCAGCAGAGCTGCCACGGACTGTCGAGGAGCAGGCGGAATGGATTGGTGACTTCTGGGCCGCCTGGCTAGTCGAGGACTGCGGGGACGCGCTCCCACCCGACGTGATCGCCGGCCCCCGTGGGGAGCTTGTCCAGGGGCTGAAGGACCTGATACACGAACCCCTCGGCATCCAGCAGTTCACCATTGTCCAACGCTGCATGATGGGCGGAGTGGACGGGTATACCCCGCGCCGGCCCCCACTTGAGTTGGAACTGCGCCGCGACGTACGCACGAATCTCTACAACCTGGAGTACTACCTGGCCAATCCCCTGCCCCAGACAGGGGAGGCCCGCGGTCTGTCCGAAGACCCGTTCATGCAGGTACGGCACGAGGTCGGCTTTCAGATCGCCGAGCTCTTCCACCTGCTCCAAGAGGGCCTCACCGCGCAGCTGGCCCCCATGATCGCCGACCCCGACGCGGCAGAGAGAACCATAGCCGGGGCCATCTTCGAGCAGGGCTATCAACTAGTGCTCGCGAACTTCCTCAGTCCAGCAACGCCAGTGTTCAAGCGGCCGCTGACCAGCGAGGAGATGGAGAACCTGCGCGCCCATGTTGGCGAACTCGTGCAGGCCTCCCCCGAGTCCTTGCAGGAACAGCTATCCTGGCTCCAGAGACCACGCGACCCGAACGCCCACGATCTCTACGGCCAAGCGATGCTCGCGGCCTCCTCCCTCGCCTACGCAACCCAAAGCTTCTACTGGGCGGAGCGCCCGCCGATGCTGTCGCCGGAGGAGCAAGAGGCCCTTCAAGAGGCCCTCGATGAAGCATTGGCCGCGCGGCACTCGGCGCAGGAGCCGACATCATGACCGCCCAGCGCGCTGCTGTCCTCTTCTCAGTGGCCGCGCTTCTTGTCGGCGCTCCGGTCTTGGCGGCGGGGCCGCCGCCACCGGGCGAGTGGGTGGTGGATTACGTCGAGTATGACCACCTGTGGAGCGATCCCATTAACGAGTACGTCAAGAAGACCTACTTGGACCCCGACTTCGGCCCTATCGAAGTCCTCGTCGGCCAGCGCGTCTCGGAAGCCGAGGCGCAATGGGCGACGGCCACTGCCTACTGCTACCGGGCTAAGAACAAGGCGGGCAGTCCCATCGACTACCAGTTTAGCGTCGCCGCCAGCGCTGCAGTCTACGCGAGGCTCCACCTCAGGGCCACCGGCCCGAGACCCGGGCCCATGCCTTCGACCTGGAACCAGCAGCGCTACGTGAAGAGCCAGACCTGGCACAACATCATAGAGTACGGGGACCCCGGTCCCACGTGGGGCATCAGTTGGAGGTCGGAGACAAGGGCAGGTGGCGATAAGGACACAAAGTACGACTACAAGGAGTGGGCCGATCCCCGGTGGCACGGCGAGACCAAGGTGCTGGAGGCCGAGGGCGCTTGGTCCAACCAGACGACGGGCTGGCACGGAGTCGGTTGCATCCTTGCCAGGGTCGAGGTGGACTGCGCGCTTGCGTGGGGGCAGCGCATAAGCATAAAAGCCCAGGTCAACCACATCATGACAGACTACGAGTGCAGACACGACCCATAGGTTGCCTGTGTTCGGCTAGAAAAGAGGCCCCTGGAGGGCCTGGCTCCGGGGAGCAGCATTCTCGCGGTGGCAGTTAGGACGACACGGCGGGCCGACACCGCGGGCTGGATGGAGGGATGGTCTGAACTCTGGCCGGTGCTGGTGGGTAGCCACCTGGAAGCGGTGGTGAGGGGGGCGCGCCCGCGCGACCGCTTTGAGGGCGCTCCGGGGCACGGATGAGTTTCTGGATACCACGGGGTCTGCTGGAGGCGCAGGCGGAGTATCTGCCGCAGTTTGGGGGGTGAGGGGGAGCGGGACGAGGGGGGCTAGGCGACGGTCACCATTACGCCGACTCGGGTGAAGAACCCGACGATGATCCAGAGGAGTGCGGCGAGGACGTCGCCCATTATGACTCCCATGAAGAGGGGGCGGAGTTGGACGTATCCGCGGAGGCCCATGTAGCGAATGGTGAGGAGTTTGAAGAGCCATCCCAGGAGTAGCGAGAACCAGAGGTTGAGGCTGGCCCAGGAGGTGGCCATGACGAAGCCGAGTGGGTGAACGGGCCACCAGATGAAGTTGAGTCGGAGCCAGACGAGGGCGGCCATCATTGCGGCGCCGGCGGCGGTGGAGATGTACTGGATGCTGGAGGGGTGGGTCGGGTCCTGGAGATTGGCGGCGAGGGTGGCGAAGAAGCGCCTGGGGTGGGAGCCGAGGCTCATGACGGTGGAGGCTGCGCCGTACCGGTAGAAGGTGAGAAGGAAGGCGAGCAGAGCGACGAGGGAACAGAAGATGAGGGCAAGGGGGAGGAGGCGGGAGAGGCTGCGCGTGCTGATGCCGGAGCGATCAGCGAGGTGGAAGGCGTTGAGGACCGAGGGCATGATGAACTCGCGGAGGTCCCAGCTGAATGCGATGTCCACGAAGGTGAGAATGGTGGCATTGGCGGGTCCGAGGGCGGATGTTCCTCCGAGCATGAGGAGGTAGTCGACGGGAGTGAAGCTGAGCTGGACCATCAGCATTCCGGCCTCGGCGACGATTCGGGTGAGCACGAGGCAGATGCCCAGCAGGGCGACGAGGAATGCGGCCGCGAAGAGGGGGGTCATTCCGGCGGCGAGCAGCCATGTGAAGGCGACTGCAAGGCCTGTGATGAGGCCGAGTGCTGCAAAGCGGTAGCTGAGGGGCTCGTCGGCGTCGTCGGGCGAATGGGTGGGGGCGAAGAGACGGCGGAGGGAATCGGTGAGGGTGCCGCGGAGGAACCAGAGCAGCACTAGGGAGAGGACGATCATGCCGCCCATCTGCTGGTGTCTGGTGACCTGGCTGATGGGGCCGCCCCAGGCGCTGCCTCCTTCGTAGCCGAGCGCGGCGAGCAGAACACCTTGGGCCTTCATGAAGAGGACGGAGGCCCAGAAGCCGGCGGCGACCTCGAGGGTGAGGAGGTAGGCGAAGCCGATGGCGGAGGGAAAGATGTTGACGTAGAAGGGGCCGGCGGCGCTCCAAGGTCTGTCGGGGAGGAAGTAGTCGAGCACCCAGGAGGTGGGGATGCTGGGGACGGCGGGGAAGTGGTGGTTGAGCCCGTTGACAAGGTGAACGAGGAAGACGACTGCTGCTCCGATCCAGACGAGGCGGTTGCGGAAGAACGGGGGGGAGGGGGAGTTCTGGTCGGGGCGGAGGACCTCTAGGGGGAACTGGACGAGGGGGAAGGTGAGGCGTTCGCGGTCGGCCCACTGCCTGCGCACGAGGGCGGCGAGGCTGAGCCAGACGAGCCAGAGGGCGAGGACGAGAGCGGACCATCTGGCGACTGGCTGCCACCAG
>JALGTG010000196.1 GCA_029821495.1 Candidatus Hebobacteria bacterium
ATAGGAGGCCGCGCCGGCGGCGGCGGGGTCGAAGTTGGGGTGCTGGTGGGTGATGTCGTATCCGATTCCGATGTGGGCGGTAACGGGGACATCGAGGGTGTGAGCAGCGGCCAGGATGCTGATGTCGCGATGGGGGAGTGAGCGGGCGACGATGGATTCGGCTACGGCTGCGGCGTAGCCCTTGTCGGGGGCGGAGTTGACGATGTCGTTGATGTGTCCGGTCTCCTGCCAGAGGCCGAACTGGCCGGACTGGAGGTAGTGAGCGACGCTCTCGGTGGTGGCGCCGATGAGGGCGAGCTCGAAGTCGTGGATGACGCAGGCGCCGTTGAGGGCGAGGCAGGTGATGGCGCGGCGGCGCATGAGGTCTATTAGGAAGCGGGACAGGCCTTGTTTGATGGGGTGGGCGCCCATGGCGACGATGATCTGACGCTCGTTGCGCGCGGCGTCTGCGATGCGGTCGGCGAGCTGGGGGAGGTCGGGGAGGTCGAAGGGAGGGGGTTCGCGGTCGAGGGGGATAACGTCGTCGAGGGTCATGTCGTGGCGGCGGTCGGCGAGGGGGCGAGGGGAGAGCGCCTTTCTGTCGAACAACGGCCGCTGCATGGTGCTGCCTCCGTGCTGGGGCTGTCGGCGGGCACAGCCCGGATAGGGAAAGGGTATTTCTGTGTGGTATTCAGTATACTACGGAGACAGGGAACTGTGTTCATCGCGTTACTAGAGGCAATGCGGCCGCGTCAGTGGATGAAGAATGTGTTCGTCCTGGCTGCGATCGCGTTTGGGGAGCGGTTCTGGGACAGGGTGGCGGTGGAGTGGAGCATTGCCGCGTTCATCGTGTTCTGCTTCCTGTCGAGCAGTGTGTACATTGTCAACGATGTGGTGGATGCGGAGCAGGACAGGCAGCACCCGAGGAAGCGGAAGCGGCCGATCGCGTCGGGGCGGCTGCCGGTGGCGGTGGCGGTCCCCGCGGCGATTCTTCTGGCGGTCTTCAGCATCAGGCTGGCACTGGCGATCAACCCGGGCTTCACACTCTGTGCTGGGCTGTACCTTGTCCTGAATCTGCTGTACTCGTTCTGGCTGAAGCGAGTGGTGATTCTAGACGTGCTGCTGGTGGCGATCTTCTTCGTGCTGCGGGCGGCGGCCGGGGCGGAGGCTATCAACGTCGAGATTTCGCGGTGGCTGGTGATCTGCACGCTGACGCTGGCATTGTTCATTGCGCTGAGCAAGAGGCGACACGAGCTGGTGCTGCTGGACGAGAATGCTTCCGCGCACCGGGTCAGCCTGACCGAGTACACGCCGTATTTGCTCGACCAGATGATAGCGGTGGCGACGGCATCGACACTGATGACGTATGTGCTTTACACGGTTGACACGCGCACGATCGAGGCGTTCGGGCGTGCGCTTCCCTCCGTTGACGCGAGTCCGTTCATCTACACGATTCCGTGTGTGGTGTACGGGATCTTCCGGTATCTCTACCTGATTCATCAGAGGGGGGAGGGTGGAGATCCGGACCGGATAGTGCTGTCGGACGGACCGTTCTTCGTTAACCTGGTGGTGTGGGTGGGTATCGTCGGGTTGGTGATCCGGTTCTTCTGAGGAGGGTGGCATGAGCAGATCTGTCGTCGCCGTCCTACGCACTAAGCCCGAGACGGTGCTGGAGGACTACGCGCGGCTGCTCGACCTGGCTGGATATCGGGAGCACCTCGACCGCGAGGCCGAGGTGGCTTTGAAGATCAACATATCGTGGCATCATTGGTATCCGGCGTGCTCGACGGCGCCGTGGCAGCTGGATGGAGTGATCGGGAAGCTGGTGGCGGACGGGTGGCCGAAGGAGAAGCTGTACGGGGCTCACAACCGGACGGTGGTCGTGTCTGCGAGGAAGGGGGAGGTGGCGAACAAGCACAAGCCGGTGGTGGAGAAGCACGGGATCCGGAATGTGCACCTGTACGAGGAGGGGGAAGAGTGGATCACGTATGAGCCGAAGGGGAAGATGCTGGCGCTGCCGGAGATCTACCCCGACGGGATCAGGATACCGAAGCGGCTGGTGGGGAGCAATATCATCCAGCTGCCGACGGCGAAGACGCATGTTTTCACGACGATGACGGGGGCGATGAAGAATGCGTTCGGGGGGCTGCTGCACGAGAGGAGGCACTGGACGCATTCGGTGATTCACGAGACGCTGGTGGATCTGCTGACGATTCAGAAAGAGATTCACCCCGGGGTGTTCGCGGTGATGGACGCGACGTTCGCGGGGGACGGGCCGGGGCCGCGCTGTATGGTGCCGCATGAGAAGGATCTGATTCTGGCGAGCGCGGATCAGGTGGCGATAGACGCGGTGGCTGCGAAGATGATGGGATTCGAGCCGATGTCGCTGGAGTTCATCCGGCTGGCGCACGAGGCGGGGCTGGGGGTGGGAGAGGTGGATGAGATCGAGATACGCGGCGACGACATTTCCGGAGAGAACTGGGGCTTCACGCGAGGGCAGAACACATTTGCGAGCCGGGGCCAGAAGATGATCTACTGGGGGCCGCTGAAGCCGCTGGAGAAGTTTCTGCTGCGGACGGCGATTGCGCCGTGGTCGTATGTTGCGTCGAGGCTGTATCACGATGTGTACTGGTATCGGTGCGTCGGGAGGGGGCGGGTGAAGGAGGCGCTGGAGGGGAAGTGGGGGAGGCTGTTCGAGTCGTACTAGGGGTGTGGAGAGGGGGCCGGTGTGGGGGCGGACAGGGAGTGGAGCGGGGCCGGTAGGAGTGCTGCGTGAGCATCACCACTGAGGAGAGATCGGTGCTTCGCGAGTTGGCGAGGCGCGTGGCGGAGATTGCGGCGCTGCCGATTATGGCGGAGCGGCGGGAGATGTGGGGGATGCACAACCGGCTGGAGCCGGTGCGGCCGATGGTTCTGGTGTTCCCGGAGGGGGCGTGGCGGGAGCTGTTGCCCGAGTCGTGTCTGGTGTGCGAGTCGGAATGGGCGCGGCGATGGGAGTGGGGCCTGCGGAGCCGGGTCTACTACTACGACTACTTGCGAGATGATACGGTGATAGAGGGGGAGGCGGTGGTGGGGAAGGTGGTCCGCAGCACCGGGTGGGGTATCGAGCCGAAGACGAAGCCGAGCACGGATGCGCTGGGGGCGTGGGCGTTCGACCCGGTGATCCACAGGCCGTCCGACCTGAAGAAGATCCGCCACCCCGAGATTTCGTATGATGAGGCGGCCACGGAGCGGGACCTGGAGCTGGCGCGGGAGGTGTTTGGGGACATCCTTGATGTGAAGCTGAAGGGCGTCGCCCATGTGTCGTTCCACATGATGCAGCAGTACTGCACGCTGCGCGGGCTGGAAGAGGTGATGGTGGATATGGTGACGGAGCCGGGGTGGGTGCACGAGGCGATGGAGGTGCTGTGTGAGGGGCACCGGAAGTTGATCGAGCAGTGGGAGGGGTTGAACCTGCTGTCTGTCAACAACGACGGCACGTATCACTCGACGGGAGGGAACGGGTATACGAGCGAGCTGCCGAAGGCGGACTATGATCCGGAGCGGATACGGCCGTGTGACATGTGGGCGTCGGCGGAGTCGCAGGAGCTGGCGCAGGTGTCGCCGGCGATGCACGCGGAGTTCGCGCTTGCGTACGAGAAGCGGCTGCTTGAGCGGTTCGGGCTGAATGGGTATGGGTGCTGTGAGGACCTAACGCTGAAGCTGGACGATGTGCTGACAATCCCGAACATTCGGCGTATATCGATCTCTCCGTTCGCGGACGTGGCGAAGTGTGCGGAGAGGCTGAGGGGGGACTACATATTCTCCTGGAAGCCGCATCCCGCACATCTGGCCGGGGAGTTCGATGCCGGGCGGATCAGACGGTACATTCGGGAGGCGCTGGAGGTGACGCGGGGGTGCGTGGTGGAGATGGTGCTGAAGGATACGCACACGTGTGATAACCATCCTGAGCGGTTCACGGAGTGGACGGAGATCGCTCGGGATTTGGTGGGTGGTGGGTAGGAGGTAGGGGGTGGGGTGTTGAGGGTGGGGGGCGACGATCTTGGGTGGTATTGGTGGTTGTCGCGCCGGGGTTACATCGCATGGTTGCCGACAGCGCTGAGCGCGACTAGACTGGTCTAGAAGAAGAAGAGGGTGCGAGTTCTCCGGCCATGGGGGCTGGGGCTCGCCGGGCAATGGCTGCCTGTCGCCACGGTGCAGGGGCGGGAGGCTCTGTGTTTGGTGAGGGAGGCGAGGGAACTGGGCGAGGGATATGATGAGAGAGGGCAAGGGAGAGATGGCTGAGATGAGAGTTGCGGTTGTGGCGGACACGACCGGTGCGGCGGGGGAGGTCGCGCGGGGTCTGCGGGGGTGGGGGTACGCGGTGCGCGCTTTTCCGCTGAGAAAGGGGGGGGCGTATGAGCGGGTGCGGGAGCTGCGGCCAGGTGTGGTGGTGGTGAGGACGAGCGGGCGGAGCTTCTCGCTGGTGTCGGCGTTTGCGCGGGCGGCAGAGAGGGAGGGGCATGCGCTGGTGCTACTGACGCCTTCGGGCTCGCGGCAGGCGATGAAGCTGGCTGTGGAGACCGGGGCATTCGTGCACCTGGTGGAGCCGGTTGCGGCGCAGGCGCTGGCGGCGGGGGTGCGGGTGGCGGCGGGGCGAGCCGGCGATGTGCTGCGGTTGAGGCGGCGAGTGGCCGAGGCGAGGGAGTGGATTGAGGCTCGGAAGGTGGTGGATCGTGCAAAGGGGGTGCTGATGAGCCGGTTCGGGCTGAGCGAGGAGGATGCGCACCGAATGCTGCAGCGGGAGAGCCGGAACCGGAACCGGAGGCTGATCGAGACGGCGTGGCACGTGGTTCGTGCGGAGGCGCAGTTGTCGTCTCGTGCGCGGCCGACGCGGCTGGCGCCGCCGGGCGGGGGCTGAGGGGGAGGG
>JALGTG010000033.1 GCA_029821495.1 Candidatus Hebobacteria bacterium
AGAAGATGATCGATGCCGCGAGGCTCACGAAGGCACAGGCAATGACGGCGTTCATCAGATCTCTGGAAGCCGCCGCGCAGATCGCAGCCACGAGCATCGCCGCCAACAGGAATGCCTGGAAGATGATCACGGGCCCTCCCCGCCCGGGCTCTCGAGGCTCCCACTTCTATCCACCACGCTCCCCTTCCACAGCGGCACACCGCTCTTTCGTCCTGCGCGGCCCAGCGCATGGCTTGAAATAGGGTTCGTCAGAAGGATGAAAAGGGCTATGAGAAGCGCCTTCACGAACCACCCCGGTGCCATGATCCCGACGCCGATAACGGTCAGGAACGCCCCCAGCGTCGTGCACTTGGTGCCGCCCTGCAACCGGTTGTAGACGTCGGGAAACCGGAGAACGCCGAGGCTCCCTAGAAACAGGAAGAGAGTGCCAATCGTGGTGACGACGGCCCCCGCAGTCGCCACTAGAGGCCCCCTTCCAGGTGTCAGCACCGCATAGACCAAGGCCACGTCCAGATACACATACCGCTTAAAGGCGAACCCCAGCAGCACCAGCAGCGCAGCGGTGACCGTAGCCGTAGTATCCACCGCCACCGCGCGATCCGCCGGAGTGGGCCCGCCCACCATCCGCAGCAGGCAGAGCAAGATGGCTGCACCAATGATGCCCAGCAGTACCGGCAGAAGGAAACTCACCCGAAAATCACCCTCAGGTATCTCTCGAACCTCTCTCCGATCAGCCTCGACGCCTCCTCCATATCGTCCGTCCGGACGTTGATCCAGTGGATCAGCAAACGGTCCCCCACCACATCGAGCGTGAATGTCCCGGGGGTCAGAGTGATGGAGTTTGCCAGAATCATCTTGGCAATATCGGATGTGAGGCCGGTTCTTATCACCACCACGCCCGGACGTATGGGCATTGCCGGATGTAGCACCCGGTAGGCCACATCGAGGTTCGCTCTCAGTATCTCGAAAGCGAGCACCAGGAGATACGCGAGCAAGAAAAGCAGCCGCTTTGCTCCAAGAGGCGGCAACCCCAGCCGGGAGTACTGCTGTCCGAGCCACAGGGAAAGCACCACGCATATCCCCACTCCGACCAGCACCTCCTGGAGCCGCAGGCTTGAAGTAAGTCCAAGCCAGGCCAAGAGGGAGATCACAAACAGATATGCAGCGCTCTTAACCCTCGCCCGAAGCGGTAAGCCGTCCTGCTGCATTCGCCTTGTGGCTCCCTACAGGTAATAGACGAGTCGAGCCATTTCCGTGGCCAGGTCCACGCAGATCACCTTCACACCCTCAGGCATACTCAACGGACAGGGGGCGAAGGACAGGATTCCCTTCACTCCGGCGTCCGCAAGCCTATGGGCAATCGCCGGGGCCTCGGAAACCCCCACCGCGACGATGCCGAGCTTTATCCCGTCCTGCCGGATCCGCCGTTCCAGGATGGCGACATCCTCGACCACGACGCCGTTGACCTCCCGGCCTATCTTGTCTGGATCCCTGTCGAACGCGACGGCAATCTTGAATCCCTCGCCCTCGAACTGCGGGTTGGCCAGCAACGCCCTCCCGACATTGCCCACGCCCACCAGCGCGGCCGTCATGACCCTATCCAGCTTCAGAATGGAGCGGATCTCCCCGATCAGTCCATTCACGTCGTATCCGACACCTCGCTTGCCGAACCCTCCGAAGTACGAGAGATCCTTCCGGATCACGCACGGTCTCACGTCGCAGGAATCTCCAAGGTCGTGGGATGAAACCGTCTCCACCCCCTGTTCGGCAAGGCACAGCAGCACGCGGAGATAGGTGAGAAGTCGCCCGACTGTCTCCTTCGGTATCCGCGTTTGTGCCATGTGATTGTGCTCACATTCTCAAAGGTGCGCACAACCGTACACCCTCATCGGTCGCCTGTCAAGGGCCAGGGGAGGAGCACATTCCTGAGTTAGCATACATAGGTAACAGGTAGGGAGGAAGCGACGGGAGTCGTGCCAGAGAGCTGCGAGATGAGGAAAGGCACCGGCACCTTCGGTAGAGTGTTGTTGGACACACCACCTATCGGAGGTGACCAGTGCCACAGCGGTATAGCCCACAGCAGATGGTTTGGAAACGCCTCAGGCTGTTTCGCCGAGCCCGGGAGTGCCACAACATCTCCCAGGCCTGCCGGAGGTGAGGCGGAGGCGTCGTTGGGGCTGATGGGGGGCATGGAGAGGACAAGCACGGGGTGTGGCAAAGAACGAGTTAGCGTGACTGTAGTCTCCGAGCACCATGAGAGACGGGTGCGGGATGTGAAGCTCAGTGCAGGCCAATCCCTTTGACAAGCTGGCTGATCGGTACGACGTCTGGTACGATTCGGTGGAAGGGGCTAGTATCTTCGCCATTGAGGTTGCCTGCCTCCGCGAGCTGTTGGGTGATGGAGTCGGCAAATGGCTCGAGGTTGGTGTCGGAACCGGGCGGTTTGGGAAGGCGCTGGGTATCGTGGACGGCTTGGACCCGTCTCTGCCGATGCTTGGTCTGGCGGCGTCGCGGGGCATTCGGGGGGTGGTGGGGCGCGGCGAAAGCCTACCATACCTGGATTCTTGCTTCGGTGGGGTGCTGCTGATTGCGACCATCTGCTTCCTTGATGATCCAGCCAGAGCGCTGAGTGAATGTGCGCGCGTCCTGAGGAAGGACGGCTCTCTCATCGTGGGAATGGTCCCGGCCGACAGCCCCTGGGGGAAGTTCTACCGGAGGACGGGCGAACAGGGGCATCCATTCTACGCTATCGCCAACTTCTACAGCTGCGACGAGGTGATCGCGATGGCTGAGGGGGATGGGTTTGTCCTTGACAGCGCAATGAGCTGTCTGTTTAGCAGGCCGGGCGAGCCCGTGGAGCGGTCCGAGACTTCTCAAACGGGAGTTGTCGCCGATGCCGGTTTTGTGGCACTGCGCTTCTCTCTGCGAGAGCGAGCAAGGGGAAGCTCTGGTCAGCCTCCCGCTCGTGGCGAACCGCAACCTGCATGAGGGGATGGAGACCCCATACAGCTAGCCGGCGAAGATCTCCCAATACAGCTTGACTGCGATTCCCAGGAGCACGATGGTGAAGAGGCGCTTGACCTTGCGGCTATCGAGGCGCCGGGCCATGGTGCGGGAGCCGGCGAGGGCGGCCGCCATAGCGGCGCCGCTGAAGGCGGCGAACCACAGGGGAGACACAGGCAGGCCTGCAGTGCCGAGGTGGCCGAGGAACCCTGCGAGCGCGCTGAAGGCCGCGGCGAAGGAGGATGTAGCGGCCGCGGTCTTGGGCTCGAAGCCGAGAAGCAGCAGCACGGGGACGATTAAGCTGCCGCCCCCTCGTCCGACCATTCCGGCCAGGAAGCCTACCAGCGCGCCGACGAAGAGGCCGATGAGGAGCATCTCGCTGGGGTTGAGGGCGCTTCTTCTGGGCCTCCAGCCTGTGAGAGTGACGGCGACTGCGACCAAGGTCATGGTAGCGAACAGGAAGAGGATTACTGTGTCGGAGACACGGTGGGCGAAGACGGCACCGACGGGAGCGAAGGCAATCAGGCCGCCGACAATGGGCAGCCCGGAGCGGAATCTCACGAGGCCGTGTCTCCAATAGTTCGTTGCGGCAGTGGATTGACTGGCAAAGGAAAGCCAGAGGGCGAGGGGGACAGCTTGAGTGCGCAGATCAAGTCCGAGCCAGTAGCAGGCCGGGGTATAGACCTGCCCTCCCCCCATGCCGACCATGGAGAAGAGGAAAGCTACAGGCAGAATCAGGCCGAGAATGGCGGTCACGTCAGCTACTGCCCGCCTTCGTAGGATTCCGCATAGGTGCTCGCTGGCTGGCAGAAGCGGCCTAACCTGGGCTCCATGTGCCCGCCAGTGTGAAGACCCACTTCCTTTTCTGGGCGAGCAACCGCTTGTCCTGGAGGTGTATCGCACCATTCGTCACAGCAGTTAGCCCTACCATCGAAAGGATCCATTGCGCTGAGGCCATTCAGACTCAACCGGGGAGACCCAGGAAACCTGTTACGCTGGGACCTGTGTTGTCCTAGCCTGAGAGGTTGTAGCTGGGGGGGCACTACACGTACAGTTCCCTGGCCAGCCGCTGACGGTACTGGCGGGTCAGCTCACTCTGCTCACCTAGAGCGGAAAAGATGCGTACCATGGCCTCTTTTGGCGCGCCTTTGCCGTACGTCCGATCAACCCGCACCAGGTCCAATAATCCCTCCAAGGCATCCCTGTATGCTCCCTGTGCCGCCAGACAGCACGCCCAGTTGAAACGAGCGGTCAGGTTCTCGGGGTCTTTGGCTTGCTTGCGCCGACAGACCTCGGGACCTCCATTCTCGGCGCACTGCTCGACGAACCATATACGGCCCAGAAGTGCCTCCACTTCTGAGTCCTGAGGCATCGCCAGGGCGGCCGTCGAAACCAGCTTCTTGGCCTCCTGGTAATCTCCCCGGGCCAGGACTGTCTCTGCCAGGCGCACGGAGGCCCGGCCGTGGCGGGGGTCGATAGCCAAGGCTTCGCGGTATCTCGTCTCTGCCTCTGCCGAGTCTCCTTTGGCGGCCAACTCATCGGCCTGTGCGACCAGCTCATCCGCTTTCGAAGGCAGCACGGCCAAGAGCCGGCGGCGGATCTCAGACTCGGGCAGGGCTCCCACGAACTCTCCAATGATTTCCCCATCTTTGAACACCTTGACGGCCGGGATGCCGCTGATCCCCCATTTTGCGGCGAGACTGGCGTCTTGCTCTATGTTCACCTTGGCCAGCCGCGCGCGGCCGCCCAGCGAGAGCACCACCCGCTCAAGCGTAGGCCCCAGTACGCGACATGGCGCGCACCACGGCGCCCAGAAGTCAACCACAACAGGGCGCTCCCGGGAAGCCTCCAATACCTCCCGGTCAAAGTCCTGCGGGCTTACCTCGAAGATCAACTCAACTCCTTCTGCCATGACTGCATTTCCTCACGCTATCGGTCGCTCTCTATTCGTCCGGCGCGCAAATGCGCTGTCGGGAGACGCTGTCTTCTTCATTGCGGCCCAAGTGTCGTAGCGTGGGACACCGGCTTCCCTTCAGCTGGGTGTGGGCTCATCCTCGACGACAACTTCTGGGTGGACGATAACCTCAGTCTTCAAAGAAAGGGAGATGAGGCATCGTCTATGCGCGCCATCTACTGCTCGTCGCACACCTGCTGCCATGTGCTCGTCTGCCACGGCAATCGTGGGGAAGACCTCGATGCGAGAGAACATGAACTTGCCCTCGACCATCTCGACAGTTCCTTCCGCCTCGCTCTCGTACGAGAGGAAGCTCACATTGTGTCTCTCTGCGATGGCGAGGAAGGTGGTCATGATACACGCGTTGACCGCGCACACTAGCAGATGCTCTGGAGACCACAGGCCGGGATGGCCCTTGAATTCGGGCGGCGTGGCCACCTCCAGCGGAGGCAGGCCCGACGCCGTCAGTCGGCCTCGCTTCTCGGCCACCCATTCCACCGCGCTTCGATAGGGAAAGCTCTTCGCCCTGAATGCACTGCTCATAGCGCCCGCGTCTCTTCCATGTCCCTGCCCGCCCACATGAGTGAGCACTTGGCTCCGCTGTGATCAAGGATGCAGCACTAGGTGCTTTCTTGCCTTGCCCTTGCTATGCTCCGTCACTACGGCGTCCAGGTTGGCCTGCACTATGCGAACGGCGTCGGCAATGGTCTCTGTCCGCACCACCACGCAGAGGAACTTGGCAAGGAGTCGGGGCAGATTGGGGCCAAACCTGCGGCCCACCAGTACGTCGACCCGCTCCAGCGCAGAGGTCGTGGCCTCCGCCTTCTTCGCGTCCCCATGCCCGGAGCGCTCTTCACCCTTGTACTTGGAGTTCTCCCGCCGTTCCACGAACTCGTGCCCACTGGCGCTGATCTCGTAGACCAGGAAGTAGCGCGACATGCCCACATGGTCGTCAGCTTTCAGATGTTGCTCGTCATCCGTGCCGAAGGCGATCAACAGCTCCATAGTGCCTCCTTGTTGAGATCGGAGTGATAGATTCTCGCTAGCTTGCAGAAGGCCGCCTGGTCTGTGTGGGAGCCCCGTCCCTTCCCACACAAGGGCATTCCTCTCCATCTCCATTCCGCGAAACACTTCTTGCTGAAGTCCCAATCATCCTTGGATACTACATCGCTCCTCGGACATCGTGTCGGACTTCAGCGCCAGGCCTCGAAGCACATCCGGTCCACCAGGGCATCGAAGAACTCGCTGTCCTCGTTGGGACGAATGTACTCGATACCGCGCGCGACCTGTTCGGCCTCCCTCCTCTTAGCCTGGGAGAGCAACATAAGCCTGGAGCCCTCCAGCGCGGCGTTCCCAAGCTTGACGAGCCGGTCCTGCACGTCGGGGAGCAAGCCGATGCGGGCCGCGCTCTCTGTGCTGACGTAATTGCCGAACGCACCAGCGAGATAGACATGCTCGAGCTCGGCCGAGGCGATCCCCCAGCGTTCCATAAGGGCCTTCTGGTCCAAGGACATTCCCGCCCGGGCCAGCATCAAGTTGTTCACATCTTCCTGGGTTAGCACAAGCCCCGCGTCTCCATTCACGGGGAACTCTCTGTTCGGGGTCCTCAGCTTGCCGGCGCGGGTCATCAACTCTGTGCTCAAGAGCTCTGCAAGCAGATCGATCAGCCCAGATCCACACAGCCCGATGGGCGGCTTGCCTCCTATTGTCTCGTAGCTGATGTGCCCATTCTTCAATGCAATCTTGCTGATGGCGCCCTGAAGGGCTCCCACACCGCAGCTCACCGCAGCTCCTTCGTAGGCCCCGCCTGCAGCGCAGGAAGCAGCGAACATTCTCTCCCGGTTGCCGACGATTACTTCGCCGTTCGTCCCAATGTCCACGATTATGGAGGGTCGCTTCCGGGTGTGCATTCCGCTGGCGAGCACGTCGGCCACCGCATCGGCACCAGCGTGTCCGCCGATCAGCGGCCCGCCATAGACTCGGGCCGCTCTGTTCAGATGGAGACCCAAGTCGGAAGCGCTCCTCTCGACCGGAGCCGTTGACTGGGGCTGAAAGGGAATCCCTCCGAGAGAGGAGACATCTACTCCGAAGACGATATCTCGCATCGTCGGATTGCCCACCACGGTGACCTCGTAGATACGGTCGGTCACCTGTTGGTTGCCTTCCTCCCACTGAGCTAAGGCCTCATTGATCGCGTTGACGACCGCGGCCTGCAACTCCGCGAGGCCTCCCTCATGGTCCCGAGCGTATCCGATCCGCGAGATCACGTCGTCGCCGTAGGCGGTCTGCGGGTTGCGCTGCGCCAAGGCTGCCAGGGTGGCGCCCGACTCCAGGTCCACGATCTCGAACACAAGCGTCGTGGTTCCGACATCTATGGCGAGTCCGTATATGCCACCCCGATAAGGCTCCAGCACCTCCTCTCCGCTTGGCCTCCTCCGCACAACCGACTCTCCTGTGCGATAGGTCGCGGGCGCGAGGTCTACGGCCTGGTGCTGAGAGTTGACCAGGATCGTATACGGTGCGCCTCCCTTGGCATAGACCCGAATGTCCGCCGGCGCGGCTACACGGGCCTGGCAGGCAAGCCGTTCTCCTTCTGACAGGTCGGCCTTGAGCTCCGCAGTAGTCTTCGCGGCGAGCGCCTCCGCTCCGCGCTCCACCCGCACCACACAGCGCCGACACTGACCTCGACCCCCGCATTCCGCGGCGAGTTCGATGCCGAGCTCTCGAGCATGGTCCAATACCGTGCCTTCGAAGCACTCGATCCCATTCCGGCCCTTCTTGTATTGAGGAAAGAACATCTTTGGCATATCTGTGTCTCCTAGTTATCCAACCGGCCTTGCGACATCCTTTGGGTTGTCTCGACGTGGAGCCGCGTTTACTTCTCAAGGATAACCTGGTTATTGACCAGGTCGATACTGCGGACTTCTGCTGCTAGACTCTTCGACTCACCGAAGAGGCTGGTGACAACGACTTTGCCCTCTCCGCATTCGATATGGGCTGCGTCGGCGAAGACCCGTTCTCCGGGCTCCGACTGTCCTCGCTCTTTCACATAGACCACTACCAAGCACACGATCTGTCTCCTAGCGGCAGCTCTCGCATCACCGGCCGGTACTTCCTCGCGCTAACAGCACGTCCACGATGGCCTCCGCCTCCTGCTGCGCGGCCGCCGAGCAAGGTGCTTGCCCAGCCAGGCCGGCGGCCGCGATTTCCTCGTGATGGTAGATAGTGCCGACAACCGCTATCTCGCGGGTCTGCAGCTCTCTCGCGAGACGCGAACCGAGCTCCTGCGAGCCAACCTTGTTCACGATGGCCCCGACGAAGTTCGCGCCCGCGCCCGAGGCCAATTGCTTCACCTTACCAGCCAGTTCCAGTGACTCAAAAGACGCCTCAACCACGACTATCACTGCGTCAATGCTGGTCTCAATGCCGCGGCCGAAGTGCTCGATGCCAGCCTCCATATCAACCACGACAATCTCGTCGTCCGCCGTGCGAAGCTTCTTCAGAAACTCGCGGGTGAGTACGCCCATGGGGCAGGCGCAGCCCTCCAAAGCCTGATGGATCTTGCCCACCGTGACTAGCCGCACGTGGTCTCGCTCCGCGAAATGCTCGGCCGGGAGCCCCGCGACTTCCAGCTCCGGCCGGGCCAACACCGATAGCTCCGACTCATCCTCTTTCTCGGTGAACTTCCTGCGCAACTCGCGCTGGACGTTCTTCTTTCCCCCCACGAGCTCCAGGAGCGGCCGGGGCGGTTGGTCAAACCCGAGCAGCCGATGCAGCCCGGAATTGGACTCGTCTGAGTCCACCACGACCACGCGCCATCCTCGCCGCCCAAGATCTTGAGCGAGTAACGTCACAACCGTGCTCTTGCCGCTTCCTCCTTTGCCGCAGACAGATATCTTCAACTCTGTCTCTCCTCCGCACCAGCTCGAAAGCCCTTCGCCCAGACCACCTGTCTCCGTTCGATGAGCCTCGCCGAGACATGTTCGTATCCCGCCCGCTCGAGAATCTCGGATACCTCTTCGGGGGTGTAGTACTCCTCGTTCCAGAGCCGCTGGGCCAGCGAATCGCGCGGGAAGTCCACGATAAGCAGCTCGCCGCCCACCCGCAGCACTCGTCTCACCTCTTCCAGGATTTCCCGCGGACGATCCATCTCATGAAGCGCCCATTTCGCGACCGCTGCGTCAGCAACTTCGTTGCCCAGGAACTCGAGCTGCCGTGCGTCCGCCTTGACACACCTCAAGCGCCGCCGGGCACGGTCATCCATCTGCTCGGGGTCGGGGAAACTCCCGTCAGCTACGTCCACTCCCGTGACCTCTTTGCCATACCTGTTCACCAGAAAACGAGCCAGCTCGCATGACCCACATCCAAGGTCGAGAATCCGCCCGGCCCCTCGCAGCTCGCGGGCAATCCGCCGGTAGAGCCGCGGCCTTATCTCCTCGTAAAACCCATCCGAAAGACGCGCCCTATTCTCAGCAGCGCCGGCTGTCTTCAACTTACCAACTCCCGCGGCCAGGCCCAATACCGGGCCCTCGCCTGCCTCGCTGAAATCAAGACCGGCCCCCTCTCACCCTTGGCCTCCGCCCTGTCCTCCCGATGCACACTCCCGCAGCAACCCCTTCAGGCGATCCAGTGTAACCGGCCGGCTCTCGACGGGCAGCCGCGTCCAGTCGGAGAACTCGAGTATCTTCTCCGGGTCGCGCTCTGTCCACTGATCGAAGAGGCCGAGCGGTTGGGGATCGAGAAAGATTGCTTTGTCATAGTAGCCAGGGAAGTTCATGTTCGCATCGGCCGAGTCCCAACCGAGGTAGTCTTGGTAGATTCGCTTCCAGTGCTCCATCCAGCCTGGCGAAAGCCAGAGGATGCGCTCACCCTCGGCCAGCGCCTCTCTCTGCTTCGCGTCGCAGAACATGTCTATGCAACCCTCTGCCTCAACCCTACATACATCCGCGTTGCCCAGAAGAGAGTCGATTGTTCTACTTGGCTCGTTCGGATCGAGATAGCACTTGCTGCCATACAGAACGATGACGTGAGACGAAGACTCTCTGGCCCGTGCCAGCTGCCGGGCGAGCTGTGTCTCGAGTTCGTCTGGCTTCGCGTGAAGACCTGGGCCGGTGTAAAGAATCCGATCCGCCTCCAGGAAACCGCTGTCCCCCAAGTACTTGAGTTCCCGGCGTAGGGTGCCACAAGCTACAATGGTGTGGCCCTTGAATGGTGTCTGTTCTGACATGATCTCACTTCTCTAGGAGCGCGGCGACCTGCAGCACCGTCCTATGAATCCACATGCACACGAGCCGTGCAGCTTGAAAGCAGTGCTCGCGAAGGCGCGGAAAGCCGCCCAGATGGGGCTCGACTCACTAGCTGTGCGCCCGCTGTGAATAGTCCTCGCTGGCTCCCGACCCGCTTCTCGCAGTTTCCTTGTCTTCCACCAGGCAGATCTGCCAGATCGAACACTGGGGGCGGAAGGTGCAGTATCCCTCTGGATATGGACAGCGACAGCATTCATCGCAGTAGGCAACCGAGAACTTTGCACAGGTCCATCGCGCCTCTCGATCGGGATGATTCACGCAACGCCTGGTCGCATCACTCTTCATCGCCAGCCTCACGTCTCGCCTTCGCGTCTTGAACTGCGCCGGGCTGCCAGTCTGCGGCTGATGGCCTCCACTTTGTCCCGAGCGCTCGCCTCTCGATCCCGCCGGTCGTCAATGGTGATGGTTGTGACCACTCGCCGTACATCCTTGCCGAATGTCACTTCGTGCATCTCTCGGGCCAGGCTCAGGATCGCGTCTACGTCCGCTTCAATGATCGTGCCCATGGCAGTGAGTTCGAATGCGAGGCCGCGTTTCTCCAGCAGTGCGACGGCGTCGGCAATGTAGTCCGCCACACCAGGGCCGGGTGTACCGAGCGGGATGATGTTGATCTCCGCAGTAGCCAGTTGCCGCTCTCCTTTAGGCATGGTTCGGAGGCGATCTTACAGTCTTGGCTTTGCCCGTTACAGGTCGCATGTTCCGGTGGCACAGGTCGGGTACTCGCTGGCGCCGTCGCTCTTGCTGGACACACTGGCGAAGGAGGACATCAGCTTGCGAACGGACCTCGATCCGCACTTCGGACACTTGGCCCGTCGGGCGGCCTCTCTCAGCGACACCAGCCTCTCTAATCGGTTGCCACACTGCTCGCACTGATACTCGTAGAGCGGCATCAGAATCCTCCTGCTCTCATCATTTGCGCCTTGCGCGCGTGTCTACGCGGCAGCAGAAGCCGTCGCACTGGCATGTCTTCCAGAACTCGGCCTTCGGGCATTCACGACGAGATAGTTCTTTATCTTGTACATGTGAATGTCGTCGAAGCCAATGGCCGGGAGCAGTTCCGCCCACTCCTCCCGTGAGAGAGCGAGGAAGCAATGAAAACCATGAGCGAAGAACCCTTCTCTGCCAACCAGGAAGTCGACAGCGAGGAATCGGCCACCCGGTTTGAGGAGATGGTAGATGGCCTCCAGGCACTTCGGCGGATCCTTCATGCAGTGAACCGCTTGACTGGAGACTACATAGTCGAACCCGCGCCGTGGCCGAGGCAGCTCGGTGACGTCGGCTCTGCGGAACTCCAGCCTTCCATTGTCAGAGCGCGCGCCCCGCCGTGCCTTCTCGATGCTGTCCTTGGAGTAGTCGAAGGCGCCGGAGTCGATCCCCAGCACACGGAAGCCGCGCCTGGCGAGCTTCCGGGCCAGGAATCCCTCCCCGGTGCCAACGTCCAGCACATAGCTGCCCCTCGCCGCGTTCTTTAGCCGCGCCATCAGCTTCCACGTAGCCGGCTGCTTCGAGTCCGAGGCATCTGGCGACTTCTGCTCCATTTCCCGTCGAGCGCGCCGGCCCGCGCCTGTGATACCCCACTGCCCGCCGGGCAGCCTCAGTCTCACCCATCCCTGGTCGGCCAGCCTGTAGAGCGCGCTCTCCATCTGTCTGATTCCCACGTGCAGCACTCCACTGCTGCGAAATGGCCGGTTCTCCGCGCTGCGGGACTCCATCTCGTCCGCGAGCTCCCGCGTCGTCCGTCTCTTTGCATCCAGCAGCACGAGCACGTAGTACTCCAGGAACTCACGAATGCTTGGTCCGCAGCGCGCGGTGGCCATCTTTCCTCCATCAACGGCGGTGTGAGCGTGCCGGAGCGCTCATCTGCACCGCTCCGACTGGGCATGCCCCCACGCAGGCGCCACACCCGCGGCACAATGATTCGTCCACGACCGCCTTTCCCTCCGAGGGCACGGAGATGGCGCCGGTGGGGCAGACCGACGCGCACTGGCCACATCCGATGCAGAGATCGGTTCCAACTACAGCAATCGGCGGAGCCGACACCGGTCCCGGCACTGAGTTCCAGCTCGACCACCGATGCTGCAAATCCGAAATCGCCCCGGGCTCGCCCCCTCCCCCCCTTTGCAGCCCACGGCTATGCCGCCCGCTTCGCCTTCGCATCACTCACCTCCGACACTTCAGGCCGCGCCGAATCGTTCATGGCACGGTCTACTTGTCCGCGGCCAATCCGAGGATATCTCTGCCCCGATGGATCAGCTCCGCGACCCGGCCATTGGCCAGCCTGTAGCACACCATCTTGCCCTTTCGAAGGGGCGTCACCAGGCCGCGGTCGCGCAGGATGGCGAGGTGCTGGGAGATGTTCGCCTGCCGACGATCGAGGTCTGTCTCCAACTCTGAGACACAGAATTCGCCAGCGGTGATCCTCTCGAGAATGCGCAAGCGCGTCGGGTGCCCCATGGCTCTGAAAAGGGCCGCCAGGCGCATATCATCGCTCTGTGTCTCGGGCATGATCGTGATCCTCACAATCTTGTATCCGAATACATGCATATGATAGCACGTCGAAACTAGTATGTCAAGGCCTCTATGGCTGCCGGTAGCGTACCGTAGAGTGTGCAGAGAGGGGAGAAAGGTGGGGGAGGGGTGTAGGACTCTACTGGTGAGTTTGAGACCACAGAGAGGAGGTCCACACGCATGCAGAGACTTGCCAGGTTCGAGTGAGAAGCCCTGTCGGGTTGGCGGACGGAGGTGGGGCTTCATACGCAAGGGGAACTGACCGCAGGAGCGCGGGAGCACCTGCCCACCAGCAATGCTATCGAGCGCTGCTTCCGGGAGGTGAGACGGCGCACCCGGCCCATGTCCGCCTTCTGCAACGATGCCAGCTGCGAGCGCATCACCTACCCGCTCGTCGCCCACATGAACGCCCAGTGGAGCCGCACACGACTGCCCAAATCTACACCCGAGTCTTGACAGTATCCGGCCCGCGGACGGCCAACCTTCAGCCCTCCCCCTCGGCCTCGTAGTCCGCCCGATGGCTCGGCGCCAGCGTCTCCAGCCGCCCCGTCTCCATATACGCGGTCCGCTCCGCTATGTTCACCGTATGGTCCGCCACGCGCTCCAGATACCGAGCCACCAGCAGCAGCGCCACCGCCTGCGGCACCACCTCCGGCTGCTCCTGCATCACCCTCTCCACATCATCCCGCACCTTGTACCACATCCGGTCCACCGCATCGTCACACGCCACTACCCGCGCTACTTGCTCCAAATCGCGATCCACCAGTGCCTCCAGCGCATCCCGCAGCATCTGCTGAACCATCTCTGTCATCCTCGGGATGTCCTCAAGCGGCCTGAAGTACTCATCCCCTTCCAGCTTGATCGCCGTCCTCGCAATATCAACCGAGTAGTCCCCGATCCGCTCCACGTCCGCGATCACCTTCATCACCGTCCCGATCGTCCGAAGATCCCGCGACATCGGCTGCTGCAGCGCCAGCAGCCTCATGCAGTGTTGCTCGATATCCAAGTCCATCTCATCCGCCGTATCGTCCGCGGCGATCACTTCTCGCGCGGCAGCCGCATCTTGGTCGGCCAGCGACTTCACCGCCTTCCCCAGCATCGACTCCACGAATCTCCCCATCTCCACCAGCCGGCGCTCCAGCTCCCGCAGTTGCTCGTCAAACGCCTGGCGCGTCCGTCTCATCGCTCTCCCCCTACCCGAATCGCCCGCGCACGTAGTCGTCCGTGCGCTGGTCCCTCGGCATCTCGAAGATCTGTGTTGTCTGCCCGTACTCGATCAGTTCCCCCATCAGAAACACCCCCGTATACTCCGACACCCGCGAGGCCTGATACATGTTGTGCGTCACTATCACTATCGTGTAGCGCTCCTTCAGCTCCAGCATCAGCTCCTCGATCCGGAACGTCGCCGTCGGATCCAGCGCGCTGCACGGCTCGTCCATCAGCAGCACCTCGGGCTCCACTGCCAACACCCGCGCAATCGAGAGCCGCTGCTGCTGTCCCCCCGACAGATCGAGTGCCGACTTCCGCAGGCCGTCTCTCACCTCATCCCACAGCGCCGCACCTCTCAGGCTCTTCTCCACGGTCTCGTCGAGTTCCGCACGCCCGCGGCACCCGTGGAGCCGCGGGCCATACGCAACGTTATCATAGACCGACATCGGAAAGGGATTCGGCGTCTGAAACACCATCCCCACCCGCTTCCGAAGCGCCGCTACATCCGTGCCTTGATCGTAGATCCTCTCCCCATCGAGCAGCACATCCCCCTCCACCCGCGCTCCATCTATCAGATCGTTCATCCTGTTCAAACAGCGCAGAAACGAAGACTTCCCGCAACCCGACGGCCCGATCAGTGCCGTGATCCGCCGCGCCGCAACCGCCACACTCACGCCCCGCAGCGCCTGGAATTCTCCGTAGAACAGGTCCAGCCCGCGCGCCTCCACCTTCACCTCACCTTCCGACCGTATCACGGAGTCCGAGTTCGCCCCTGACGATTCCATCACCACCTCCGAGCACCGCGCAGACGCGCCCGAATCACCACCGCCGTCAGATTCATCGCCACCACCAATCCTACCAGCACCGCCGCCGTCGCCCACTTCACATCCTCCGCCACCCCGTGTGCCTCGGTCGCCATGTAGAACAGCTTGAATGGCAGCGCCTGTATCGGATCGAACACCGAGGACGGGAATGGCTTGGTCAGCGCGATGAACGCAGCCGTGAACAATATCGGTGCAGTCTCTCCCGCCGCACGTCCGATGGACAGGATCAACCCCGTAATCATCCCCGGAAGCGCATTCGGCAGCACCACCCGCCTAACCGTCTGCCACCGCGTGGCGCCCAGCCCGAACGAGGCCTCCCGCAGCCGCTCCGGCACCTGCCGCAGCGCCTCCTCCGACGCCGTTATCACCAGTGGCAGCACCAGCAGCGCCAGCGTGCAGGCCCCCGCAAGCAGGCAGCGCCCGAACTTCATCAGCATCACGAACACCGCCAGCCCGAACAACCCATACACCACGGAAGGCACGCCCGCAAGGTTCACTATTGCCAGCCGGATCACTCGCACCACCGGCCCCCGCCGCGCGTACTCGCTCAGATACACCGCCGCCCCTATCCCGACCGGAGCCGCAATCGCCGCCGTCAGCGCCACCAGCGCGATAGTCCCGACAATGTCCGCCAGCAGACCCCCCTCCACCGTGGAGAGCAACTCCCAAGACACCGCTCTGCCACCCCGCACGAACATCACCACCAGAATCCCGACCACCGGCACCAGCACCATCGCCGCCGCCGCCCACAGCGCCGCAAAGGCCACCGTCTGTGTTCCCTTGGGACCGAACACCCTCATCGCGCCCTCTACCTCATCCTGCTGCTGCGCCGGACAGCCATATGCGCAACCGTGTTCGTCAAGAACGTGATGACGAACAGCAGCAGCCCGATCGCGAACAGCGCATGGTAGTGCGACGTGCCGTGCGCAGTCTCTCCCATCTCCGCCGCGATCGTCGCCGTCATCGTCCGCACCGGCCGCAGAAAACCCTCCACCCCATGCGGAATAACGGCCGCGTTCCCCGTCACCATCAGCACCGTCATCGTCTCCCCAATCGCCCGCCCCAATCCCAACAGCACGGCGGCGACGATCCCCGTCCGCGCCGCCGGCAGCACCACCCGCCAAATCGTCTGCCACTGCGTCGCCCCCAGCGCAAGCGAATTCCGCCGCAGCGCCGTCGGCACCGACCGAATTGCATCCTCCGACACCGACACGATCGTCGGCATCGCCATCAGCGCCAGCATCACCGACCCCAACGCGGCGAACAGCCCGACCGGCAGCCCCAGCCGCTCCGCCAGCCACGGCCCCACCAGCAGTAGCCCGAGAAACCCGAAAACTACAGACGGTATCGTCGCCAGCATCTCCACCGTTGGCTTCAGAGTCTCGCGCAGCCACGCCGGCGCCACCTCAGAGATAAACGCCGCGCACGCCACCCCCAGCGGAACCGAGATGATCAGCGCGCCGACCGTCACGTAGAGCGAGCCGAGTATCAGAGGCAGCAGGCCGAACTTGGGCGGCTCCGCGGTCGGCAGCCAGGTCTTACCTGCCAGCAGCCCTCCGATTGCCGTATCCCGGACCGCCGGCAGCGCATCCCTCAGCAGGAAGACGAAGATCAGGACCACGAAGATGATCGCCGCGGCTCCCGCCGCTTGGATCGCCCGCTCGATCAGCCACTCCCAAGCTCGCGCCGCCCGTGCCTTCACTGCCCTCGCTTCTCTCCCACCGCGCGATTCACCGCGTCACAGGAACGAACCCCAGTTCCTCGACAATCGCCTGCCCCTCCGGCCCCTTGATCCAGTCCAGATACTCCCCCACCGCCCCCATCGGCTCACCATTCGTGTAGCAGTACAGCGGTCGCGATACCGGATACTCGCCCGACACAACGTTCTCTACTGTTGGCGCGACCGCCTCCTCACCCGCGAGCGGCTTCAGCCTCAGCGCCCTCACACTCTCGTCCAGATACCCGAGCCCGACATACCCGATCGCACTCCTCGTCCTGGACACCAGCGCCAGGATCGCCTGATTCGACCCCTGCTTCAGCGCCGCCGCCGCATACTCCCGGCCCTTGTCCGTCCCGTCCAGCGTCACCACCAACTCCTTGAACGCCTCGTAAGTCCCCGACGCCGAGTCTCTGCTCACCACCTGGATCTCGCCCATCCCGGCCGCTCCCACTTGCCCCCAGTCCGTACTCAGGCCGGCGTAGATACTCGAAACTTGCTCTACGGTCAACTCCGTCAGCGGATTCGAGGGGTGCACGATCACCGCGATCCCGTCGTGTGCCACCACGTGCTCCACCGGCTCGACACCAGCCGCCCTCGCCTGCTCGATCTCCTTCTCCTTGATCTCACGCGAGGAGTTCGCAATCTCCGCCGTCCCAGAGATCAAAGCCTTGATTCCCGTCCCCGAGCCCCCTCCAGACACCGCGATCTCCACCTCCGGGCGCGCTTTGTTGAACTCCGCCCGCCACTTCTCCGCCAGCGGCAGCGCCGTGGTCGAGCCCACCTGCCTCACCATCGAAGATGACCTCCCCCGCTCCTCTCCCGGTCCTCCCTCCGGCCGGCCGCACCCCGTCGCCAGTGCAGCCAATGACATCGCGACTGCAAGCGCAAAGATCGTGGCTCTCATCTGATCGCTCCCATCTCCCTTCCCATACTCCTACTCCGTGCTCCCTCTTCGCCGCACCCGCGGCATATCCTCACCGCGCTGCGACGGATGCTGTCAACACTCCTGCCACCTCATCACTTGCCTTCGACCCCTCGATCGGCCTCCCCCGCCCGCGCTCACGATGTGCGCGCGTCCGCCCATCGCGCATCCCAGAACAAGGAGCAAACACGCTCCTCGCCGAACCGCTCCTACCACCTCGCCCACGGAGGCGCCAAGTGGATCTCTTCGAAGCCATCGACAGCCGAGCATCCGTCCGCAACCTAAAGGCCGTAGATGTCCCGGAGGCCGATCTCGACCGCATCCTCGACGCCGGCCGCCGCGCACCATCCGGGCGGAACACACAGCCCATCGAGTTCATCGTCGTCCGCGACCCCGACACCATAAAGAAGCTCGCCAAGGCTCAGTCCTGCATCGCCGACGTATCCCTGGTCATTGCGGTCGCGGCCGACCCTGAGAAGTCAGAGTTCTGGCTGGAAGACGTAGCCGCCGCCACCGAGAACATGCTCCTCGCCATAACCGCCCTCGGGTACGCCAGCGTCTGGGTCGAGGGCACGCTCCTCCGCGACGAGGGCGATCACAAGAAAGTGCTCGGCCTTCCCGAGAACATGCGCCTCATGGTCGCCCTCCCCGTCGG
>JALGTG010000197.1 GCA_029821495.1 Candidatus Hebobacteria bacterium
ACGCTTAAGACGCTGTACCCGCATATCCCTGTCGGAGCGAAAGTCATCGAGGCGCCCAACCAGAACGAGAATGCTGTATATGCCGGAGCGCTGACGGACGGGAAGCAGATCGTCGTCGGCGTTTCGAATACCTCCGCTGAAGAGCAGACCGCGAAGATCAGTCTCAGGAACGCGCCTGAGGGGCTGACTGTGAAAAGGGCGCTCGCAGTTGAGCAGACACATTCAGGCGATCCGGAGAAGGGTGAGCCGGACCGCGCGCATATCACGGAGAAGGAGATTCGTGTTGTGGCGGCGGGAAGCACCGAATACGAAATCGATCTGAGTCTTCCTGCGAACAGCACGTTGACCATCATTCTCGGCGCTGACTGAGCTGGGCATAGCTCACCGGCCGGGAACAGGCGCACCGGGCTCTTGCGCGCCCTGCTGTAGTGGTCTCCATAAGACGGGTGTGTCAAGGCCACTTGTGGGTGTCAACCGCCCGTGAAGCCGGCCTGAGGGCCCTGGGAACAGCCCCCGGAGGCGCCGCCGAATGGTCCCATGTGTAGAATGCTCGGGGGCCGCGGGCAAGGCAGGACGGCCGTCAGCGGCGTCCCATCGCCATGCTAGACGCGCAACGGGTCTCGGTCCTCGCCCCGAAGGGAAGGAGGATGGTAGAGCGAATGCTTCATGCTTGGCGCTGCCACCAGCAGAGCCCTGTCTGCCACCTTCCTTCTTCTGTGCGGCCCAGCATTGGCATTCGTGGGGAGATCCCTCCCGGCGCTTCGAGGTGAAAAGGACAGTCGTCGCATGGCGATAGCGACCTTCGGTGCTGGTTGTTTCTGGGGTGTCGAGGCGGCCTTCAGGCGTTCGCCCGGCGTAACGGCCACCCGCGTCGGCTACGCAGGCGGCCGGACTTCAGACCCCACCTACGAGGAAGTCTGCTCCGGACGAACCGGCCACACGGAAGTGGCGGAGGTCACCTACGACCCCGAGACGATCTCGTACGAGGAACTGCTGGACGTGTTCTGGGCACAGCACGACCCGACCGCGCCGCGCAATGTCCAGTACCGCTCGGTCATCTTCTACCACACAGCGGCACAGCGTAACACGGCTGAGAGATCCATGCAGCGCATGGCGCAATCAGGCAGCTACCCACGCCCGATTGTGACTGAGATCCTGTCCGCACCCACCTTCTATCCGGCGGAGGAATACCATCAGCACTTCCACGAGAAGGGGGGCACAAGAGGGTGCGCATCGGCCGCGGATTCAGCAGTTGAGACTTGCGCAGCTGCACCGAAACCGAAGGTTGAGGGGAGCGGCCGCGCCAGCGAAAGCCAGCCGAGGGCGTGCGAGCCTATCCGCGTCTTCAGCCTGCACAGAAACCAGTACATCGAAACGGAGTCCCTCATCAAGACCGACGCCGAATGGCGACAGATACTCACCGACGAGCAGTACGAGGTGACGCGCCGGGCAGGGACGGAGCCGGCCTTCGACAACGCCCATTGGGACAACCACGCCTCAGGTGCATATCGCTGTGTCGCCTGCAGCACCGATCTGTTCACCTCGGAGACGAAGTTCGACTCCGGGACTGGCTGGCCGAGCTTCTGGGCGCCGGTCGCCGAAGAGAACATCGTGGCCGCCGCCGACACCAGTCGGGGGAACTCCGGGACTGGCTGGCCGAGCTTCTGGGCGCCGGTCGCCGAAGAGAACATCGTGGCCGCCGCCGACACCAGTCGGGGGAGGGTGCGGACCGAGATCCGTTGCCGGCGGTGCGGCGCTCATCTGGGACACGTATTCAACGACGGTCCCCAGCCCACCGGCCTCCGCTATTGCATGAACTCCGCCGCCTTGCTCTTTGTGCCACGGGAGGGACCCCCGGCACACAAGTGAGGGCCCCGAACGCCGCGGATCGAGGCCGCTTCGACACCAGGGAACTCCGCGCCCCAGCTCTGTCACCAGATCCCGCTCCCGATGCCCCTTGCCCCAGTCCCCCCTGGTGGCGCTCCGGACATAGCGCTCCGCCCTTCCCCCACCTTTCCCCCCTTTCTACACACTCTACGGTACACTACCTCGACACCTTCAAGTTGACGCGGGCCACGGATCCTGCTATCCTGCAGCTAGGCTTCGGGCATCTGTGTATGCCGCGGGGCACAATCAAGAGCAAGTCACCTCGTCGGCTAGAAGGATGCCGCTGTGGCGATATGGCTTCCTCTAGCCTGCGAGGCAACGACGATCTTCACTCACCTCGGCCTTTCGCCCGAGCTCCTTCGGGCCACTCATCGAATGGGCTTCGACACGCCCACTCCAATCCAGCAGGAGGTAATCCCTCTTGCGCTTGCCGGCGGTGACCTCATCGCCACCGCCGAGACTGGAAGCGGCAAAACGGCAGCCTTCCTCCTTCCCCTCATCCAACGCCTGCGGGGCGGCCCGAATCACCGCACCCGCGCGCTCATTCTCTCCCCCACCCGCGAGATCGCGGCGCAGACCGCTGAGCAGTCCGTGGCGCTCACGCGCGGCACCGCATTGCACACAGTCGCGGTCTACGGCGGCGTCGGTATGGCGCCCCAGCGGAAAGCCCTCAGGGCCGGCTGCGAGATCGTGGCGGCCACACCCGGCCGCCTCCTCGACCACCACCGCCGCCGCGACGCCCGCCTCCACTCTGTCGAAATCCTTGTGGTAGACGAAGCCGACCGCATGATGGACATGGGATTCGCCCCCGACCTACGTCGCATCTTGGCCCTTCTCCCCGCAGAGCGCCAGTCTATGCTCTTCTCCGCCACCATGCCAATCGCACTCCTGGAACTCGCCTATGAGGAGATCCTCCGCAGCCCTGACCACGTCGAAATCGGCTCTCAGTCCGTCCCTCCAGCGGCCATCTCGCAGTCTGTCTACCTCGTGCCCTCTGCGCTCAAGACCGACTTGCTGCTCGAGCTGCTGGGGCGGAACGCGATGGAGAGCGTACTGGTCTTCGTCCGCACTCGGCGTCGGGCCGACGTGCTGGCCAGACGGCTCCGGCGAGAGAGGATGAACGCCACTTGCATCCACGGCGATCGCTCCCAAAGCGAGCGAGAAAAGGCGCTCGATAGCTTCCGACGGCGCTCAGTGCGATTGCTTGTGGCGACGGACGTCGCTGCTCGCGGCCTTCACGTGGAGGGAGTGACTCACGTGGTCAACTACGACGTTCCCACAATGGCCGCCGATTACCTCAACCGCATCGGCCGTACCGCGCGGGCCGGGGCCTCGGGTGATGCTCTCACCCTCGCCAGCCGGGAGGATGGCCCCGCTCTCGCCAGCATCGAGCGCACTCTCGGCCGACAGCTCCCCCGCGTCACCGTAGACGGACTGACCGAGCCGGAACTCCCCCAGCCATCTCGTGCGCCGGCGAGACGGCTCTCTCGCTTTCGCCGCTCGCATCGTCCGCTCGCCCGCGGTCGTCGCCGGTAGCTGTGTCGTCGCCATGAGCGTCGGTTCCGCTGCCGCGTAACCTGGCCCGCGGGTCGGACGCTGGCGCTTCGGCAGGATGTAGCATGCTCGCACCGCGGAGCCAGGCCGCGGCAAAAGGAGGCCTATATGGCCAGCAAGAGTCTCTATGTTGGAAACCTCAGCTACTCCGCAACGGAGAGCGCACTCCGCGAGTTGTTCGCGGAGTACCAGCCCACGGAAGCCCGTATCATCGCCGACAAGGGTTTCGGCTTCGTGGACGTGCCGGAAGAGAATGCCGCCGACGCCATCGCGGCCATGAACGGCCGCGAGGTCGACGGTCGCGCCATCAACGTCAGTGAGGCCCGCCCCAGGCGCGAGCGCGGTGGCGGAGGCGGGGATCGTGGTGGTGGCGGCTTCGGTGGCGGCAGGCGTCGCTGGTAGGCATGCCCGACCGAGAGCTTCAGTGCGAAGTCTGCGAGGAGCCCTTCGTCTACGCGGAGGCCGAGTGGACTGAAGATGAGCGGCTGGGCTTCCCGCCGCCCCGCCTGTGCCCAAGCTGCCATCAGAAGCGAAGGGCTGCCAGGGCCGCCGAACGGGCTGCAAAGCGCCCCCGCAGGAGGCACTTCCGGCGCTAGAGCGCATTTCATAACCCTCACTGGCCTGGCTGTCCGCTAGAGAAGCTGGCATGAAATGCGCCTGCTGCAGCGTACCGGCTTGTGCTGCTGTTTCATAACCTCAGATCGACGCTATGAAACAGCTTCTAGGGGGTCACTGCCCGACCGCTCGGTCTGCTAGCGGCTCGACGGCCCGCCGCCAGAGGGCGATTGGGAGGGCCGCCTGTGGAGACCAGCGTGAAGAGGAGCAGGCCAACGCTGCTCATCGTCGCGCCCGCGTGGTCGCAGGGCCGGTGGGGTCGAGGCGAAGCGCTCGCGCCCCCTTTGGCCCTGCCGCTGCTGGCGGGCCTGACACCACCTCCCGCGGTCATCCCCCTCTGAAACAGCTTCTAGCCACGCTGTTCCGCGAACCACTCCGCAGTGCGCCGCAGTCCGTCCTCGAGCGACACGCCCACCTGATGGCCAAGCAGCTCACTGGCGCGCGACACATCCGCCCAAGAGTGCTTGATGTCGCCCGACCTTGGCTCCACATAGACCGTCGGCACATCGGCCCCGATGATACCACGCAGGATGCCCAGAAGTTCGTTCAGCGACGTGCTCTCGCCGCAGGCCACGTTGATGACCTGCCCCACCGCCTCCGCCGCCTCGCACGCCAGCAGGTTGGCCTCGACGACGTTGGCGACGTATATGAAATCTCGCGACTGCTCGCCGTCACCATAGACAGTTGGTGATTCGCCTTCTTGCAGCGCGGCAATGAACCTCGGAACCACAGCCGCGTATTGTGATGTCGGGTCCTGTCGCGGACCGAAGACGTTGAAGTACCGCAGCACCACGGTCTGGATCCCATACAGCCCTGCAAACACCTGGCAGTAGAGCTCCCCCGTGTACTTGCCAATCGCGTACGGCGAGAGGGGACTGGCGGGCATATCCTCGTGCTTGGGGAGCGCAGGCGCGTCTCCGTAGACCGAGGACGACGCCGCGTAGACCACCCGCCGCACGCCTGCATCCCGCGCTCCGACCAGGACGTTGAGCGTGCCCGTGACGTTGACTTCGTTGCTTGCGATCGGGTCTGTCACCGAGAGCGGCACCGACGCAAGAGCGCCCTGGTGCAGAACATAGTCGATCCCCGTGCACGCTTCGCGAACAGCCGCCAGATCCCTCAGGTCCGCCTTGCGGAAGTCCACGCGCTCCCGGAACGACCGGAGATTCTCCACCTTTCCGGTGCTGAGATTGTCGAACACGACGACATCGTTGCCGCGTTCGACCAGACACTCCGCGATATGCGAGCCTATGAAGCCGGCTCCGCCCGTCACCAAGTACCGGGCCATTCTCCGCTAGCACTCCCCCTGTAGTGGCTACTGCTCATCTACGGCGGTGGTGGCCGTCACGGCCGACTCGCGGGCAGACCCCTCCCGCGCCGAGTTCCCGGGCGAGCCGTGCGGCCTCTCCACTTCGTAGTGGTTCCGCCACGCGTCGACCTTCTCCTTCGCCGGCACTACCCGCCAGATCTCGCCGCTTCCCCCGAGGAGTGCAACAGGAGGTGCCCTATGGCCGATGTCTGCATCAACATCTTCACTGACTCCGACCCAGACCAGCTCGCGGGCGCACCTGTAGCGGTTTCAGCGCGGACAGGCGTGATGTACCAGCCCGACCTCATCCTCGAAGCCCTGCAAGCAGCCGGCCCTTAGGCAGGACTCTCGGAGAGGACAGGAGTACCGATGCGAAGGGGCACCGGCTGATGGACTGACGGGCGGCCCCGGATGCTGGCATCGGGAGGACAACAGGATGCTAACGCGGGTCGGATTCGCTTCAGCAGCGGCCATCTTTGTTGTGGTGTGTCTGGCGGCTTCGGGGCACTCGAGCGAGTCGCGTCCAAGCGACGAGGAGGCAGTAATGACGGCAAGTACGCCCACAGGTGAGATCGAGGGACTGCGGTGGGAGCCGCGGTGGATATCGGACATGGGGTGCCTGCGGCCCTGTCTCAAGCACCTGGGCCGCGAGGTATCGTGGCCCTGGCTCTACGGGGGAACGGGCTACGCCTTCCTGCTGAACATCCACAGTGAGCTGTGCCCCAGCGGCTGGCATGTGTACGAGCTGCCAGTCGGCGAACTAGGAGAGAATCTCGGCATTCGGGTGACGACCTTCACTCCGGGGGGGCACGAGTTCCCCGATGACCCGGACATGCCGCGCAGGCAGAACGAGGTGTGGGAGGCGACCCGTGAGGCCATCGACCGCGGACAGCCATGCTACGGCTACAACCTGGAGATCGGCGACTACTACGTGGTGTACGGATACGACGATGTCGGCTACTACTATTCCGGCGTCATGTGCGACACCGGGAAGGGCCCGCTGCCCTGGCAGGACTACGGCCCGAAAGGTGACGTGACAGGGTTGCTGTGTATGGGCGCGGTGGCGCTCGCCCCTGCCGCGGACGATGTGAAGACGGTCGGCGATGCCCTCGC
>JALGTG010000198.1 GCA_029821495.1 Candidatus Hebobacteria bacterium
TACTACTACAGCGATAGGATCGTGCTGAGCATGAGCCGCGCGAGGCCAGTGGAGAGGCGGCAAGAGCCCTATCTCTGGAACACGGTGGAGGGACTGAGCATCGCGGCGGGGCTTCCGATGCCGCGGCCGTACATCATCGAGGACAGTGCGCCCAACGCCTTTGCGACCGGCCGCGACCCGCAGCACGCGGCGATCGCGGTCACCCGGGGCCTGCTCGACAAGCTCAACAGGCTGGAGCTGGAGGGCGTTGTGGCCCACGAGATGGCCCACGTGCAGAACTACGACATCCGGCTGATGACGCTGGTGACGGTGCTTGTGGGGACGGTGGTGCTGCTGTCCGACTGGATGATGCGCAGTCTGTGGTACGGGGGTCGCAGGCGGCGCAGCTCCGGGCGGGGTGGCAATCCGCTGGTACTGATCGGGCTGGTCTTCGTGATCCTGTCGCCGATTATAGCCAGGCTGATGAGGTCTGCCCTGTCGCGGCAGCGGGAGTTTCTGGCAGATGCGTCGGGGGCGCTGCTGACGCGGTATCCGGAGGGGCTTGCGAGCGCGCTGGAGAAGCTCACCGCGGACAAGGAACCGCTGGAGGTCGCGAACAAAGCCACCGCCCACCTCTACATCATCAACCCGCTGACCGAATATCGCGGCAAGCTGAACTCGTTGTTCAGCACTCACCCGCCACTTGACGAGAGAGTGAAGCGGCTGAGGGGGATGTAGGCGCGGGATTCACCGCAGAGACGCAGAGACGCAGAGAAAGACCGAGGGGATTCGGCAGTAGAACTACCGAAGCAACCAACGGAATGGGAAGACAAGGGAGAGCGGCGGGCATCCGCCTTTGGCGAGATACCCGCCCTACAGGAGGCGGCTGTGCCGCCTATGCAGGCTGAAGCCTGCGGTACCCGGGGCTCCCGGAACACCGCACAGCGCAAAGCGTTAAGAGCGTGGCTGTGAGGGGCGCCGACTGGGAGCGGGTGTGCGAGAGATGAGCGGAGAGAGTGCTGCGATGATCCTGAACCCCGACACGTTTCGGCACTACGTGGAAGCGTTCAACCGGCACGACGACGAGAAGGTCGTCAACCACATCGACAACCAACACGCCTGGAGCTGGATGAAGGAGAACATCCCCTGGTTCGAATGTCCGGACAAGGAACTGGAGGAGATGTACTACTACCGTTGGTGGGCGTACCGGAAGCACATCAAGAAGACGCCCGAGGGGTTCGTCGTCACCGAGTTCCTTCCGCCCGTGGATTGGGCCGGCACATACAACACCATCAACTGCGCGGCGGGCCATCATTTCTACGAGGGGCGGTGGCTGAGGGACAGCAGACATCTGGAGGACTACGCGCGCTTCTGGCTTCGCGGCAGCGGCGAACCGCGCAGGTACAGCTTCTGGGCCGCGGACGCGCTGTATGCATTTGCCTTGGTGAGCGGAGACCAGGAGTTTGTGGTGAGCTTGCTGCCTGACCTCGTGAAGAACTACGAGGCGTGGGAGGCGTCGAACCGGGGCTCCGACGGGCTTTTCTGGCAGATCGACAACCTCGACGGGATGGAGTATTCGATAGGCGGGCCCGGGTACCGTGCGACGATCAACTCGTACATGTATGGGGATGCAGTGGCGATCTCCCGCATCTCGGCGCTGGCTGGGGAGGATGGTCTCGCGGCGGAGTACCGTGAGAAGGCGGCGGAGATCAAAGGCCTCGTGCAGACGAGGCTCTGGGACGACAATGCCCGGTTCTTCAAAGTCCTCCAGATGGACGAGAATAGAGGAGAAGTGGGGCTGAGCGATGTGCGGGAGCTGCACGGGTACGTTCCCTGGTACTTCGGCCTGCCCGATCCCGGCTACGAGGATGCCTGGAAGCAGCTCGTGGATCCGGAGGGCTTCTGTGCGAAGTTCGGGCCGACGACGGCCGAGCGCCGGCATCCCCGGTTCATGTTCGAGTGTGACCACGAGTGCCTGTGGAACGGCCCGAGCTGGCCCTATGCTACGACGCAGACACTGGTGGGAATGGCGAACCTGCTGAACGAATACGAGCAGCCGTACCTGGAGAAGAGGGATTACTTCGAGCTGCTGAAGACCTATACGAAGTCACAGCATATGCGGCTGGGGGATGGGACTGTGATACCGTGGATCGACGAAGATCTTCATCCGGATACCGGGGAGTGGCTCGCCCGCGCGATCATGCTGGAGTGGCAGCGTCCGGACAAGCAAGCGGACCGCGGGGAGCACTACAACCACTCGGGCTACTGCGATCTGATCATCAGCGGTTTGGCGGGGCTTCGGCCGCGCTCCGATGATGTGATTGAGGTCAATCCCCTGCTGCCAGAGGGGACGTGGGATTCCTTCTGCCTGGAGGGCGTGCCATATCACGGTCGCACGCTCACCGTGGTGTACGACAGGACAGGCGAGACGTATCACAAGGGCGCGGGCCTCCGCATCTTCGCGGACGGCGAAGAGGTGGAGGCGGGGAAAGGAGCTGGCCCATGAGCGCGCAACTACCAGCGGAAGCTATCGAGAAGGGAATCCCGACGGCGAAGGCCGGCGGCTGGGTGAAGTGGCCGCTGGAACCGGTGCTGGGCGGGGGCGAGATGGGGACGTGCTTCGAGCCGACGCTGCTAACAGAGGGCAGGAAGTTCCGGATGTGGTTTTCCTGGCGCCCGCGGAAGCTGGTCGCGCTGGTCGAAGGCGAGGACGGCGTCCACTGGAGCGACCCGGTGATCTGTATTGAGGCCAGGCCGGAGAGCGGATGGGAGAACGATGTCAACCGGCAGATCGTGGTGAAGCGCGAGGACGGCTATCACATGTGGTATACGGGGCAGATTTCGGGCCGTTCGGAGATCGGATATGCGACGAGCGCGGATGGGGCGACGTGGAAGCGGCACGGCGACAGGCCGGTGCTCTCGCCCGACCAGCCGTGGGAGACGGCCAACGTGATGTGCCCCCATGTGATCTGCGACGGGGAGGCGGGTCTCTTTCGCATGTGGTACTCGGGAGGCGAACAGTACGAGCCGGACGCGATTGGGTACGCCACGAGCCCGGATGGCATCGACTGGAACAAGCATCCGGAGAACCCGATCTTCAGCGCAGACAAGAGCCTTACGTGGGAACAGGAGAAGGTGACGGCCTGCCAAGTGGTCAAGCACCGCGGCTGGCATCTCATGTTCTACATCGGCTTCCGGGATGTGGACCACGCGCAGATAGGCGTGGCTCGATCCCGGGATGGGATAAATGGGTGGGAACGCAATCCGAGTAACCCCATCATCTCGCCGACCGAGGGGGCCTGGGACCACGACGCGTGCTACAAGCCGTCTGCTGTGTACGACGAGGCGAATGACGTGTGGCGGCTCTGGTACAACGGCCGGCGTGGTGACTCAGAGGCGATCGGGATGGCATTTCACGTGGGTGAGGACCTGGGGTTCTGAGCAAGGGGCGCGGAGCAGGGCGCCAGTAGCCATACGGTTCCAGAAGTGGGCCTGCTGGTCTCCCACAGTCGCTGATCATTCTTCCCGCGGTGCACGCCCGAGGGTTCTGCGCTCCCACACACCATAGATGCCGCGCAAAATGAAAAGAATCAGGAAGACGCCGGCGGCGCCGCCGATGATGCCGAGGGTGATAGTGAGGATGAGATCGGCCCACGTGTGTACCATACCTATCAGCGTCAACACCACCGTATTCGTCACCGCGACGAGTGGTATGATCGGCCACATCTTCCACCATTTCCCTCCGAACGGCGCCACGCCGTTCGCCGTCATCCCGATGGCGACGTACATCGCCGTCGCTATCCAGATCAACGAAATATCCGCGTGTTGCCCAGGGTGCTGTTTCAGTATCAGGATGCGCACCAGCACGTCTATGGGCAGCGCGATCATCAGAATCGCCATGCCGCGCGCCAGCCAGCGATCTGCTGTGGCAGTGGTGCGTTCATCACGATCGGTGCTCATGCGAGTTCATCCTCCCAGAAGAGATCAGTCAACGACTTGTGTAACGCCTGCGCCAGGCGCAGGCATAGGATGATCGTCGGGTTATAGCGTTCCGCCTCGATCAACCCGATGGTCTGCCGGGTCACCCCGATCAGATTCGCCAATTCCTGCTGCGTATACCCGCGCTCGACCCGCGCCAGCTTGACCCGGTTACGAACGCGTAGCCCTGCTTTCATCGTGTCGATGCTCCAATCCCCAAGGTATGACATCGCAAGTGTAATATATAATTTGCATTATGTCAAGTATATATTGCAAAGAGTCAGGGGTATAGTGCAATCGTGCTGTCCAAGAACTCATCTGCCCTTGTCGCAGCTCCATGACACCTGTGGTCGTTGTCCGGCGATCCTGAGACCGTTGGGATTGGCATCAGAAGGAGCGATACGGGCCTACTGGGCTGGTCTCACCACGCCTTGGCCACTGCGGGAGATGGCGGGGGTGGAGGTTGACGAGTACGGGGCTTTGCCGGAGCGGGTTCCGCTGACTGATGATGCGGGGGAGTTCGGCGGCGCGCTCGAGCGACGTCGAGGAGGTTCTCGGTTTCTGCTCCTGCTCAACTTCGGCGAGGAGCAGCAGTCGGTTGCGTTGGGCGAAGAATGGTCGGACGCGTTTACGGGGGAGGTTCTCACGGCGGCAGAGGTTGCTCCGATTGACATGAGGCTGCTCAGAAGGGAGATGTGAACGGCGGGCGTTCTCCCGCAGGTTGCCCTTGACTGGGGTCGGGTTTTGTGGTACAAGGGCCTTGGTTTGGAATGATGTCAACGCGGATTCTGATGAACTTGGAGCGTGTGCGCTGGGCCTGGCGCGGTGAGTCTACTAGCTTGCCGGGCGCCCGCGCGCGCATCTTGGGTCTCAGATAGAGATCGCGCGAACAGAATAGAA
>JALGTG010000199.1 GCA_029821495.1 Candidatus Hebobacteria bacterium
GGTTGTGCAGAGAAACACCACGCGGCGGAAATCAACACAAGCTGGATCTCCGACATGGCCGTGGTCGTCTCCCAGGAGGCCGGCCAGCCCCTCAGCCTCACGCTAGTCGAGTCGGAGGTCACCCGCCATCTCTACCGTCACTTCCGCCTCGTGACCGCCAGCCAGCTCGCGGCAACCCTCGGCCAGCGCCCCTTCATGCTCCCGGGATCACTCGACCCCGAGACGTGCGCCGAGATCGCGCGACTCACGGGAGTGGACGCAGTCCTTCAGGTCACCGTGACCGGCCACGAAATCGGATTCTCCAGCGGCGGAGAGTACCGCGCCCACGTCGCGCTGGCAATGCAGTTGACCGAGGCTTCCACTGGTATCGTGCGCTGGAGCCGCTCCGCACGGCGCAGTCGCTCCGCCGACACCATATCCGCCGCGGTCAACGAGGCAACCAGCAGCGCGGTCTGGGATTGCCTTAAGCACCTCATCGGGTACGACTCCATCGTGCAGGGCGAGTCCATAACTCGCGTCTGCTCGCAGACAGGTCTGACCCTCGATCAGGCCCCCGACGCCCGCGGCATGACGGTGCGACAGGTCGCCCAGGATAGTGTGTGGGCGCGCGCGGGACTTCAGAGCGGCGACGTCATCGCACGCGTCAACGGCCGGCCGCTCGACGGCGGTCGCGTGGAATGGGCCGCCGACGAACACCCGAGAGAGGTCTCCCTGACCGTCAAGCGCAACGACACCGTCATAGAGATGACCGTTCCGCTCCCAGAGAGGACGCGATGAAGCTCGACGCTATTCTTGACCCGGCCGCGGTCGGCGTCCTGGCGCGCCTGTGCGTCGGTCTTCTCTCGGTCGCTGTGTCCATGCTGTGCTGTCCGCGAGCCGGTGCCGGCAAAGACCCGGGCTGTCTCTCCTTCGGTGTGATCGCCGATGTCCAGTACGCTGACCAGGACGCCCTGAGGAAGAGGCACTACCGCGAGGCCCTCGCGGGCTTGCAAGACTGCGTCGCCGACCTCAACACCCGCGACCTCGCCTTCACCATCCAGGTCGGCGACATAATCGACCGCCGCGCGGAGAGCTTCGACCGAGTGCTCCCTGTCTACAGCCGACTCGCAATGCCGAAGTACCACGTGCTCGGCAACCACGACTTCCCCCTCCCCCGCGCAGAGGTCCTCGCCAAGCTCGGAATGGATCGCCCCTACTACGCCTTCTCCCACAGCGGCTGGCGATTCATCGTCCTCGACGCACAGGACATCTGCCTCCACGGCGGGTGGGCGGACGACAGCGACAACCATCGGCGCGCCGAAGACATGCTCCAACAGCTCGAGGCGCAGGGGCTCCCCAATGCAGTGGGCTGGAACGGAGCCATTGGCGAAGAGCAGAAAGAGTGGCTCGCGGCAACGCTCCGGGATGCCTCCGAGCGCGGCGAAAGGGCCATCGTATTCGGGCACATGCCCATCCTTCCAGCCGCCTGTAACCCGGTCAACCTACTCTGGAACCACCAGGAGATACTGGAAATCCTGCAGTCCAGCGACGCCTGTGTGGCCTACTTCTGCGGACACGACCACCCCGGCGGCTATGCCGAGCAGAGCGGCATACACCACGTCACATTTCAAGGCATGGTCGAGGCGCCCGTCCAGAACGCCTACGCCGTTGTGGATCTCTACGGCGACATCATTGAGATCCGCGGCGTCGGTGCGGTGCCCAGCCGGGTTCTCACAATCTCGCCCCGCGGCGATACCCAGCCCTCCGAGCCTTGACATCGGCCGCGCGGCCCGCTAACATAGCTGCACCATGAGCGATTGCCTGCGAGCGGCTGCACAGAGGCCACCCTGTCACGGGACGATCCGCCTCGTCCTTATTGCTGACTCCTGGCCTGTGGGCCCGCCCGCGGTGTAGACCTTCTTACAGACCGGCGGTGAAGCCACAGGCCAGCGAAGCCTGTGGCTTTCTGCATTTCATGGGCCCGACGGCCCGAAAGGAGCCAGCAATGGCCTGGTACGAGGAGTTCTTCGGCGAAGACTACATGTGGTTCTGGCTGCGCGGCGGTGAGGAGTTCGACCAGCGCGCACCCGCGGAGTGCGATTTCGTCGTCTCCGCCCTCGACCTTCAGCCAGGCGCGCGTATCCTCGACCTCTGCTGCGGCCAGGGCCGCCACGCCCTCGAGCTGGCTAAGCGCGGCTTTCGGGTCGCGGGCATCGATCTATCAGAGTACCTGCTGGGCATCGCGCGCGGAAGAGCTGAAGAGGCGGGAGTCGAGGTGGAGTTCGTGCGAGCGGATATGCGGGAGATTCCGTGGCAAGGTGAGTTCGACGCGGTCGTGAACCTGTTCACTGCCTTCGGCTACCTGGAGTCGGATGAGGAGGACGAGAAGGTGGTGCGTGGGGTCGCGCGATGCCTGCGACCAGAAGGAAGATTCATGCTGGATTTGATCAACCGACCCCGCATCATGAAGCAGTTCCAGGCGAGGGACTGGGACGAGCATGAACAGCACATTGTGCTGCACGAGAGAGAGTGGGACGAGACCACAGCGAGGATCTCGTGTCAGACAACGCTGGTTGCTCCGACCGGCGACCGCCGGAGGCTGAGTCATGTGCTGCGAATGTACGCACATGCAGAGCTCGTCGGCATGCTTGGCCGAGCAGGCCTGGAACGCGTGGCTAGCTACGGAAACTTCGAGGGGGCTGAGTATGCCACGGAATCACATCGGATGATCGTCGTCGCCCGCAAGCCCGAGGAGGCATCAGCATGACCGGCCCAGTGAGAGTCCGAACTGCAACCCCCGCCGACCGCGCTGCCATCGGCCGCCTCTGGCAGGAGCTCATGGACTTCCACACCCACCTCGACCCCGAGGTCTTCGACCTGAGGGACGATGCTCTCGCCATCTGGCTCGACTGGCTGGACGAATGGCTGGCCGACCTCGACCGAGTGGTGCTCGTGGCCGACGCGGGCAGCGAAGTAGTCGGCTACATCATGGGCAAGCCCGAGGAAGGGCCGCCCGTCTACAAGCGCCGGCAGTATGGTGCCGTTCACGACACTTGTGTCACGCAGACCTGGCGCCGCCGCGGCGTCGGTCAAGCGCTCGTCGTTGCGCTCCTCGAGTGGTTCCGCGCACGCGGACTGGTTGAGGCGCAGGTCGGCGCCGCCGCCCGCAATCCGGTCTCCAACCCCTTCTGGCGCGCCATGGGCTTCAACCCCCACATGGTACAGATGCGCCGGCCGGTTAACGCTCGAACTGAGACGTAGCGGTAGTATGTAACCTTTCGCCTCCCGACTTCGACTGTATGGTGGAGGACGCGATGGCGGATCGGCGGACCGACGCTCAGCTTGTGAAGTCGGCGCTCGAAGGCAGCGGGGATGCCTTCGGCGCGCTCGTCGCGCGCTACAAGGACGCCGTCTTCGGCGTCGCCTTCCACCGCCTGGGCGGCTTCGAAGAGGCGCGGGACGCAGCCCAGGAGACATTCGTGAAAGCCTTTCGGAACCTGGGGAAACTGCGCCAGCCGGCATCGTTCGCGAACTGGCTGTGCCGGACGGCCGAGGGGACGGCGACCGACGCGGCGCGCAGGCGGCGGGGGGAGATTCCGCTGGACGCTGTTAGAGAGGCGGCTGCTCCGGGTCCGCCGGATGGCGTCGCGGGGCAGGTGCGGGAGGCGCTGGGGACGCTGCCGGAGGCGACGAGGCTGGCGGTCATACTCCACTATGTTGACGGGTACTCGCACGCCGAGGTGTCGCAGTTCCTGGGAACGACAGAGGGGGCTGTGAAGACGCGGGTGAGCCGGGGGAAGGCGCGGCTGAGGGAGGAGATGGCGGGAATGGTCGAGACCAAGCTCAAGAAGGAGCGGCCGATCCTCGAGTATCATGCCCGCGACCTCAGGCGTCCGAACACGGTCACGTCGGGTACCGTTGACGATATGTCCGAGGAGCAGGTCCGACAGTCGCTGACCGAACAAGGCTACGAGGTCACCCGGGTGAGACTGCTGGGCCCGGCGGAGGTCGAGAGACAGCGACGGCGGAGCGAGCGCCATCGCAGGTATGAGTTCATCCGTCGGGTCATTCGACAGGCGCTGCGCGCAGAGGCGAGGGCGCTGCGCCTAAGCCTCGACGCCAAGGGCCCCTGGGCCGGCCACCTACGCGTCGACCACTTCGTGAACGGGAAGTGGGCCATCAGCGGAAGAATGGCCACCGGCAGCGGACAGGGGCTGTCGCCGCGCGAGATGGACGGCCGCGGACTCTGGGACCTCGCCCGGGGGCAGCTCGCAGCCCACATGGGGCTCGATGAGGTGCCGGCGGCTGCCCACTACACGGGCGAGATGGGGCTGAAGTGGAAGGGCAGCGTCATCCGGCTGCGGGTACGGTTCACCCCCAAAACCGTCCGCCTCACGGTCCTTTGACGAGCGGCTGTCCACTGGCGAGACGTGCGTCTCAGGCCGGCGTTCCAGCGCATGCCATGGCTCCTTTCCCCAGGTGAAACCGAGGGCCTCGGCCAAGCTCAGCGCCGCTCCGCCTCCTCCCACGCCCCTCTCAGCGACGCCGGCCGCCACGGCGTTTCGTACAGCGTCATCGTCGCCATGCCGCCCGAGATCGGGTCGGTCACTACCGACGTCATAGCAGGAGTGAGCAGATCCCCTCGCTGCGACAAGTCCGGGAAGTCGCCGGGACGGATCGCCAGGTGTGACGGCCGCTCCTCCTGCAGGAATGCCATCAGATTCGTGTCCGGCGGCCCGGGGCGGCTCAGATACGACAGCCCCCTCTGCGAAATCGTGCCCCCGAGGTCCACCATCCGCCTCCGCGAGAAGAATCCGATGGCACCCACCTCGCGGCTCGCAATCGACTGCAGCCCACTGACCTTCTTCACGCTCACGCCGTGCTGCTCCCATGACGTCCTGTGCGCAACCAAGGTGAACACTCCAAGCGCGAGACATACCACCGCGATCGCGGCCCCAAATGCTACCCGACCAGCCAGCTCCGACCCGAGCCGTATTCCCCCCTTCGCCCACCGATGAGCGAGGAACAACCCCGAAGCCCCCAGCACCGCCATGATCGGCGTAACATACGCGACCGCGTACGCCGCATTCTCCGGACGCGCGTTGCTCCAGATCAGCCCCGGCACCGCCGCGATCGCAAGCGGCGTCACGACCAGCGCGAAAGTGGGATGCTCCGAGTGCCGGCGCATCGCCGCCAGCACCGCCACCGGCAGCCCCACCGCCGCCGCGCACAGCAGCAGCGCGTTGTCTCCCCACAGCCCCCGCGCC
>JALGTG010000200.1 GCA_029821495.1 Candidatus Hebobacteria bacterium
TTCGGAAACGGCGGAGGCGGCCGAGAGGATTGTGGGAACGCCGTTCTCGGTATCGAAAGGCTGCGACGGATGGGTGAGCCTGGTGGACCGAAGCGGGCCGGCCGCGGGGATGAGCAATCAGGACCTGGCGTGGTTCGGGCCGAAGCCGCCGAACGTCAACGTTGGTGCGTCCCTCTCGGGCAATATCGCCGACTGCATCGTGACGCGACCGCATCGAAGAGCGGGAGTGACCGCGAAGTTGCAGGCGGAGGAGATGAAGCTCCCCGATGACCGCGTGTCTGTGGTGGGGGATGAAGAGGAACTGTGCGTTGCGCTGTTCGCCAACGGCGAGCTTAGGACTGTGGCGTCGGTGGCGCGAGGCGGATACTACCTGGTTTCCGTGCGGGCGAGGGGAACCGCAGCGGCGGGGGTGTACCCGCGCATAGTCGTGCGAGTCGATGGGGCCCCGGTTGGTTCAGCATCTGTGTCGTCGGAGAACTGGGAGACGTTGACGGTGCTGGCTCCGCTGCCCGCTGGGGAGCACACGCTCGGCGTATCGTTCGACAACGACTACTACGCGCCGCCGGAGGACCGCAACTTGTGGCTGGACTGGATTGGCTGGACTCCCGTTGAACTCGTCCCGACCGCTCTTCGCTTCCACACCTATCCCGGCGTGCTGGCCTCGATAGACCGCGGGCGAGGGCTCTGGGTGGTAGATCAGGTGCGGTGGGACGAGGCTGGAGACAGCGCTGATGAGGCGGCGCGGTATCTCGGAACGCTGTTGACGAACCTAGGATGTGAGTTCCGCCCCACGACGGGCACACTCATCCGAGCCCGTGAGATGGCGGTGAAGGACTGCGCAGGTTGGGCGGAGGCGGGCGACACGGTGGCGCTGTGGGCGAGCGGCGTGCTGGAGACGGAGGTTGAGTTCGCGGCCACGGGGGAGTACACGATCAGGCTGCGCGCTCGCGGCACGCCCCTGGACGAAGTCTATCCCCAGATCGAGGTGCGAATTGACGGCGCCGCGGCCGGCCTTGTGGAGCTGACCACAGGGGGATGGCGGGAGTACGGCGTCACAGTGGAGGTGGCGGAGGGCGTCCACACACTGGGGGTGGCGTTCGTGAACGATGCGTACGACCCACCGCAGGATCGCAATCTGACGGTCGCTAGTATATCAATCGTGAGAAGCGAGTCCCAGAGCGGGGGCGATTGACAAGGCGCGCCGGCGCTGCTATCATCCACGCGGCTCGGCCGGGGAAGGCCGGGTCGGTGACAACCGAATAAGACGCGGTGGGCGGAGACGCTGTTGGGAATCCGGTGAGAGTCCGGGGCTGCCCCGCAACTGTAACCGCGGACGAACCCCGCACATGCCACTGTCCGGGCGGGAGCCAGGATGGGAAGGCGCGGGAAGTAGGACGATGCGGAAGCCAGGAGACCGATCTGCCCGTTGATGCTGTCAGCCACTTCGCGGGAAGGGGCGCGGTGCAGGGCGCATATGGCGATCGCAGGCTCTGGCCACCTTCTCGGCGGTCAGGGCTTTCGTTTGTCCCGGGGCCGTTCTCCCTTCGCGCGAGAGGATCACTAGGTAGCCAGAGGCTACCAGGGAGGCGGCGATGGGACGCGCGCGTGGCTTCACACTGATAGAGCTACTGGTGGTAATCGCGATCATTGGGATTCTGACGGCGATGGTCTTCCCGGTGTTCGCCAAGGCGAGGGAGAAGGCCCGTCAGTCGGTTTGCCTGTCGAATCTCAAGCAGATGGCGATGGCGATGTTGATGTACATGCAGGACAATGGTGGGAGCTTTGTGCCGGCGCAGAGCCCCGACAACCTGATGCGGTGGCACGGGCGGAGGTTGAGCGCGGACGAGCCATTCGACCCGACGACGGGGCCTCTGTGGGGATACTACGGACATGAGCACTTGAAGGTATGCCCGAGCTTCTCAGCGGCGGCTGAGACCGAGGGATTCGAAGAAGGGACTGGCGGGTATGGCTACAACGCGCAGTACGTCGGGGGATCGCCGACTGCGTGGCCGGCGATGTGCAATCCGGCGAGGGAGTCCCAGATCAACGATCCGACGGGGACGGTGATGTTGACGGACACGGCGTTCCTGGACTGCGAGGGCCGGCTCTTCGAGTACTCGTTCTGCGAGGCCCCCTACTACGAGGTGTGGCAGTCGCCGACAAACCCATCGACACACTTCCGGCACACCGGTCTGGCGAACGTGGCGTTCTGTGATGGCCACGCGCGGGCGATGCCGATGGTGTACAGCCACTCCAGCGGGTGGTGCCCGTATGGGCCGGACGTCACTGCGCATACGGACGAGGACTACTGGGAGAGCCGCCTTGGATTCTTGGGCGAGGATAACTCGCTGTATGACCGCCGATAGACTGGCGCGGGCCGAGCTGGGCATGGTGTTGGGCCCATTGCATAGGGGCCATCTGCTGCCAGCCATTGCGCTGCTGGCGGCGATGCTGTCCATCTACGGCTGCGGGAGGCCCACAGTCTCCGCCGGCCCGGAGGAACGGCGTCCGAGCGGCCTTCCGGCAGTATTGAGGGACGCGCAGGGCGTGGAGGTAAGGGTAGATGCGCGGCCGGAGCGGATCGTGTCGTCAGCGCCGACGGTGACAGAGGTGCTGTTCGCGCTGGGGGCCGGGGACCGCGTAGCTGCGGCGACGGATCAGTGCAACTATCCGCCGGAGGTGGCGGGGCTGCCGCGGATCGGGGGATACTGGATGCCGAGCGCCGAGAAGACGCTAGCGGCGCAGCCCGACCTTGTGATCGGTTCACGGGGCAACCCCTTGGACTTTCTGGAAGCGATGCGCAAGTCAGGGTGCCCTGTCTTCACAGTTGACCCCAAGACGATGGATGACATCTTCGAGGCGATACGGCAGATCGCTGTCATCGTTGGGGAACCGAAGGCGGGCGAGGAGCTGATCGCGCAGATGCGCGGTCGGCTGTCGGCGATCACGGCGCGGGTCGGAGAGGCGCCGCTGGACGAGCGACCGACTGCATTCATCGTGCTGCAGGTGAGTCCTCTGTGGACGGCGGGGCGGGAGACTTTTCAGGATGACGCGATTCGCGCGGCCGGCGCGCGGAACCTGGCGATGGAGAAGAAGGGATTCGCGCCGTTCAGCACCGAGTCGCTGCTCGCGGCGGATCCGGATTTCCTCCTGCTTTCGACGATGGAAGGGGATCCGGAGCGAATGAAGCGGGAGGTGCTGGCCGATCCGGCCCTGCGGCGGCTATCGGCCGTCCGCGGGACCAGGGTCGTGCTGCTGGATGCCGATCCGATCATGCGGCCGGGGCCGAGGATAGTGGAGGCAGTGGAGGTTATGGCGAGGGCTTTCTATCCGGAGCGGTTCGCCGCGGAGGAGGAGACCGGCCGTGACTGACCATTGGCGTTGGAGGTCAGTCTGGAGCACCCCGCGCTGACGTGTCGCCTGGGGGTGCTGAGTCCTGCTGTCCGGCCGCCACGTCGTCGATCTCGTCGAGCTTGAACCGCACGCTGACGATGAAGGGCTGCTCGCCTACGACCCAGTGGCCGTAGGTCGTCGCGACGAACGTGCCGTCCGCCAACACCTCGACTCCCGGGTAGGCGCAGTCCCACTCATGTTTGTTGTCCATCAGCCGCACGCGGTACTGCCCCTCGCGGCCGTTGACGATGTCGTCGTAGGTGCCGACCCATCCCACCCAATCGCCCTTCGTGGGGCTGTCAGCCGCCATGTCGCGGAAGGAGATGAAGAGGCGGCCATCGGGCGCATACTTCGCCGTGTGTCGATCGCCGGTGAGCGCGCCGGGGAGCTCGCGCGGCTCGGTCCATGTCTCGCCTTCGTCATCCGAAAAGATCACAAAGGAGTTGAACTTCCGAGTGTTCTCACGCAGCAGCAGGCAGATTTGGCCACCGTCAGGAGAGCGAACTAGACCGGGCTCGCAGAGATGGGCAGCGGGATGGGTAGTGATCATCCCAGGCTCTGACCAAGTGAGGCCGCCGTCGGTCGAGATGGTCTTGCATACCCACATCCCCTCTGCTTGCCGGCCGTCCTTGCGGGGGAAGCGGCCGTCGTCATGGAACAGCGCCATGTAGCTGCCGTCTTCGAGGCGTTCGACGGATGCCATCGCGACGATGCCGCCGAAGTCGCCGATGGGCGCGAGGAGCGTCCAACCGGCGCCATCGTCTTCCGAGAGCGACATGCGGATCGGATACAGCCCGGAGAAGAGGATCAGCCGCCGGTTGCCTGTTCGCGGGTCGATGACGCGGTGAATGGTGGGGACTTCCTGGGAAGTTGCCCAGTTGCCGGGGACCGGTAGCCGCTTGCCCCATGTGAGGCCGGCGTCGGGACTCCGCTTCATCACGATTCCGCCGCGGCCGTGGCCCTTCGGGTAGACGACGATGACCGTCTTGCCGTCTTCGAGGAGGACGGTGGTGGGATGGCCCAGGTACTGGCCGGGCTCGCGATCGACGATGATCTGCCGATGCTTCTGGCCGTCCAGGTCTATGAGTGGGATGGTGAATCCTCGCGGTGCGGCATCGAGGTCCGTCATGCACATAGCCTTTCGGGTGAGCTGACGCTCGGGCACATCATGTGCGAGTGGGGCAGGCGCAGGCAGGGCACCGAAGAGAGTAAGCAGCTCAAGGCAGAGGATGCGGATGAGTTGCTCTGGCACGGCCCGCTCCACATCGCCTACGGCGCTGTAGCGAGCGCCTTGTAGCGCTCAGCGATGGTTGTCGTGAGAGCGCCGGGCACTGTCTTCTGCATGTCGGCCCCGTCCACCGAAGCGACGGGGAGGATCTCGGCGAGGGAGCTGGTGAGGAAGCACTCGTCGGCACCGCAGAGCTC
>JALGTG010000201.1 GCA_029821495.1 Candidatus Hebobacteria bacterium
CAAGCCCTCTCCCGCCTCCGCCAAGCCGCCGGCTCTCGCTTCGACCCCAATCTAGTTGAGTTGGTGGCCGCTGTCCTGACTGAATCCGGGGAGATCGATCCCGCCTTGGCAGGCGTCCCCGAGTTCGCCCCCCAGTAATGTCCCGCGGCGGACCGTCCGCGCCGGCGGCCGGCGTCGTGCTGCCGGCCAGCAGGTCGCTCTGACCCAACGCAGAAGACCCTTCCACCGTGCCCGCGGCCCTGGGACCGGGCCGCGCTCGCCTACGGTAAGCGCCGCATCCAGCGGATGGGAGGACCGCCAATGGGACCCCGCGTGCTAGTGGTCGGCAGCATCAACATGGACCTGATTGTGCAGTGCGGGCGGCTGCCCGACCAAGGCGAGACCATCCACGGGGATGCCCTTCACACCGCGCCGGGAGGCAAGGGCGCAAACCAGGCCGTCTCTTGCAGCCGCCTCGGCGCCAGCACGACGGTGGTGGGCCGGGTGGGCGATGATCACTTCGGGCCGAGGTTGCGCGCCGGCCTGAGTTCCGAGGGCATCAACGTTGAGTCAATGCGGGTCGATCCCAACATCGCCAGCGGGGTCGCGCTCATCCTCCTCGAGGAGGATGGCCGCAACCGGATTATCGTGCTTCCCGGCGCCAACGCACGCATGGGAGACGACGACAGCTCTGCTGCCACCGCGCTCCTGCCCAACGCGGACGTGGTGCTGATGCCGCTGGAGGTGCCACTACCGGTCGTCAAGGCCGTGGCGGCCGCCGCCCGTGCCTGCGGCGTGCGGTCCGTGCTCGATGCCGCCCCAGTCAGCCCGGAGGCCGCCGCCGCCGGCCTGCCGGCTCTGGTCGACATCATCTCGCCCAACCAGACCGAGGCCGAAGACCTCACTGGCCTGCCCGTGCACGATCTTGACAGTGCCCGCGCGGCGGCACGCCGACTAGTGGAGATGGGAGCGCGGGACGTCGTAATCAAACTCGGCGAGCAGGGATCCTACTGGCTCGGCGAACACGGCGAACACCATGCTCCCGCCTTCGCCGTGCAGCCCGTGGACACCACGGCCGCTGGCGATGCCTTCACGGGGTGTCTGGCCGTCAGCCTGGCGGAAGGAATGCCCATGCCCGACGCCATGCGCCGCGCAAACGCCGCAGGCGCCCTGGCCTGCCTCAAGCTAGGAGCCCAACCGTCGATGCCGACCGCCGCGGCGGTGGAGGCTTTCCTCCGGGAGAGCAGTCCCCGGCACGACGCCTAGGCCGGTCCCTTCGGCCTCGGTGGGGCAGGGGGAAGCCGCCGCTTGTGAGCGCTCGAACGCAGCAATCGGCGGACCCGTGCGACATCGCTCTGGTGGTAGCCCAGGGCCACAATCTGGCGCTCCCCAAGATGCCGGTCCACCAGCAGGTGGAGCACCGCGTCCGCCGTCTCATAGCTGATGCCGAGCTCCCCTTCATCGGTCTGTCCCGGCCACAGGTCCGCAGTTGGCGTCTTCCTGACGATCCTGTCCGGAACGCCGATGGCGCGCGCGAGCGCACGCGCCTGCGTCTTGAATAGCCCGCCGAGCGGCGCCAGGTCACACGCCATGTCACCCCACAGCGTCGTGTACCCGAGCAGCCGTTCGGTGCGGTTGCCGGAGCCGAGGACGACACCTCCCTTCGCCTTGGCATGGTCGTAAAGGATGCTCATCCGCTCGCGCGCGACCTTGTTGCCGACTCGAAGAGGCGTTCGCTCTCCTATGGTCTCGAAGTAGGCGTCGATCTGCCGCGTAACGTCAATCACTTGAGCATCCAGGGCGAGTTCCTTCGCCATCAGTTCAGCATCCTCGATGGTTGGCGCGCTGCTGGTCCGGTAGGGGAGGAGGAAAGGCCACACACGCTCTCGACCCAGCGCCTCGACCGCCAAGAAGGCGGCCGTCGAGGAGTCGAGCCCTCCCGAAAGCCCCAGCACGACGCCCTGGGCACCCGCGCGCTTCACCCGGCGGCTGATGAACTGCCTCAGTTCCTCGGCCACCGCCCCGGCATCTATGCTCAGATCAACGGCCATTGTGTCGCCCCTCCGTCCGATCCATCATCCCGGCTCGCGTCCCGCGGCGCTGCCTGCCTTCAGAGAACGGGCAGGTACTGCTCCAGCTCGTACTCCGTCACCTGGGCCCGGTACCGCTGCCATTCGATCTTCTTATTCTCGATGAACTTCTCGAAGACGTGAGTGCCCAGCGCGCGTTGAAGCAACTCGCTCTGCTCCGCCACCTCGATCGCCTCCAGCAAATCCCCCGGGAGCTGCTCTATCCCCGCCTCTTCTCGCTGCTCGGTCGCCATCTCGTATACGTTCTGTTCCACTGGCGGCGGACACTCATAGCCTTTCTCGATACCGTCCAAGCCGGCGGCCAGCATCACGGCGAACGCCAGATAGGGGTTGCATGCAGGGTCCGGCGCTCGGTACTCGAGTCGAGTCGCCTTCTCCTTCCCCGGCTTGTATGTCGGCACCCGGATCAAGTCGGAACGGTTGCGCTGCGCCCACGACACGTAGATTGGCGCCTCGTAACCTGGTACCAAGCGCTTGTAGCTATTGACCCACTGATTCGTCACCGCCGTTATCTCTCGTGCATGTCGCAGCAGCCCGGCGACGAAGGCTCTTGCCAGGTCCGACAGATGGTCCGGGCTGTTTGCGTCGAAGAAGGCGTTCTCATCCCCCCTGAACAGAGACTGGTGTGTGTGCATGCCGCTGCCATTCTCGCCGGACAGGGGCTTGGGCATGAACGTGGCATGGCTGCCGTGCTTCAGGGCAATCTCCTTGACCACCAGCCGGTACGTCATGGCATTGTCCGCCATCGTAAGAGCATCGGTATACCGGAGGTCGATCTCATGCTGGCTCGGGGCCACTTCGTGGTGGCTGTACTCGACGCCTATGCCCATGTCTTGGAGCGCCAGGACCGTTTCTCTTCTCAGGTCGCTCGCAACATCCAGCGGGGTCAGGTCGAAATAGCCCCCGTGGTCCAGCACTTGGGGTGGCCCTTCAGCATCCTTGAAGTAGAAGTACTCCAGCTCCGGGCCAACGTAGTACGTGTAGCCCATATCGGACGCGCGCTGGACCGCCCGCTTGAGAACGTACCTCGGATCCCCGGTATACGGCGCGCCGTCCGGCTGCAAGACGTCGCAGAACATGCGGGCGACAGCCCCGCCCTCCGTCGGTCGCCACGGCAGAACAGCGAAAGTGCTGGGGTCGGGCATCGCCACCATATCGCTCTCATCAATCCGAGCGAATCCCTGAATGGACGACCCATCGAATCCCTGACCGTCCACCAGGGAGAGTTCCAGTTCCTCCACTGTAACCGCGAAGCTCTTCAGAAACCCCAGGATATCTGTGAACCAGAGCCGGATGAACTTGACGTTGCTCTCCTTGGCCTGCTTCAGCACGTACGCTACTTGCTCTGGACTATTAGCCACTGTCATCCTCCTTCTCCCAACAGTTCTTGCCGATATCGTACCCGGCCAATGCTGCCGCTGTGTTTCCTGATCGGAGAATGTTGGGACACTCTCCCCTCATCCCGCGCCGGACTCCTCTCCCTATCACGCCTGTCCCGCAGAGCTGAACACCGCCATCCGGCCCGCCGTCGCCAACTCCATGCAATGCACTAGGATCGGCCTGCTCCATTCCCGCGGCGCGTCGTCCTACGCTGCCAGTATGCTCGCAAGCTCGTACAGTCGCTCATCCAGCGGCTTCTTCTTGCCCCACGTGTCCGCCAGGGGTGTCAGTGACAGCTCTCCGGCCGCCATCCCCACCATCTTATCGGCCTCGCCTGCCATCAGCGCTCTCACCGCCGCCGCGCCCAGCTTGCTCGCGAGCACCCGATCCCGGGCCGTCGGGTTCCCCCCGCGTTGGGTGTGTCCCAAGATGGTGGCGCGGCATTCGATTCCGGTCAGCCGATGCACCTTTCGCGCTATCTCCAATGCTCCCCCCTCTTCGTCCCCCTCTGCCACCACGACAATGCTGCTCGTCTTGCCCTGCGCGATACCTGCCTTGATCGTTTCGCACACCTCCTCCACCGAGGTGTCGTACTCGGGCAGGAGGATCATCTCCGCCCCGCCGGCCGCCCCGACTTCGAGCGCGATGAAGCCCGCCTGCCTCCCCATCACCTCCACGAAGAATAGCCGCTCGTGGCTGATTGCAGTGTCGCGGATCCTGTCGATCGCCTGCACCGCAGTGTTAACCGCGCTGTCGTAGCCAATGGTCGCGTCTGTCCCGTAGACATCGTTGTCTATCGTGGCCGGGACTCCGATTATCGGCATCTTGTGCTCTGCCCACAGATCGTGAGCCCCTCGGAAAGTGCCGTCGCCGCCAATCGCCACCAGGCCCTCAATGCCTTCATCCCTGAGTAGGCCCGCCACCTTTGCACGCGCTTCCGGCCGGAGGAATTCCTCGCTCCGCCCCGTCTTCAGTACGGTTCCCCCGAACTGGATAATGTTCGAGACGGACGTGTGGTCCATCTTCTGGAATTCCCCCTCCAGCATCCCCGCATACCCACGGCGCACCCCCACCACCCGCAGCTCCTCGTAGAGAGCGGTCCTCACCACCGCGCGCAGACACGCATTCATCCCCGGGGCATCGCCGCCGCTAGTGAACACACCGATTGTCTTCATTGGCACTCTCTTCTCAGTACCTCGCAAGCAGATAGATGGCCAGACCGAACGGCCCCAGCAACAGCACGAACGTCCCCCACAGCAGCCCTCCGGTCCCGCGCGCGGCCGCGTCGCGGTAGCACCACCCGTCCGCTAAGAAGCCGACATCAAACCACAC
>JALGTG010000202.1 GCA_029821495.1 Candidatus Hebobacteria bacterium
ACCGCAGCGGGTCCGAACGCTCCTGCCGTTGGCGCGGCCGCCAGCGGCGCGGCCGCTCCCGCACCTGCCGCCGGCGCGCCATCTCAACTATCCGTCGACCCCGACCGCGCTGCCGCCGTGCTCAAGACATGGTTGTCAGAAGACACCGCTCCCGGCGGTCAAGCCTCGCCTGGCGGCGACGGCCACACCGGCACTGACCGCTAGCCCTGCAAGCCATGGCCCATATCATCAAAGCACACGAGCTGACCGAGCCGCCCCTCCCCTGGCAGCCTGACGAGCCGGCGCCTGAGTCCGACGGGATTGCTCAGGGGTCGGGGGACATCCCTACGGAGACGTCGCACCCGATTGCTGCGGCCGCCCCCGAAGACCTCGGGGCCGCGGAAGAGGAGGCCCGCCGCCGGGGCCTCGACCAAGGCATCCGCGCAGCCGAAGAAGCCTACCGCGCGAAGCTCGCCAGGCTCGACTCCCTCACCGCCGCCCTCCAGCACGAACGCGACAGCTTCTTCGCCCGCATCGAGCCGGAGCTCGTCAGCCTCTCCGCCTCCATCGCCGAGAAGATCATCCAGCGCGAGCTCGAGGCCTGCCCCGACACCGTCGTGCAGCTCGTCGCCGGCGCAATGAAGCGGATCCGCGACCGGGAGACCCTCCGCCTCTCCGTCAATCCTCGCGACTTCGACCAGATCAAACAGGCGCGCGACGACCTCATCAGCGCCATGGACGGCATACGCAAGCTCGACATCGTCGAGGACCGCCGTGTCGATCCGGGCGGCTGTCTCATCGAATCGCCCGACGGCACCCTCGACGCCCGCATCACCACACAGATGGCCCAGATCACATCCGCCCTCACCGATGTCATGCCGGATCCACCGCCCGAGGTCGCCGGCGACGAGGCCGCCGGCGGCGAGGCCCACGATGGACCTGACACGCTACCGACGAGCGATTGACCGCACCGACCCTGTCCGCCTCAACGGCCGCGTTTCCCAGGTCGTCGGCGTCATCGTCGAGTCAATAGGCCCCGCCGCCGCCATCGGCGAGATCTGTCTCATCCATACATCCCGCAACACCCCCCCCATCCCCGCCGAGGTCGTCGCCTTCCGCGACAACCGCGTCCTCCTCATGCCCCTCGCCGGAGTCGGCCAGATCGCCCACGGCAGCGAAGTCGTCGCCACCGGCCGGCCCCTCACGATCCAATCCGGCCCCCAGCTTCTCGGGCGCGTGCTCGACCCCCTCGGCGAGCCCCTCGACGACAAAGGCATTCTCGTCGCAGGCGCGGATGTTCCCATCTATGGCGCGGCCGGGGGCGATCCCACCGCTGGCGGTCCCCCGCCACATCCCCTGCGCCGGCAGCGCATTCGCCAGCCCCTCGCCCTCGGCGTCCGCTCCCTCGACGCCTTCCTCACCTGCGGCAAAGGCCAGCGCCTCGGCATCTTCTCCGGCTCCGGCGTCGGCAAGTCCACCCTCCTCGGCATGATCGCCCGCAACTCCACCGCTGGCGGTAGCACCGCTGGCGGTAGCACCGCTGGCGGTAGCACCGTTGGCGGTAGGCCTTCCGTGGACGTCAACGTCATCGGCCTCATCGGCGAGCGCGGCCGCGAAGTCCGCGAGTTCATCGAGGACTGCCTCGGCGCTAGCGGTCCCGACACCCGGGGCGACCGGTCGCCGGGCGCCCTCCCTCGCTCCGTCCTCGTCGTTGCCACCTCCGACCGCCCCGCCATCCAGCGCGTCAAGGCCGCCTTCGTCGCCACCGCCATCGCCGAGCACTTCCGCGACCAGGGCCTCCACGTCCTCCTCACCATAGATTCCCTCACCAGAATCGCCTGGGCCCAGCGCGAAATCGGCCTCGCCATCGGCGAACCCCCCACCACTCGCGGCTATACTCCCTCCGTCTTCGCCCTTCTCCCCCGCCTCCTCGAGCGCGCCGGCGCCGGCGAGTCCGGCTCCATCACCGCTCTCTACACCGTCCTCGTAGAGGGCGACGACCTCAACGAGCCCGTCGCCGACACCGCCCGCAGCATTCTCGACGGCCACATAGTCCTCTCCCGCCGCCTCGCAGAGCAGTCCCACTACCCCGCGGTAGATGTCCTTGCCTCCATCTCCCGCCTCATGCCCAACATCACCACCGACCAGCACCGCTCGGCGGCTGATTCCCTCCGACACCTCCTCGCCACCTATCGCTCCGCCGAAGACCTCATCAACATCGGCGCCTATACCGATGGCACCAATCCCGACATCGATCGCGCCAAATCCATGATAGACAGCATCCGCGGCTTCCTCGTCCAGCGCGCAGACGACCACTCCGACTGGGATCACACCATCGCCCACCTCCAGGCCCTCGCCCGCACGGGTACCGCAGGCTTCGACCCGCCCCACTCTCCTCCGACCGCACTCGAACAGGGCGACCGGTCGCACGATGGCCGCCGGGGCGCGCCATGAGAGCCTTCCACTACCGCCTCTCCGTCATCCTCAGGCGGGCCCGCCACCGCGAGCAAGCCCTCCAGATCGAGGTCGCCCGTCTCGAGAACCAGCTCGAGGATGCCGCTCGACGCGCCCAGGCCCTGCGGGCCAGCCGCGACCGTCTCCGCGCACGCCTCCGTTCGCTCCACGCACGCTCCTCCTCCCCGGTGCGCGTACCGCAGGCTTCAGCCTCCCCCCTCGACATCGGCCGCGTGCTCGCGCTTCGCCGCGACCTAGACCGGATAGACGAGGCCCTCGCCCGCGCAGCCGCCCTCCGCCGCGCCATCGAGCAGCACATCGCCGCCGCCCGCGAACGCCTTCTCGACGCCGCCCGCTCGCGTCAGGTCTTCGAGAACCACCGCGACGCCGCAGCTCGCACCCACGTCCACGCCGAGCGCGCCGCCGAGACAAAGCGCCTCGACGATCTCACCGGCGCCCGCTTCGCCTCTAGGGGTCGCTCCCCCGGTCCCACCGCCGGCGGTCCCGCCGGAGGCGGCCTGTGAGACTCCCCACGCTCCCTCGCCCACCCATCCCCGAGCCCGACGGCCTCTCCCGCATCCTCTCCCGCATTGCTGAGATCAAGGCCGCCTTCCGGCGACCGGAGACGCAGCCATCCGCCAGCGCAGCGTTCTCCCGTGCCCTTGCCGGGGTGCAGCCTTCCCGCCGCGCCGCCGTGCCGGCCGCTATCGAAACGGCCGCCGGTCGGCACGGTCTCGACCCCGACCTGCTCCTCGCCCTGGCCGAAGTTGAGTCGGGTCTGCGCCCTGATGCAGTGTCGCCGCGCGGCGCGCTGGGCATCACCCAGCTCATGCCGGCCACGGCCTCGCGCCTCGGCCTTGCGGATCCCTTCAACATCGAGGGGAACGTCGATGCCGGAGCGCGCTTCCTTAAGGAGAACCTCGACCGCTTCGGCGGCGACACCCTCCTCGCCCTGGCGGCCTACAACGCCGGGCCGGGGGCAGTGCAGAAATACGGCGGCGTCCCTCCCTATGCCGAGACCCGCGCCTTCATCACCCGCGTGCTCGACAGAAGGGCGGCCCTGCGACAGGCTGCCCTCGCCAAGCAGCGCACCAGCACCTCCGACCGCTAAAGTCGCGGCTCCCCCCTTACGATATCTAATGGTGCGGGCCGACGCACGGCCCGGGGGTGGACCTTCGCGCAATGATCCAGAACCCCGCGGCGATGCTCCCTAACATGCTCGGCGGCAGCTCCGGTGCCGCGCCGCGCCCCGGCGCGGGCACGGAATCCGCCGGCGACTCAGGCCGACCTGCCCCAGGCCGTCCCCTGGCTCGGCGCGCCCTCGCCGATGGCGCGACACCGTCCCAAGTCCCGCCCATCGCCTTCATCCAAGCCCTACAGCATTCCCTCATGCCCGAGTTCCCTCCGGCCGACGTGAGCGGCACACAAGCTGCTCCCGCCCAGGGCCCCTCGCAGCAGGCCTCGCCGGATCTGAGTGTCCGTCCCGGGTCGGGCGCCTCTCACCGCAGCGCCCCAGGGCGCCCGCCCGGGCGGACACATATAGCTCAGCCGCGTCCCATCCAGCCGGCCGTCTCGGTCCCTCAGGCCGCGAGCGGCGCAGAGCCGCTCGTATCGTCGGCCCTGCTCATGTCTGCTGCGGCCGAGGCGCCATCCACCGCCGATCGGCCGGCGAACGAGACCACGTCCAGTCAGCAGCCGCCGCCGGCTCGCCCGCCTGCGCCAGAGGTTCATCGTCCCGATCCTCCATTCTCTGCGAACGCGCCGGCGCTGCCGACCATCGCTCGTCCGGCGCCGGAGCAGCACGCCGGCCCCGTGACATCGCCTCCGCTAGAGCGCTCGGACCCGGCCCCGGGGCGCCCGCCCCTATCGGCCGAGTTCGAGCCTCCTTTGCCTCCGCCAGCCCGGGCCGAGGGCTCCATCTCTGACCCATCCGCTCGCCCTGCCATCCCCATGCCCTCGGCTCGGGCCCACCCCCTGCCGGCCCCCGAACCCTACTCCAGCCCGGCATCTCCCCATCCCGCCGAGCGCGGTCGGCAGACCGCGCCCTACAGAACGGCCGGGTCCGCACCGCTGCCGCCCGTTCCCGCCCATGCCGGTAGGAGCGACATTCCTGCCGCCGGCGGCCCTGCGACCGGTCGCCCTGTCGCAACCCCATCGGGGCGGCCTCCCGTTGCTGCCGATGGCGCTAGGACCGACATTCCTGCCGCCGGCGGCCCTGCGACCGGTCGCCCTGTCGCAACCCCATCGGAGCCGCCTCCCGTTGCTGCCGATGGCGGTAGGAGCGACATTCCTGCGACCGGTCGCCCTGTCGCGACCCCATCGGGGCGGCCTCCCGTTG
>JALGTG010000203.1 GCA_029821495.1 Candidatus Hebobacteria bacterium
GCGGCATCTGGTGCGGCCGACGGTGGAGGAGGTGGTGGAGGCGTTCGGGCGGGGGTGGAAGCGGAGAGGCGAGCTGGTGGCAGCGGAGGAGCGGCAGAGCTACTTCGAACGGGGGGTGGATCTGCTGAGGCGACATCACGAGAGGCACGGGGAGCCGGAGGAGGGGCGGCAGACGGCGGACGTGGAGAAGCCGTTCAATGTGCCGTTCGAGGAGGGGCATACGCTGACGGGGTTCATTGACAGAGTGGATGTGCTGCCAGGGAACCGGCTGGAGATTGTGGATTACAAGTCGAGCAAGCGTATGCCTGCACCTAAGGATATGGAGAAGAACGCGCAGCTTGCGATCTACCGGATGGCGGCGAGCCATCTGTATCCGGGCCGGGAGGTAACGACGAAGCTGCACTATCTGCTGCACGATTATGAGATGGAGCTGGTGCAGACGGAGGAGTTTCTGGAGGAGACGAGGGAGGGGCTGAGGGATGCGATCGTGCGGATCGAGGGGGAGGAGTTCGAAGAGACGCCGGGGAGGCACTGCGATTGGTGCGCGTATCGGGAGCATTGTCCGCTGTTTCGGAAGCCGGTGGCACCGGATGATCTGGAGGTGGATGTGGGGGCGCTGCTGAGGGAGTATGCGGAGGCGGAGGAGGAGGAGAAGAAGGCGAAGGAGAGGCGGGGAGAGCTGCGGCAGGCTGTGATGGAGTATCTGGACCAGTGTCAGACGGAGACGGTGGAGGGCGGGGGGTATGTTGCGGAGCGGCGGGCGCAGAAGCGGATAGCCGGCTGGGATGCGGAGAGGGTGCGAGAGGCGTTGGGGCCGCTGGGGCTTTGGGATGGTGTGACGCAGGTGAACAGTGCGGCGATGAAACGGCTGCTGAATTCGGAGGGGCTGTCTCGGGAGCAGAAGCGAGAGATCGAGACGGCGGCGGAGTATCGGGAGGCGACGACGCTGCGGGTGAACGCGGTGGAGGGGTGGGATGATACCGAGGAGAGACAGGAATGAGGAAGCGGAAGTTGACGCGGCGGGTGCTGGATGAGCTGCGGCCTTACCAACCGGGGAAGCCGATCGAGGAGGTGCGACGCGAGTATGGGCTGACGGACATCGTGAAGCTGGCCTCGAACGAGAATCCAGAGGGTCCGTCGCGGAAAGCGGTGGAGGCGATTCGGCGGGAGGCGGAGGAGGTCAGGCAGTACCCGGACAACGACTGCTATCATCTGAGGCGGGCGTTGGGGAAGATGCTGGAGTTTGCGCCGGAGCAGATTCTGGTGGGTCATGGGAGCGATGAGCTGATTCACAACATAGGGCTGGCCTTCGTGTCGCCGGGGGACGAGGTGATGATGTGCTCGGGGCCGTTCAGCCAGTGGGAGTTTGCGGCGAAGCTGATGGAGGGGAAGCCGGTGTATGTGCCGATGGATGATTATCGGTACGACGTGGAGGCGATGGCGGCGGCGCTATCGGAGCGGACGAAGCTGGTGTTCGTGGGGAACCCGAACAATCCGACGGGGACGATTGTGACGAAGGGGGAGCTGGCGGCGCTGATGAGCGCGCTGCCGGAGGACACGATCCTGGTGATGGATGAGGCGTACTATGAGTACGTGGCGGACGCGGAGTATCCGGACAGTCTGGCGCTGGTGCGGGAGGGGCGGACGGTGATCGTGCTGCGTACTTTCTCGAAGATCTATGCGCTGGCGGGGCTGCGGATAGGGTACGGGATGACGACGCCGGAGCTGACGGCGGCGCTGGAGCGAGTGCGAGAGCCGTTCAACGTGAGCGGTGTGGCGCAGGCGGCAGCGCTGGCGAGTCTGGATGATGGGGAGCAGATAGCGCGGACGCGCGCGCTGAACGCGGAGTCGAAGGAGTATCTGTACGGGGAGTTCGCGCGACTGGGGCTGAGGTACACGCGGAGCGAGGCGAATTTCGTGTGGGTGGATGTGGGGAGGGACTGCCGGGAGGTGTTCGAGGCACTGCTGCGGCGGGGGGTGATCGTGCGGACGGGTGACATCTTCGGCGCGCCGACACACATTCGAGTCACGACGGGGACGAAGGAGCAGAACGAGAGGTTCGCCGGGGCGCTGGAGGAGGTGTTGGGCGGGGCCGAGTAAAGGCCGCGGGGAACAGGGGGCGCGGGCGTGGGCCTGGACAAGGCTGGGGCGGAGTAGCATAATGGTAATCGAAGAAGGAGTGGGAGGGGGAGCTGCCGGCCGCGTACCGCCGATGGGTGGAGGCGGCGTACCGCCGATGGGTGGAGGCGGCGTACCGCCGATGGGTGGAGGCGGCGTACCGCCGATGGGTGGAGGCGGCGTACCGCCGATGGGTGGGAGGCGGGGAGGCGGCGCCCGAAAGGAGTGACATCGCCGATGCTGTGCCGTCGATGTGGCATGGAGAGCAGCACAACGGATGTGTGTGAGTGGTGCAAGCAGCCGATGCTGCCGGCTGGAGAGGGAACGGAGGTAGAAGCGGGCAAGCCGGAGGAGCAATCGGCGCCGCTTGCACCGAAACCGGAGGAGCGGAGCGAGGAGCCTGAGGGCGAGGAGGGGACGGAGCAGCATTTGCTGCGGCCGCTGGGGGATGGGTCGGCGGCGCGTGCTGGAGGTGAGCCGCCAGCGGGAATGCCGAGCCACGGGCTGAGCGATGAGGCGACGCGGACATCGGTGGATGTGTCGCAGTACACAGGCGGGGATGACTCGATCTTCCAGCCGATGGAGCAGCCGGACAGGACGTCGACAGCGACTGGGGCTGATCCGCTTGCGAGGAGGGCGGGTCGGCGGAAGCAGGAAGTGGTAAGCGACATATCGGAGAACGTGCGGCTGGCTCGGTCGCTGGTCGCGGGGCTGGCAGTCACGGTGGCGCTCACGTTGGTGCAGAGGATCGCGACGCCGGACAGCATGCCGAACTCAGTTACGTATGGGGGGTATGAGTTCATCAAGAGCGTGGATAGTGGTGGAGGGATTGTGGGGCTGATGATGTATGGGGTGATCGTGGGCCTGATTAACGGTCTGCTGCTGGGGGCATTCCTGACGCGCTTGAAGCGAGGGCCGTTCGTGGGGATGCTGGTGGGGCTGATGATCGGGTACGGTCTGATGAACGGAGTGTGGGGCTATGCGTGCTCGGCGCTTACGGGCATTGTGTGCGGGAGGATAGCAACAGTGGGGCTGAGGCACGTAGCGCGCGTGTGAGGAGTTTGGCGCGCAGTGGGTTGTGTGGGGCAGGGCGGAGGAGGCAGCGAGCGATGAAGGCAGAAGGCGGAGAGTCGCCGGGCGCGGAGAAGGCAGGGACGGAGGATGGAGCGGTGGAGGAGGGAGCACTGGAGGCGGAGCTGCTGAAGATACTGGCGTGTCCGAAGTGCAAGGCTGCGGTGGAGCAGGAGGGGGATCGTCTGGTGTGCGTGAAGTGCGGGCTGCGGTATCGCATCGAGGAGGGGATTCCGATCATGCTGATAGATGAAGCGGAGCCAAGCTCCGCGGAGGGGGATGCTAAGTCGGAGTAGAGAGGGGCGGGAAGCAGGGGGCGGCAGGAGGCGCGGCGGCCGGGCCCGTAGTACAGGGGCGGCGGCCGCTTCTGTTTGCCGGGGGGTGCGGGCGGACTGAAACGAGCGGAGTTGGTGACTCAATGTTGGTTCCCGATCTTTCGATCTGCACTGTTAGCTGGAATACGCGCCGGGATCTCGAGCGGGCCCTGGAGTCGGTGGTGAACTCGGACGCCGGGGTGGAGGTCGAGGTGGTGGTGCTGGACAACGGGTCGGGGGATGGGAGCGGGGAGATGGTGAGGGAGCGGTTTCCGGGGGTGAAGCTGGTGGAGAGTGAGGAGAACACGGGGTATGCGCGCGGGTACAACCGGGCGGCGCGGGAGGCGAGGGGGCGGCATCTGCTGATGCTGAACCCGGACACGGTGGTGCGGCCGGGGGCGCTGAAGCGGATGGTAGAGTTTCTGGATTCGGAGGCGAAGGCAGGGGCGGCTGGGCCGCGACTGCTGAACAGGGACGGGAGCCTGCAGTTGTCGTGTCGGCGTTTTCCGCGGCCGCTGGCAGCGATGTTCCGGAACACGCCGCTGGGAAGGATAGCGCCGGGGAATCGCTTCACGCGAGAGTATCTGATGGGAGAGTGGGAGCACGAGACGGTGCGGGAGGTGGACTGGATTTCGGGGGCGGCGATGTGTATCAGGCGGGAGGCGTGGGAGGAGGTGGGGGGGTTCGACGAAGGCTATTTCATGTATGCTGAGGATGTGGATTGGTGTCTGCGGGCGCGTGCGTCAGGATGGGGGGTGTACTACGTGCCGGAGGCAGTGATCGTGCACCGAATCGGGGCCAGCAGCGACCAGCGACCGGTGGCGATGGTGATTGAGTTCCACCGGAGCATGGCACGGTTCTACGGGAAGCACTATGCGCGTGACTGGCCGTGGGTGGTGAGGTGGGTTCCGGTGGTGGGGGTGTGGGTGAGGGCAGCGGTGGTGCTCGGGCAGAGGCTGTGGGCGCGGGCGGGCGGGTGGCTGAGGCGGAGCCCGAAGGGAGAGGGATGAGCCAGGCGCAGGCGAGGAATCGAGGGGCCGTCAGTGCGGCGGTGGCGCATGATGTCGCGCTGCTGGTGGCGGTGTTCTACGCGCCGATTTTCTGGGGAGGGTTCAACACCAGCGGGCAGGCCTTGGTGAGCGGGGTGGTCGGGGTGGCGGTGGTGGCGGCGCTAGTGGGGCGGTGGCTGCAGGGATATGG
>JALGTG010000034.1 GCA_029821495.1 Candidatus Hebobacteria bacterium
GTCCTGCCCCTTCGTCCGCAGCTCTGTGAACCAGGTCAGGTGGTTCAGGCCTACGGCCGTGTACTCGAAGTCAGAAGGATCGACCTCCAGTTGCCGGGCCAGATCGCGGCCGATGGAGTATACGCCGCTGCACAGCCCGACGATGGGCGCGCCGGTCTCCTTGAGCACCGCCCGGCAGATGGCGGTCATCGGGTTCGCGTAGTTGAAGAAGAGGGCCTGTGGCGACAGTTCGATGACGTCTGCTGCTATCTCGACCATGGGGGGAATGACACGGAGACACCGGGAGGTCCCCCCGGGCATGACGGAATCCCCGACCGGCTGGTAGATGCCGTACTTGCGCGGGATCACGACATCCTGCCCCCCACCGCGATAGTGGTGATGACCACCGTCGCACCGGGAAGCACCTCGCGGCGATCCGTGGAGGCGCTGACAGAGATTGGGGCCTTGCCGGCCGCAATGACCTTCTTGGTGAGCCCCTCCGCGACGGCGAGTGCGTCTGGATCCATGTCGACGAGACCAAGCTCGCACTCCCAACCGCGCCGGACAATGTCCGTCACGAGCGCTCCTGTGAACATTGCGCTGCCGGCGCCGATGAGAATGATCTTCTCTCGCATAGTATCTCTCCATGCCGTCGAGTGCAGACGGTCTCCTGATGTGTGATGTGTTCGGTCCTGCCTCGTCTATTCACCCACAACAGGTTATAATGGAAGGCGGTACGCCGTCAGGTGTGAGATGGGTCAGGAACGAACCCATAACTGTACGTTTGTGCCATTCATCCCCATGTGAGTGGAGGAGACGCTAGGTCGACAGCGCCCATTGTCCGGAAGCGCCCTGGCGGGCCACCGTGCAGAGGCAGGGAGGTGCCGGTATCTCTTGGGAGACTGGCGGAAGCCAGACTACGAGGGAGCAGTTCCCCGACAGGGGTGGGTGTTTCCGTCGGTGAAGGGAAGCCAGGTGCGCAGGAGTAGATCGGTCTGGCGCCGGGTCGGCGTGGTGTGCAGGTGCGCCGCGTCTGAGAGAGAGCAGGCACGGCTCGGACTACCTACTGTCTGGACGGAGGCAGAGAGAGAGAGGATGAGAGGCCGGTGAGCTCCCAGCATCCGACTCTGTGGGGCCTGGGCTCCGTTGCGCTGACGGAGGACATGCCTATTGCTGTTGGCAACTCGACGTACACGATCCCCACGGGGCCCGATTTCGACATGCACTACTTCCTGGAGGTCGGGATCGCGCTCGCCGGTCGGGTACGGCGCCACTGGCGATCGTGGGAGACCGTGGCGGGGGTGGGCGACGTGTGGTACTGCGGCGTGCTCGAGCCGCATGGCTGGGAGACGGTGGAACTTCCGTGCAAGCACCTCGTTGTGATGCTCCTGCCTAGCGTGCTCGTGGCGACCGGGCTTCCAGTAGAGCCGGCGTCTGAGCTGCTCGCCCCGTTCCGCGCCTCACCGAAGCATCGCCCCCGAGTTCAGCCTGAGGATCGCCAGCACGTGCTGGCGATCGCGCGAGAGATGACGCGTGTCACAGGCCTGCCGTCGGAGGAGCGGCGCCCGTGGCTGAGGCTACTGGTCCTCGAGCTGCTACTGCTGTTGCAGAGGGATTGGGACGGTGTCGAGAGCCTGCTGGGATCCGCCAAGAGCGGCCAGGTAGGGAGCGCGGTGGAACTGGTGCTGGGCAGCCACGGTATCGTAACCGTGGAGGAGGCCGCGCGGGCGGTCGGGATGAGCCGCCGGACGTTCCAACGCGCCTTTCAGCACTTGGTCGGGATGCCGTTCGCGAAGTTCGCGCGCCGCCATCGACTGGCAGAGGCGGCGCAGCAGTTGCGGCGCACAGACGATCCGGTTGGGATAGTCGCAGCCGCCTGGGGATTCGCCGACGCCAGCCACCTCTGCCGGCTCTTTCACCCGTACTACGGGTGTTCGCCGACGGAGTACCGTCGCCGCGAGCGCCCCGGTCTCACGTGACCGGGCCCTCCCGGCGGTGCGCGGCCTGCGACAGCCGATAGCGAGTCGGGGTCATCCCGTGGTGCCGATCAAAGCGCCGAGCGTAGCTGCTCGGGTCCCCGAAGCCCCACCGTTGCGCGATCTCAGACACTGGCACATCGGTATCTCTCAGGTCGGCGGCAGACCGACTGAGCCGGCACCCTAGAGCGAACCTGGCAAACGGAATCCCCATGATGGCCCTGAAAGCTCGCGAGAAGGCGCGGTAGCTCATCCCGCATGCCCGGGCCGCCTGCTGCGTGCTCACGGGCTTCCGGCTCTCGAGGGCGAGCTGGACAGCACGGTTCACCGGATCGAAGTCTTCCGCCCGGAAGTCACGCTTCCGGTTCACCCGAAGCGTCCGGTGATGGGCCAAGAGGAGGATGAGCTGCAGCAAGAAGACCCCCACTGTCGCATCCCCATCGGGTGACTCCTGTCGGAGTAGGCTCTGGAACCTCCTAGTCAAGGCCACTACCTTAAGGCGCTCCTCACCGCGCGCTTGCGGTCGAGATCGGGGAGGGACGGCGAAGGGCGCCATCCAGTCCCACTCCGGCACCTCGGGGAACTGGCCTCGGGCGAGCGCCCCCGGCAGCATGGTGAGAACGAGGTGCTCGCACTTGGGCGTCAGTACCTCCCATCCATGTCTCTCCCACGGGCCGCAGAACCAGACCTGTCCCGCTGCGAGATCGGTCTGCCAAGAGGAGTAGAGACGGCGCATTCGGCCCGAGAGCACTACACCGATCTCGAGTCTGAGGTGCATGTCCCATTCAGGCCCGCTGCCCCCCGGGCTGGTGGCATGACGTATCCCGTCAACGAAGCTGCCCTGCAGGGGACTCCGTGCGGAGAGCGAGAGGTCGAAAGGCTCCCACTGGAAGCGCGTCAGGGGTGGCGCGCCGGGTTCGCTTCTACCTCGGATCCCAGACCGCGTCTTTCTAGCCATTGCCTTGCCGTGTTTGGAGTGCTGGCACAAACGTTATATTTCTGGGTGCCCTTGCGCCAATCCCGCGGGTCCTGTGTCGTGTCTCCTATGATAGCATATTCTCGGCAGATGAGCGCCGCGATGCGGTCGGCGGAGGCCGTTGAGAATCCCCGGCGCAGGCCCGAAGTGGCGGGCAGGGAGGTGATAGAGGCAGATCAGTGGTGGTCGTTCCGTCGAATTGCTGCATGTGCTGTGATCCGAGAGTCCGGAGGTCAACCCAGATCATGAGGAATCGAAGAGGCTTCACGCTGATTGAGCTGCTGGTCGTCATTGCCATCATAGGCATACTGGCAGCGATGGTCTTTCCGGTCTTTGCGAGGGCGCGCGAGTCCGCGCGTAAGGCGGTGTGTCTGTCCAATGTGAAGAACATCGCCCTGGCCATTCAGATGTACTTGGCGGACAACAACGACACCCTGTTCCCGAACGAGCATCGGCAAGAGGTGTATGACTACATGTACGGGGGGCCCGGTGGCGGGACTCCCGCCGACAACTGCGAGCAATGGCCGAAGTTCGCGAAGTGGGCCAACCCCTATCTCAGAGAAGTCGTGATTCTGGATGAGTATATCAAGAACCGCGATGTCTGGCGGTGCCCGAGCGCGAAGGTCGAGGGCGGCGCCAGCTTCATCCTGCCCCATCAGGACTGGCTCGGGCACCTGCAGGCAACCGAAGGTAGTTGGGGCATAGGCGCCCCCATCTCGGGCCCGTGGTGCAGCGTTGCCTGGCCGCCGGGCTGGGGAGGCGATGTCACGGATTCCATCCTCCAGCAGAGGCTTGCCGGGTCCGCAACGGGCGCGCAATGGCCGCCCACCTCAGGCCCTGCCGCCAATAAGGCGTTTGCGATGAGCATAGGAGTGCAGAACGCCTATCACGGTGAGGCCGACTATGTCGCCGGCGGAGCAGTGAACCGCGCGTTGAAGCTCGTTGAGGTGGATGATCCGGTGAGCTTCGTCATCGTCGCCGAGGCGGGGGTTGCCTGGTACGAGCCCAACGCCTTCCATTTGGCGGCCTATCCGGACCTCTGCTGCACCCAATGTGCCGGGATCATCCCCTGGAGCTGGGCTTGGCCGACCTACACAGAGCTTGGAGCGTCGGCGAATTGCCCTGACGGCACCTACTGCCCAGACTGCTGGGCTCTGCATGCCGACTACGATTGGGCGAGCGATCCTAAGGCGCAGAGCGCCAGCGCGCGCCACCTGGGAGGCGACAACCTGGGCTTCCTGGACGGCCATGCCGCCTGGATGCCGGCCCAGAGGATCCTGAACATGGGCCGCGACGGCGACCTCAGCGGCCTTACGATGTGGTGCGACGGAGCCAGCACCCACGAGGCATACCTCCGAGACTGCGGCACGCCCGAGCCAGGGATGGTCTTCATCTGGTAGGGAGGGCAGTCGGCTCCAGGCTTTGCTTAGAATGCGTGCATGACGAGTGGCGGGGCGCCTCTGGCGCCCCGCCACGCCCCAAGTGCCTTCGGGGATGACCGTCGCCAGTCCAATCACTGTCCGCGCCGTTTTGCTGGGTGCTCTGGTGGGTGCGTTGCTCGCCCTCGCCAACCCATACACACACTACGTCGCGGGCGCCTGGTCCATTGGGTGGGGATCACTCCCCATGGGTGTGGTGTTCGCACTCTTCGTGCTTGTGGCCGCCAATGGGCTGCTCGTGCGACTGTCACCCGGGAAAGCACTCACGCGCAGCGATCTTCTAAGCGCTTATGGCACGGCCATCATCTCCTACCCTATCATCAGGATGTATCTGCCCTATCTCATGGGCATGCTTTCCCATGCCTTCTATCGCGCTAGCCCGGAGAACGACTGGGAGAACCTGATATGGCCTCATGTCCCCCCCTGGTCCCGGCCGGCGAGCGCGGACGCCATCAACTGGTTCTGGCAGGGCTTGCCGAAAGGGCAGGCCCTGCCCTGGGGCGACTGGCTTGCGCCCATGCTGGCATGGGGGTTGTTCACGGCGGCGGCGATGGCGGCGATGTACTGTCTCGCCGCGCTGATGAGCAGAGACTGGATCGACAGGCAGCGGCTGACGTTCCCACTGGTTGACGTGCCCCTGGCCCTCGTGGGCGATCAGCCCGCGCCGACACTCTCGCGGAGCATTCTCGGCAACCGCGTCTTCTGGATCGGGTTTGCCCTGCCGGCCATCATCTCGTTCTTGCACTGGCTGAGCAGGATCTTCCCCGCGGTCCCGGATCCGAGTTTGGAGTACTTCGTGGGGCGCAACCTGGCGGGCATGGGTCTGCCCTGGAATGTCCTGGGCGCGATGCGGATCCGGCTCTACTTCGCGGTCATCGGCATCGCATGCCTGATCCCGGGCGAGGTGTCCCTAAGCATCTGGCTCTTCTACGTGCTCTACTGCGCTCAGCTGGTCGTGCTAGCCAGCTTCGGCATCACCGAGTCAGCAAGTTCGGTCGCTGGCTTCAACCCTCGCTCCTTCATCGGTCTTGCGGAGGCCGGCGGCTTCGTAGCCCTGTCTGCGGCGGCGCTCTGGCGGTCGCGAGGCGCGCTTAAGAACGCTGTGCGTGGTGTGTTTTGCGGGAGTTCCACAGACGCTGACTCCTCCGCGCCTCTCAGCGGCCGCGCGGCGCTGCTGGGGTTCCTCGCGGCCAATGCCTTCATGCTCTGGTGGGCGCTGCGCGCGGGCATGTCCTGGTGGAGCTTCATCATGTGGGCGGGGCTCTTCTATGTCGTGCTGATCGTCTGCTCCCGGCTGGTGGCGGCCGCGGGCGTGATGCGGGTGGATGCAGCAGCAGCCGTCTACCCGTTTCCCCGTGCGGTCATCCTTAGCACGCTCGGGGCATTCCCGGTCGGCGCGCCTTCTCTCACCGTCATGACCTATCTCTCGTTCGTCTACACCGGTGATGTGGAGAACTCGGCCATGCCTCAGATGATGAACAGCTTCAAGCTGCTCCGCTCTGAGCGCCTGCGCGGCACCGGGTTCACCTGGGCCGCCGCCGTCGCCGTGGTCGTCGTCCTGGTCATAGGGAGCATCGGCCTGCTCGAGGTGGCCTACCGCTACGGTGCAAGCTCTCTCCAGTGCTGGCCCCTGACCGGGGCCGCCATCTGTACCTTCCGCCAGCTCGACGCCAGCCTCCACTCTCCGGAGATGCCGAGCAACTGGCTGCGCAGCGCCCTCGCTGGCGGTGCCGGATTCACGCTTCTGCTCGTGTGGCTCAGCAGTCGGTTCGTCTGGTGGCCGGTTAGCCCGGTCGGCTTCGTCATCGCCAGTTCGTTCTTCACCAACTACGGCCTCTGGTTCAACACCTTCATTGGATGGTCACTCGTGACAGTCATTCGCCGCTACGGTGGCCTCAGGCTCTACCGGGCACTGCGACCCGCGTTCCTGGGCCTGGTGCTCGGCGAGTTCCTGCCGCGGAGCGCGCTGGCGGTGTTCTCTCTTCTTGTCGGGCTCAAGGTGCCGGACCCATTTGCGCTCGCTTAGGAGAGGACCGAGACACCTCAGTACCGTGTCTCCCCGATGATCTTCCGCCCCGGGGCGAGGTGGCGGCTCTCTGAAGGCACCGGAACTAGCGGCGTGGAACAGGGGCTGCGCCGAAGTCGTGGGCCCTATCCTTGTGGCGAGAGACAATGAGCACTGATCACCCATCTAACGGGAAGAGCCCAACAGCAGTCTTTGGCCTGCTCAGAAGACAACTCCAGCCCGTCGTCGAGCGGATAGCGGGTGGTGAGGCCGTTGCGTCCTTCAGCATCAGCATCGACCATCAGCTTGAGGGCCACTACGGATACGGCGCCGACAAGCTGATCCCGACCATCAGCTACGCCACTCAGTCCGGCCAGCGCGGAGAGGCGACTGTCTTCGTCAAGTTGTTCCGCGAGGCCGGGCGCGGGGAGGCCCGCCACTATGTTGAGCTGGCCAACCATGGTGCCCCTATCTCTCGGCTCTTCGGCGCCTTGACCACCGGCGACGGCCGGGAGATGATCTTCCTCGAGTACCTTCAACCGGTTGTCGACTTCATGGGGATGCTGGAGGATAGGCGGCAGTTCGAGCAACTCCTTTCAGTTGCCGCGCGGTTCAACGCGGTCACACCCACACCCGAGTACGCTGCCACGTTGCCGCGTCGTGACTTCGCTCGGGAGTTGTCGGAGGTCGCGCCGGTTCTGGCGCGCATCTGGCAGCACGGCGCTGAGGGTGATCTTGGGGATGATCTACGCCGGCTCTGCTCAGCAGATGAGGGGAAGCTAGACGCACTGCGGCAACTCGCGGCAGGCCTCGTGGAACCGATCGCCGGCATGGACGTGGGCCTCCTCCACAATGACTTCTATCCAGACAGCGCTGCGTGGCATCGGGAGACTGGTGAGCTGCTTGTCGTGGATCTCGAGTCGGTGGGTCTGGGTCCTCGATTCTACGACGTCGCGCGCTGGCTGGGAGCACCCGACGAGATGCAGTACCACGCCTCGGCCCGAGGCCTACTGGCCGAGCGCTATCTAGGCGAGTATGAGCAGTACACCAGGCGCCGGATCGATCTCCACCAATTCCTCGTAGAGGCACGGAGTCTCTGGCTCGCGGGCACGCTGACGATGCTCTTCTTCTTCCTCGACCGTTCACTTGATGGTCGCATGGACTGGACGGATGACCGGGCGGAGGGGCGTCGTCAGTCACAGGCTGAGCTGCACACGCAGCTCAAGGCCTTGCTTTCCGAGGCCAAGAGGCCCTCCTGAGGTGTACGCCCAGATGACCTCAGTACAGCGTCAGGCCACAAGTAGAAGAGGCGCTGACTCGGCACGTGGGTAAGAGAAGCGCGTGGTGACGACGCGTGAAGCGAGGTAGATCGATGGCAGGGAGATGCGCGTTTCGTACCATAGAGCACCAGCCGGACGTCTGCGTGGTCGGCGGAGGCATAGCAGGGCTGGTAGCGGCGCTCGCTGCGGCGCGGCGCGGGGCGAAGGTGGTCCTGATGCACGAGCGTCCGGTGCTGGGCGGGAACGCCTCCAGCGAATGCCGGGTGCCGATCGAAGGAGCGAGCCGTGCCGGCCAGCTGCCGCATATGCGGGAGACCGGAATCCTGGAAGAGCTCTGTCTCGAAAACTGCCGCAGGAATCCGAACAAGGAGTACTCCATCTGGGACCTGATTCTGTATGAGGAGGCCCAGTACCAGCCAAACCTGACGCTGCTGTTGAACTGCACGTGCCTGGACGCCGAGATGGACGGCGATCGGATTCGCGCTATCACTGGCTGGCAGTTGACAACCGAGACCTATCATGCGGTCAATGCCCGGATCTTCGCGGATTGCTCGGGCGATGGCGTTCTCGCGCCGCTGACGCAGCATCCGTTCCGGATGGGACGAGAGGCACGGAGCGAATACGGAGAGTCGATCGCGCCCGAAGAAGCCGATGCTTGCACAATGGGCATGACCTGTTTCGTAGGCTCACGGAAGCACAACACGCCGCAGCCCTTCGAGCCTCCTGGTTGGGCCTACCGGTACAACTCGATCGACGAGCTGCCCTTCGACCCACACGGTCGCGCCGAGATCGAGCAGGCGTCCTACCGGTTGGGTTTCTGGTGGGTGGAGCTGGGGGGAGACCGGCACTCCATTCACGACACGGAGGAGATCCGGGAGGAGTTGCTGCGGATCGCGCTCGGCGTATGGGACCATCTGAAGAACCGAGGCGAATATGGAGCCGACAACTGGGCTCTGGATTGGATTCAGTTCCTGCCGGCAAAGCGGGAGAGCCGAAGATACGTCGGCGCTCACGTCCTAACGCAAGGCGATCTCGAGAGCGGTGGGCAGTTTGAGGATGTGGTGGGATATGGGGGATGGACGATGGATGACCATCATCCGGCTGGCTTCTACTCGGTGAAGCTGGGGCAGCCAGCGACCATCTACCATCCTACGCCCTCCCCTTACGGCATCCCGTATCGGTCGCTGTACTCCGATACGGTGAGGAACCTGATGTTCGCCGGGCGCTGCCACAGCGCGACGCACGCTGCGCTCAGCAGCACTCGGGTGATGGGGACGTGCGCGACCATGGGCCAGGCCATTGGAACGGCGGCCGCGATGGCCGCAGCCAGGTCGCTCCTGCCGGGCGACATGCTGGATTACGTGGGGGAACTCCAGCAGGCATTGCTCCGGGATGACTGTCATCTGCCCGGGGTGGCAGAGGGTGTCTCAGAGGCCATCCGGACGGCGCGGCTTTCGGCCTCGCAGGGGGACGCCGAGCCCGTGCGCGATGGGGTCCGGCGACAGGTGAAGGACGATCCGCATGCGTGGACATGGCGGCCGGGCGACCGGGTGGCCTGCGAGTTCGGGACCCATCGAAGGGTGGACGAACTCGGCCTCGTGTTGGACAGCGCGATGGAGACGGAGATCATCCTGAGCCATTACAACGAGACTGCCTGCGACCGGGTGCCCGCAGCCATGCCGAAGCAGTTCCGGGTGGAGGTGAAGACGGGGGGACAGTGGGAGCTGCTCCAGAAGGTGACGGGCAACTACCAGCGGTTCGTGCGCCTGCCCATAGGTCGGAATGTAGATGGAGTGAGGGTGACGCTCGATGAGCTCTGGGGCGCGGACGAGTCGCGGCTGTACGCAGTAGCGCTTAGCTGATTGGAAGCTCTGGAAGGCGGCAAAGGAGGTCTGCCAGGACGCGGCGGTCCGGCCGCGCGTTGCCTTCGCCGAAGAACACCGGCCAGTTGCGCCTACGTAGCAGCTTCACGGGAGGGGGTCGCCGTACCAGTTGGGGACCCAGGTTAGCGCGAGTTCCTATTCTAGGATCAAGCTGCGTTTCGCTTCCCCCTGAGGGAGATGTCCTTGGGCAGAGAGTCCGCCAGAACAGACGCTCTGCCCAGGCCGACTGTTTCCTCACCGGTCATAGTTGTGCCCAGGCGACTGCTCTCGATGCGCAGCGTGCTCTCAGGAACGATCCTCCAGACCAGGAGCCACGCGCCTTTGCCCCGAAGCAACTATGGTGCGCTGACTTCGCTCGGCATGGTGCTTGCAGCGGGATCATCCTCGATGATCCCGCTGGATATGCCGGACTGGCATCCACAGGCGCCTCGCGGGACTGGCATTCCGACAAGGAATCAAGCATGACATCGAGAGAGCGACTGCTGGCTGTGATTGACGGAGCCCCCGGGGTCCCGGTTCCCTGCTGCTTCATGATATTCCGCGCACTCAGTGACAAGTGCCGGGACGAATACGAGCTCGCTACGCGGCAGCTGGAGATGGGCCTCGATACACGCGTGCGGCTCGATGACCTCCCTGTGCGCTTCGCGCCGGAGGTCGAGATCCGCGAGTCGGTAGCTCCACCCGCCGAGGGGAAGCCGCCGCTGCTCACCAGGGCCTACGATACTCCGGCCGGCCCCCTCACCTCCACCATTAGACAGGGGGAGGGCTGGCCCTATGGCGACCGACTCCCGCTGTTTAGCGACTACATCACGCCACGTGCAGTTACCCACCCGGTGTCTGCGCCCGAGCACCTGGAACCACTGCGCCACTTGCTCGGCCCGCCTACCGACGAAGACGTGCAAGCCTTCCTCCAGGAGGGGGCGAGGCGGAAGCGGTTCGCCGACGATCATGGTCTCCTGCTTGCCGGGGGATGGCGGGGGGAGCGCCTTGTGCCTGGGGAGGACAAGTTCCTGGTCGGTGCCGAGTTCGGCACAGTATCGGTTGTTGACACCTTGATGTGGCTTTGCGGCGGGACTCAGCCGCTGCTCTGGGCGTACGACGAGCCCGATTTCCTGGAGGAGCTGATCGGCCTCCTCGAAGAGTGGAATCGCACCCGCCTCGAGATCCACCTGCAGGCTGGAGTGGACATCGTCTTCCGCCGCGCCTGGTATGAGGGCACTGACTTCTGGTCTCCCTCCCTGTATCGGAGGTTCATCCTTCCGGCCGTGCGCCGAGACGTGGAACTCGCGCACGGGGCGGGGGTGCGGTACGGCTACATAATCACGAGCGGCATGATGCCAGTGGCCGATCTGATTCTCGAAGCCGGTGTTGACGTCATCGTTGGCATAGATCCGAGCCAGGGCAAGGGCACAACTCTTCAAGAGGTGCGCCAATCCCTGGGCGGGAAAATCGGGCTCTGGGGCGGTGTCAGCGGGCCGCTAGTAGTAGAAGAGGGGAGTGAGAAGGATGTTCGAGCTGCCGTTGAGCAGGCAGTCTCCGTGCTTGGGGAAACAGGACGGTTTATACTGTCTCCAGTGGACAATATCCGCGCCGACACAGAGCGCTCATGGCGCAACGTCGAAGTCTTCATCGAGACATGGCGGTCGTTGACCGCCAGCGCTTCGTAATCGAGGCCCCAGATGGCTCTGCTCATCGGACTTGACGGCGGAAGCACGAAGACGGCGGGAGTGATCATCACTCAGGAGGGCCGCGTGCTGGCCCGTGCCCGCGGCCATGGCTCCGCCATTGTCGGTGCCCCCAGTCCGCAGGCATCCTCGGTTCTTGCCTCCATAGTGGACTCGCTCTGCTCTCAGGCAGGTGCATCTCGGGATGACATCCGATCATGTGGCGTCGGCCTCAGCGGGATTGACTTCGATGACGAACTGCCCGTGCAGCACGAGGGGATCGCTGCCGCGCTCAGCATCCCGCAAGAGCGCCTCATCCTTGTGAACGATGCCATCGTTGCCCTCTGGGGCGCCGCGGTGAAGCCGGCCGCGACTCTTCTCCAGCACGGCTCCGGGTTCACAGGAGCCTATCGCGCGCGGCACGGTCAGGAGGTGCTCTTCGATCATCTCAGTGTCGCCAGCACTTTCGACATGCGCCAGGCCCTAATCGCGCTCGTCGCTCGGATGATGAACGGCATGGCGGAGCCGACGCCCCTCAAGGAGAGCATACTGGAGCACTTCGGCATCGAGGACGAGCGGGAGTACTGCGAGGTCATCTATCGTCGACGCGTCCCCACAGAGCGCCGGCAGGGCACGCCGTCTCTCATATTTGCGGCCTGGCTTGAGGGAGATCCGGCCGCGGCCAGCCTAGTCGACGGAGCAGTCGGCGACTATGCGCTCGCGGCCAATGCCATGATCGCAGCGACCGGGAGTCCGAGCCCTGATGTCACGTTCGGGGGGGGCGTCATCGCGCAAGCGCCTGAGCAGTTCTGGAGGTCGCTCGCCAACGCGATCCAGCAGACGCATCCGCTGGTGACAGTCAAGCCGCCAGACCTGGCCCCCGAGTTCGGAGGCGCGGTGATGGCAGGTTACCACGTCGGCCTGGATCCGGTGCAGCTCTTCCAGCAGTCTCGAGTCAACGCGTAGAACGCGCGCCAGAGGAGGACGCATGAGCCGGACCCTATCAGTGTGTGTCGTCGGCGCTGGCAGCTCGTACACTCCCGAGCTGGTCGAGGGGCTGCTCCAACAGGACCCGGCCCTTCTGCCTGTCCGAGAGCTGCGCCTCACCGATGTCGATGCCGAGCGCCTTGCCATCATGGCCGGCTTCGCCGAGCGGGCCGCTTGCCACGCTGGACGCGATGTGACCGTTGTCAGCGACGAGCGTCTCGCGCCGATGATCGAAGGCGCGGACTTCGTCATCACGCAGATCCGTGTGGGAGGGATGAAGGCCAGGCATCTGGATGAGAGCATTCCCGTGAAGTACGGGATCATCGGGCAGGAGACGACCGGCCCTGGCGGGATGTTCAAGGCGCTGCGAACGATCCCGCCGATGATCGAGATCGGGAACACCGTCGCCTCGGTTGCGCCCGACGCATTCATCCTGAACTACGCGAACCCCAGTGGCATCGTCGCCGAAGCAGTGTCGAAGCACACGAAGGCGAGTATCATCGGCCTGTGCTCCGGCATCCCGGGAATGCAGGAGCAGATCAGGGCCCGTTTCTCCTCGCGCTACCCCGATCTACGCGTCTACACTGTGGGCCTGAACCACTTCGGGCATATCCAGCGCGTGCTATCGGGCGACCGCGATGTCACCGCCGAGGTCATACAACTGCTCGCGCAGGAGCAGGACAAGCACGAACGCTGGGGCGGCGTTGATGGGGCCCTGGTAAGACTCCTTCGGGCCTGGCCTATTGGCTACGTCGGCTACTTCTACCGTCGCGGTGAAGCCGTGGAGCATGCGAAGGCGGCCAGCCAGACCCGGGCCCAGCAGATCGAGAGCATCGAGCAGGAGGTGCTCGCAGAGGCGGCGCGCCCAGACACCATCGAGAAGCCGAAGGCGCTGGCCCGGCGCGGCGGAGGCGGCTACTCCCGCCTCATGTTCTCGGTCATGCAAGCGATCGTGAACGACGCCGGCGAGGAGATCACGTGCAACGTCCCAAACCACGGCAGCATTGCCGGCATTGATAATGACGCAGTAGTGGAGGTCGTCTGTCGTGTTGACCGGAATGGCGCGCACCCACTGCCCGTAGGGCCGATTCCGCTTGCGTTTCGCGGGGTCGTGCAGGCCCTGAAGGCCTATGAGACTCTGACCGTAGAGGCGGCGGTGCAACGGAGCAAGCGGCTGGCGGTACTCGCGCTTCTGAACCATCCCCTCGTGGGGGACTTGGATGTGATAGAGCCACTGCTGGATGAGATGCTCGATGCCCACAACCTTGAGTTCACATGACAGGATGAGTAGAGTGCGTGCCAGTGAGCATACTAGTCGCCTGCTGCGAGAAGGGAGGTTCTCCTGCCCACTCGTCCACTAAGGCTTTCCCGCCCGGCCCTCCTGCGGTCGGCCGAACTGGAAGCCATCGAAGAAGCTGCTCTGCGCATCCTTGAGGAGGTGGGGGTCGAGGTCAATCACCCAGAGCTTGCGGCGCGCGCCGCCAAGGAGGGGTTCGACTTCTCGCAGGGGCGCATCCGGCTGGCGCGAGGCCAGGTGACCAGATACCTCGACGAAGCACGGGGAGGGACACGGAGGCGGGGGGGCCGGGCGACCCGCGGGCGCAGCAGCGGCAGCCTGGTTGCACACGTAAGCCCCTATCCACAGAGCGTCCATGACCCAGAGACAGACGGGATCGTCCCGTTCACCGCGGCGCGGCTGACCGACGCGACGAAGCTGGTAGGTGCACTGGCCGACCGTGGACTCGTCCCCCAGGCGCCAGGCTGCCCGACAGACGTGTCGCCCCATCTGCAGGTCGTCCTCCAGTACCGAATCGCAGCCGAGAACCTGCCCGGGGGTGGCGAGCCAGTCGATCCCAAGGCCCTGGCCCCAATGCCTTACATCATGGAGATGGCCGAAGTGCTCGGCCGCCCCATCCGCAGCCTTCCGGTCTACGTCTTCAGCCCTCTCAAGCTCGCAGGCGAATCACTGACCGCGGTCATGGCGTACGAGTCCCGTCTGGACAGCATCGGGGTCAGCTCGATGCCGGCGGCGGGAAGCACGGCGCCGGTGCGCCCCAGTGAAGCGATGGCCCTCGCGGCTGCTGAGGTGATCGGCTCCGCGCTGATCCTACGCGAATGCCTCAGCCCTGAGGTGCATTGGAGCATTGGAGTGCACCCGTTCGATCTGAGGGGCATGGCGATGAGCTTCGGCTCGCCGGAAGCCCTGCTCTTCGAGATGGCCTCGTGTGAAGTGGACGCCTACTTCCACGGCCGTCCGTGGCGGCCCGCTGTTGGGAACATCCATACCCTCGCTAAGCTGCCCGGGGCCCAGGCCGCGGCGGAGAAGGCCACCGCCATGACGCTCGGCGCTCTCTGGGGAGCAACGGAGTTCCACTGCGCCGGAGTCCTTAGCCTTGACGATATCTTCAGTTCCGTTCAGCTCCTGGCCGATCTCGAGGCGAAGGATCATGTCCAGCGCCTAGTGCAAGGGCTGGACACCGGCTGCGACGCGGATGCTCTCGTCGCGGATGTGCGGGCCGGATTGTCGCGGGGATTCATGGGGCTCGACCGCACGCTGGATCGCTATCGCGATCTCTACTGGCATCCCCGCCTGTTCGAGCGCCGGTTCCTCGGACCGTGGCGCAGCGCGTCGAGTCCGACCTTCAACCAGCTAGCACGTGAGATGTGCAGGGAGTTGGCTGCGGGGTACGAGTACGAACCGCCGACAGACGTGAGGCGCGAGATCGAGCAGGTCTGGATGCGCGCCGAGCAGGAGCTAGCGCGGAAGGGGTAGCCAGTGGGACAAGCATCCTCGGAGAGCGGGCCCTACGACCGCTCCCTGGACAAACCTGCAGGGGAGCAGTTGTGGCCCCTCGGGCCCCCACTGATCGAGTTCCTGACCCGGCAACCACAGCCTGGCGTACGTCGCGCACATCAATGCCGGACCACCGCGGCAGACCCGCGTTCCCCAGCCGCTAGCTTCAGGCTGTCCGGGAGCCCCCCACGTCGATTCGCCCCTTCCGCCTCTGGACACACTGCTCGGGGAGGGCATCAGTGACGCGGCCGAACAGCCCGCGCGGTCAGGGCGGCGCCGAGGAATCGTCGGGCGTGGGTGTGACTTGGCGCGCGGTCGGGATCGCCCTCGTGTTGATGCCCTTCCAGTCGTGGTGGATCGTCCAGATGGAGCTCATCCGCTCCAACACCTGGCCCACGATGCTGTCTTTGCCCTTGCACACCGTCTTCATCCTGCTCCTCCTGGTGGGGCTCAATGCGTTGATCAAGCGCCGAGCACCGAAACGGGCCCTGGAGCCCGGTGAGTTGCTGACGATCTACATCATGCTCGCCATTTCGGGCGTCATCACTGGATACGGTCTTGTTCAGGCGCTCGTAGGGTGGATCATCGCCCCCATCGGAAGAGCGACAGCGGGATACGACTGGCAGCCGCTTTTCCGGGATGCTCTTCCGGCCTGGCTGGTGGTCACGGACGAACAGACCCTGGCTCTCTTCTACGAGGGCGAAAGCACGCTCTTCACGGCGAAGCATCTTCTCGGCTGGGCACGTCCAGCCCTGGCATGGAGCGCTTTCATACTGGCGTTCTTCGCGGCTACGCTTTCACTGAACGCCCTGCTGCGCCGCCGTTGGATCGAGGAGGAGCGGCTTACCTTTCCCCTCGTGCAGGTCCCGGTGGCTATGGTAGAGCCATCTGGAGCGCTCTTCCGCAACCGACTGCTTTGGATCGGCTTCGCCGCTGCCGTCGTCCTAGGGTCTGTCAACGGCCTCCATGGACTCTTTCCGGCAGTGCCGTCTCTCCAACCTGACACGAACTCACTGAACCAGATGCTTGGGAGACGCTGGCCTTGCTTCCTCAGGGAGGGGGGCACCTTCTGGCCGCCGTACCTGTGGGCCGTCGGCGTCGGCTTTCTGATGCCAGTCGATATCGCCTTCTCATACTGGTTCTTCTTCTGGGTCGTAAAGCTAGAGGAACTGGCGACAGTCCTATCGGGGTGGGATATTGCGCCGGACGCTCCGTTCCCCAATCAGCAGTCGGCCAGCGCCTTGTTGGCCGTGGGCCTCTTCGTCCTATGGTCGGGGAGGCGTCACTTGGCCAAGGCAATCCGGCAGGCGTTCCGGCCCAGCTCGGGTCGGGGCGATGGCGAGGAGCCCCTGCGCTACAGGTGGGCTCTCGGGTTGCTCGTGTTCTCTGTTGCTGGCATGGCCGCGTTCGTCTGGCTCGCGGGCGCCCCCGTGTGGATCGTCTTCATGTACCTGGGCCTGTATCTGGTTGCCAGTCTCGCGCTGTCGCGCCTCAGGGCAGAACTAGGTGCACCGCAGACAGAGGTCTATGCTGCCGGTCCCCACACGCTTCTCACCCAGCTCGTCACGCCAGCGTCGTTCCCATTCCGCGGGCTCGCCATCTTGACCTTGTTCGGATGGACATCCAAGGCGTACGGGATGGATGCGACGCCGCTCCAGATGGAAGGCTTCAAGATGGTGCAGGCCGCGCGCGTGCGCGTGCGGGGGATCGTCGCTGGGATGTTCGTTGCAGTTGTCGCCGGTCTCCTGATCGCTTACCTTGCGGTGCTGATCCCGTTGTACAGCCTGGGGGCAGACAGTGCCAAGGTCGCCGGCTTCTGGCCCACCGAGGCCTATGCCTCGCTGATCACATGGACAACCGGCGTTGCGCCAGCTCCTCTGCAGCGAGGGTCCGCCATGTGCGCGGCCTTCGTCTTCACGTTCTTCTTGTATGCTATGCGCAGTCGGTTCTTCTGGTGGCCCTTCCACCCAATGGGATACGTGCTCGCACCGATGTGGTTCACACATCACCTGTGGATGTCCGTCTTCGTTGCCTGGACGATCAAAGCACTGATCCTGCGGTATGGCGGCCTGCGTGCCTACGCCAAGGCACTGCCCCTTTTCCTGGGCCTCATTCTTGGCGACTGCGTCATCGGCAGTATCTGGGCGTTGCTCAACTTGGCCTTCGGCATACCCACGTTCAGCGCGTGGATCTGATCTGCCTGACAGTGGGAGACCCCCACGCGGGCGACCCGAGGGTGGAACGTGGACACGCTACGCTTGGGATCCCGAGTAGCTCCCTGCTGCCCTTGCCGGGATGGGCCGGGCACGGGAACTGGGCCACGTAGCTCCGCTAGAAGTGCCGGTATGGGCCCACTACAGCTGCTACTGGGTGCGTGTGTCGACCGCCCGTGAGACCGCCTTGAGGGCGCTTTGGGGCACGGATGAGTTTCTGGACTATCATAAGACAGTCTCCTCCTGCTAAGTGTTGAAGAGGTGCTCGAAGCACAAACACCAGAGCAAGGAGGAGACCAAGATGATCTGGGTTGGACTGGAACTACTGGAGCCACTGGCCGACGAGGTGTGGATCGTCAATCCCACGGAGTTGAGACGCCTCCAGCACCGGGTAGCGAAGACAGATCGCCGGGATGCCGCAGCCTTGGCCTGGTGGGCTGCAAAAGGAGCCTTGAAGCCACTATGGAGGCCGGAGCGCCCGGTGCTGGAGCTCCGGGAACTGACCCGAGGTCGGACGACGCTGACCCGTCTTGCCACGCAGCTGCGCAACCTGATCCGCTCTTTGTTGGCCCGCCATGGCTACGAGTGTCCTCACCGGGACCTGCTCTGCGCGCGGGGGAGAGCCTGGCTGGATACGGTAACGCTGGAGGGATACGCCGGGGAGATGCTCGCCGCGTTCAGAGAGCTCCTTTCCCTGATCCAAGAGAAAGCCGATGGTTTCGAACAGGAAGTAGAAGCGGCTGCGGCGGACTGCCCTGCCGCCCAGCGCCTCCGCACTATCCCTGGCATCGGCCCCGTGCTGGGCTTGAGCCTGGCGGTGGAGATTGGCGACATCAGTCGTTTCCCCTCCCCGGGCCATTTGCGGGGTTACTCCGGACTCACTCCCGCGGTCTTTCAGAGCGGAGAGAAAGAGGCGCGGGGTCCAATCACCAAGCGCGGCAATAAGTGGCTCCGTCATACGGCTGTGCTTGCCGCTCAACGAATGAGTCAGATGCATCATCCCGATCCCAGCATCAAGCGGACCTTCCTCTCCGTCGCCTTCCGACACGGACGCAATCCCGGCAAAGTCGCCGCCGCCCGCCGTCTGCTTGATCTCAGCTATCATCTCCTCAAGAAGGAGGCGGACTACCGGGCGCCTCGCGCCCGTAGCGCATCTGCAAGATGAATTCGGAGGCACTCTCCAGTAGGTGTCCTGGCCGACGTCAGCGCCCCTTTTGGACCTGAGAGGCCTCCAGATCCGACGATAGCATGCGCGTTGTCAGCGCC
>JALGTG010000204.1 GCA_029821495.1 Candidatus Hebobacteria bacterium
CCTCACCCTCTCCACCCCGCCTACGCGTCGCGACCCCCTCCCCCTTTCCCCGCCCGCGCCCGCACAGGGACGCACTCACCTCCACGGGCGCTCACCACATGACTCCGTGGGAACAGACCAACCCACCGATCGAGCACCCAACACACCTCGGGCGGAACCGGGCGCGAGGCAGGGAAACACCGCCGCCACCATCCCCAAACCGCCCCACCTCCAACCATTCTGTGCTATAATCAACCGACAACTCCCCCGCCGAGAGTCACGCCGAGCAGTGCCCGACGATCGCCAACAGAGAGGCCCTTGCTGCCATGGCAAACGGCTCATCCTTCGGCGAATCTGAACGTCTCCATCTCCGCCTAGTCAGGGGGCTTCGTTCCCGCAGGTCCCGCAAGCGGGCGTGCGCCAAGTTTGCTGGCGTGACGAACTACCTCGCGCCCACTCTCTCATGGCGGCCGCCGCTACTGCTGGGATGCCCGCAGCGCCGGTCAGTGCGGCCACTGCCGGACTCGGCGTCAATGCCGTGACTAAGATAAGAGAAGTCTTCCACGAAAGGCGAGTCCGGAAGACTGCCGCTCTGCATGACTCAGCTTACGCGTATCTGTACTACGCGGAGAGGGAACTAGACAAGCGGTGAGCGTTCCCGTCGACACATTGCGGTTCCTCGTCACCGCGAAGACTCATCCCCTTCCGAGCACGAAGTACCGCGAGACCGTCTGCACGGCGGGCATCACCGAAGACGGAGCGTGGGTGCGGCTCCACCCAGTGCCGTTTCGATACTTGGAGGGTCCGCAGCAGTTCAGCCTCTACGACTGGGTTGAACTCCCGGCGCGCAAGAGGCCTCGGGGAAGTGACAAGAGGAAGGAGAACTGGGCTCCCGCCGGTGAGCTCCGAGTGCTCAAGCAGGTTGGCACTGGGGATAGGTGGGCAGAGAGAAAGCGCCTTCTGTTGCCCCATGTTGCACCCTCTCTGGAATGGCTACAGGCGGAATACAAGCGCGATGGAACGTCTTTGGGGCTCATCGCGCCCGCGGAAGTGCTGGACGTAGTCGTGGAGGCGGACGACTCAGACTGGACTCCGAAGCAGCGCGCAGCGCTGGAGCAGATGGCGCTTGACGGGTCGAGGCCTAAGCCCCTGGAGAAGCCGGGACATTGGTTCAGCTACCGCTTCCGGTGTAGAGAACTGGCCTGCCGTGGGCACTGTCTTCAGATCCTTGACTGGGGGCTCTACGAACTCTACCGGAGGACAAAGCGGGGCCGGGGTGAGAACGCCGCTGCGGAGCGGACGAAGGAGAAATGCCGGGAGCTGGTTGCCCCCGATAGAGACTGCCACCTCTTTGTCGGCAAGCACCACTACCATCCCGGGTTCATGGTCATCGGGATGTTCTACCCACCGCGAGATCAACGTATCCCCTTGCCGCTTGACTGACCTTCCCCGCAGTCGCGGCGATCAGACTTCGATGGCAGCGGGCCGCGTCGGCCTCAAAGCAGAGCAGGCAGATATGTCGAGAGCGTCCTTCTCGAGCGAGTCGGCTGACCTCGATCATCCTGCGGGATAGCACACGCGTCACGTAGGACTCGGCGTACTCCGAGAAGTCGCCCGTGGCCTGGTAGCGCCGCCGAATGTCCTTCGGACAGCCAAGCTCCGGACAGTGGCTATACTGGATGCCACGCTTGCGAACTGCAGTTGCCAGAGTTGCCTTCGAGAAGCCGTTCTTCCGACTCAACGGCGTCAACCGCACATCAATGACGTGGTCAACGTCATTGCGTTTCAGCGTGGAGACGAACGCGCCGAGCGACGCGCCCTCATATCCGATGGTGAAGATCACTCCGCGGTCTCCCTCTCAAGATCATCTACCATGTATCTAGTTACCGCGTCTACCGTTGAGTACCTTCAACCGCATCGCGATGCCATACCCTCGTCTCATCCTCGCCATCCTCTTCCACGTCGTCGGAGATCGCGCTTGAGGGAAGCCTCTACCCGCTGACGCCCGCCCTCGCAGCACCGCCGCCTTCTGTGTCATCCCGAGCAGAGTGGATGGATCTCAACCGGCCCCGGCACGCTACCACCCCACCGGGTCCCCCCCATCCACCACCACCACCCAATCCTCTTCCCTCCCGCTGCTCGGCGGGGTGAAGGTCCGGTCGCCCGACGCACCGTACTCCCCGATCCGCTGCCACTCCCCGGCCCCCGCGACTCGTCCGATTTCGGCCCGATATGCACCCCCCAGACAGGTCGCTTAGCTAACAGTCCTTGGATATATGAACATACTAGCGATAGTCCGCTAATCTAGCAGGCGAGGCTTTCCACATAGCGAAACAAACGGTGTTCGAACGCAAGACAATGGACATTTGCGGTCAGTTAGCGGTCACCCATAAGTGGCCAATCATTGTCCTTTTCCCCCGACTTTGACCAACTTGGACATTCTCTTGATGGCCCGAGTGAACAATTCCCACATTCAGCTTGCTACCTCACCAATCCCAAGCGCTAGCTACCACCCCGATTCTTGCGGAGAACTCAGCACAACCGTGTCGGATTACCCGCCCAATCGGCCCCTATGTGTCCGCCCGAATGTCCGCTGTTTTGTAGCAGACTCACGCCAAAATCGCCCTCCTCCCCTCCCCCGCGGCCGCCCTTGTACCGGCCCCTCCACATAACCCGCCCAGGGCCGTTCCAGCACGGCCCAGAGAGCGATTCCCACATAACCCGCGGCAGGGCCTGGTGGCGAAAAGGAGGGCGCGGGCAGGAAGAGGGGGATTCCGTGCCCACGCCCAAACGGGTACGAGGAGCTGGGGGTTCCCCGCACCCAGAAGGCGGATATCGCGCGAGCGAGTCTGCTCGCGCGGCGTGCCTTTTCCATCCCCTTCCAGGTGCTCCTTGCGCGCTTACAGCCCAATGTAGCGGAAATCAGACACGCCTCAGGCAGCCCCCTCAGCCCTCCTATTGGGCAATACAATGGTTGCTATCAGCCCCACCAAGCCAAGCGCGGCGGCAAGCAGGAAGAGAACCCGGAACGAGGTGAGAGCGACGAGAAGCCCCCCCAGAAGCGGCAGAAAGGCCGTAGTTGCGAACATGGTGTTCTGGATTCCGATGTACACCGCCCGCCGCTCCTCCGGCGCGATGGCGAACAGGTAGTTCGTAGAGCCTATCAGGCCGCCCCCGCCGATTGCGGCGAGCGGCAGAAAAACCGCGCCGAACAGCACCCGCGCGACTGCCGGAGAGGCGGCGAAGAAGGTCGCCAGCAAAGCCAGCGAGGGGACGGCGAGGCCCAGGGCAGTGGTTGCGATGAGGAGGGACCGCGGACCGCGGCGGTCGTTGAGATATGCCCAGAGTGGGATGAGAGCGACGGTGCCCGCCATTTGGATGGAGAGATATGTTCCGACGTCCGCCTCCGGCACTGCAAGCACCTTACGGCAGTAGATGATGTAGAAGGGAAGCGCGATGCCGGCCGATCCGGCGAGGATGCGGCTGATGAGAAGAAGGCGGAAGTCCCGGTGCGAGCGGACGATGGCTGGGGTGGAGCGCAGGAAGCGGAGAAGGGGTTGGGCCGGCTCGACCTTTCCGGGGGGCTCGTGGATGCTGGCGAAGAGCACCCAGGCAGGGGCGGAGCTGATGAGGGCGAGCGCGAAGAGAAGGCAGTAGCCGGCGGGGAAGGCGAGGGCCTCGGCGGAGAGGATGAGCCGGATGAGGAAGCCGCAGCCGATGGCTCCCAGCCCGCCCCAGAACTGCCGGTGGCCGAAGAACGCGCCGATGCGGTTGGGGGGGATGGTCTTGGCGACGATGTCGAGGAAGGCCGGGCCGCTGGCGCCGCCGGCGAACGAGTAGAGAGCATAGCCGAGTAGGAAGACGAGGAGGGCGACTGCGGGGCGGTCGCGTGCGAGGAGCCAGACGAGTGGGATGGTGAGGAGCAGGCTGAAGCCACGGAGGAAGGCGGCCTGTACGTAGAGAGGCCGCTTGTAGGGTCGAGAGCGCAGGTAGCTGGCGGCGAAGAGCTGTGGCATGAGCCAGCCGCTGATGCCCAGGGCGGAGATGAGGCCGATGGCGACTTCGGAGTCGGTGAGGCGGGCGACGAAGGTGGGGAGTACGGTGATGGGGTCGGCGAAGGCGACGCCGATGAAGAAGAGGATGCCGTTGGCGATGCCGCGGCGGTAGGCGCTGCGGGCGTCGGCTGGTTTCAGGTTCGGGCTGGTGTTAGCCATGTCGGTGCGGTCGAGGCGGGCATGGACTGGCCCGGGGCTCGCCCAAGGGAATGCCTGCGCTGGAGAAGCAGGACGCGGCCGTAGGCCGCGTCGGGTGTTGGTTCGGCAGGTAGGGGCGGAAGTCCTGGGGGATGCGGGAACCGCGGTCGAGCAGCAATGAAGAACAGGGCACCCGGCAGATGCCTGCCGGGCAGCGGGCCAGGCCGGGGGGACTGGCCGGCGATCAGTCCGAGCACGCCGCTCTCTCTAGCCCTGCTTCCTTCGGCTGTCGTACTGCCGGAGCGGAGACGGCAAGGTAGCGGGCCCGGCAATCTCTTGCCGGGCGGCGGGCCAGGCCGGGGGGACTGGCCAGCGATCAGTCCCCCCGGACCCCCTCACTCGCGTTTGGGGTTTGCTGGCGGTAGGCGGAGGCGCTGGAGCACACGCTCATTGGGCAGGAGCGGGTCTCCTGCCACAGTAATCCTCCTGCCGCATCACAGTCTCGGGGATGG
>JALGTG010000205.1 GCA_029821495.1 Candidatus Hebobacteria bacterium
AGCTTCGGGCCGCAATTCGCCTCCTCCTGCGCCAGGGCGTGACCTCGGCCCACGTCATGGAGCACATCGACCTCCTCCCACAGCTCGAACGATTGAGGGAGGCGGGCCGGCTCGGTCTCCGTATCACCCTGTATCCTGGCATCAGCTCTCTCGATGATCTCATGCACGCCGGCATTCGCAGCGGCTTCGGCGACGAGTGGCTTCGCATCGGCGGCGTCAAGCTGCTCGTTGACGGTGCCCTCGGAAGCCAGACCGCTTGGCTCTTTCGCCCACACGAGAACAGCGAGGCAGGCTGCGGCATACCCGTTCTCGCGGGAGCCGAACTGCGGGACGGCGTTCGCCGCGCCTCGGAGGCCGGCCTCGCGTGCGCCATTCACGCCATAGGCGACCGCGCCAACGCGGAGGCGCTTCGGGCCCTCGGCGAGGTGCGGACGCTGCGCACGCCACTCCCTCACCGGATCGAGCACGCCCAGCTTCTCCGGCCCCGCGATCTGCCGCGCTTCGCGCGTCTCGGTGTCGTTGCCTCGATGCAGCCCTGCCACATCCTCGGAGACATACCGGCCGCCGACCGCTACTGGGGTCGCCGTTGCCGTTGGGCATATGCAATACGAAGCCTGCTCCGCTCCGGCGCTGCACTCGCCTTCGGCTCGGACGCGCCGGTGGAGACCGCGAGCCCTGTCGCCGGCGTCTATGCGGCCGTGTACAGACAGGATGAAGATGGCCGACCGCCGGGCGGGTGGTACCGGGCCGAAGAGAGCATAGGTCCGACGACGGCATTGCGCTGCTATTCGGTTGGGCCGGCATTCGCTTCGGGCGAGGCCGGGCTGAAGGGGAAGCTCCTGCCCGGCTATCTAGCTGACATTGTCGTGCTCTCTCAGGACATCGTGCGTGCGTGCCGACGCGGCATGTTGAGCACGAAGGTGGATCTCGCGATCGTCGGCGGCCGAGTCAGGTACCGTCGCCGCCGCGCCCTGCGCGGGGTCGATTGACGAATGGCGGCGAGCATGGGTATCATCCGCATGGGTGACCCGCGGTGACCCTTCAGGAGAAACTGGAGCAGCTTCCCGCCAACCCCGGTGTCTACCTCTTCAAGGACGCTGCGGGCGACATTGTCTATGTCGGCAAGGCCCAGTCGCTTCGCTCCCGGGTCCGCTCTTACTTCCTGCCCAGCGCGGACCACCCCCCACGCCTGCAGCTTCTCGTTCAGCAGACCGTTGATCTCGACTTCCTTGTCGCCGACTCCGACGCCGAGGCCATGGCGCTGGAGTTCAACCTGATCCGGAAGCACCGGCCGCGGTTCAATGTTCGTTACCGTGACGATAAGAGCTATCCATACATCAGGATAGACCCGCGAGAGCCGTTCCCCGGCCTCTGCGTCGTCCGCCGGATGGTCTCTGACGGCGCGCGCTACTTCGGGCCATTCCCATCGTCCCGCCGCATGTGGAAGACGATCGCGCTGGCTCGACGCCTGTTCGGAATCCGCCAATCCGTTCGCGCCACGATCAAGAAGCGCGGCGGCTGCTCGTGGGATCCCCGGCGAGGGCATCGGGCTCGCCCGTGCCTCGAGTACTTCATCAAGCGATGCCTCGCGCCCTGCGCCGAGGGACACACCACTGAGCGGGAATACGCCGGCGCTGTCCGGCAGGTGTGCGACTTCCTTGACGGTAAGCACGAGCATGTCCTGTCTCGGCTCCGCGCTCAGATGGACCGGTCCGCTACCGAATTGCGCTACGAGACCGCGGCTCGCGTCCGGGACCAGATCGCGGCGCTCGAGGTGACTCTCCACGGGCAGCGGGTGGTCTCCACGCGTCGTGAGGACGCGGACGTTTTCGGATACGCGCTCCGGGAGGACACCGGCTGTGTGGCAGTGCTGCAGATTCGTGAGGGGCGGATGGTGGACCAGGACACATACCTCCTTGAGGGCGTGTCCGGGGTGCCCGCGGCCGAGGTTATGAACGAGTTCGTCAATCAGCACTACCAGAAGGTCGCGGCGGCCCCCGGAACAGCGCTGCTGCCGGTGGCGATAGAGGACGCCTCCCTGGTCGAGGAGTTGCTGGCGGCGAGACGAGGCGCGAAGGTCGCGGTCCGAGTGCCGAAACGGGGAAAGAAGAAGCAGCTTGTCGATATGGCGATGGAGAACGCCGGCCACCACCTGCGTGCCACCATCGAGGGCGAGAGCACGGCGAAGAGACGCGGGGAAGAGGCCGTCGCCGACCTGCAGAGAAGTCTCAATCTGCCCGTGCCGCCGCGCAGGATCGAGGCCTTCGATATCTCCAACATCAGCGGAAAGCACGCGGTGGGGTCGATGATCGTGTTCGAGAACGGGCGCCCGAAGAAGAGCGAATATCGGCGTTACCGGATTCGGCTGGCCGACGGCGCTCCGGACGACTACGATATGATGCGCGAGGTGCTGTCGCGGCGCCTGAAGGCTGCGGTGTCGGGCAACGTGAAGTTCCGGCACCTTCCCGATCTGCTGCTGGTGGACGGGGGCGCAGGTCAGCTGGGCGTGGCGGTCCGGGCGATGCGGGAGCTCGGCTTCGAGATGCCCGCCGCGGGCCTCGCCAAGGAGCACGAGCACGTATACCGGCCGGGGCGCAGGGCCGCGATCTCGCTGCCCGAACACTCCCGCTCGCTCCACCTCCTTCAGCGCTTGCGAGACGAGGCGCACCGGTTCGCCATCTCATACCATCGCTCGCTTCGAGCACGGGAGGTGCGCGAGAGTCTCCTGGACGATGTCCCCGGGATCGGCGTTCGCCGAAAGGAGAGGCTGCTGCGACGCTTCCAGACGCTTCGGCGGATGAGGGATGCCGCGGCCGACGAAGTCGCCGGGGCGGCCGGGTGCAGCCGCGCGGTGGCGGAGGCCGTGCTGGCGCGGCTCCGGGAAGTGGAGGCCTCCTAGAGATGGCATTTCGCGTCCGGAGCCTCCAGAAAGGCGAGCTGGACAGCTTCCTCACGTGCTTCCAGAGCGCCTTCAGCATCGAAACAAGCGGTCTTTCTGTCATCAGGAACTCGCTCGTCAACGACCCGTACTTCCATCCCGACCGGATTCGCATCGGCGTGTTGGACGGGCACGTCGTAAGCATCGCTGTCATTCTGCACCGCGCCGCCTACGTTGGCAACCAGGTCGTCACAGTGGCCGGGCTGACGGCGGTTGCCACACACCCCGCCTTCCAGCGTCGCGGCTTCGGCACTCGCGTGGTTCAAGACGCTGTGCGGATGATACGTCGTCAGGGCTATGACCTGAGCATGCTCACGACGCGTCTTCCCGACTTCTTCTCCCGCTTCGGGTTCAGAGAGGTCCTGAAGGTCAGCGGCTACGAGTGCCCGGTGTCGGCGCTGGCACGCCTGTCGGTGGAAGCCAAATGCTCCATCGCCCCGCTCGACTACCAGCAGCACTGGCCCGCACTTGCCGCGCTCTATCACAGCTACAGCCAGGGCCGCACTGGCATGCAGGTGCGGGACACGCGATTCTGGGAGACATGGCCCCGCCGCGGCACTTTCCCATATGGCTTCTCGTCCGAGCTCGACGCCACCGGCCTGCTGGCCGTGGTGGGCGACCAGATCGTAGCCTACCTCGCCGCCCAGAATCCCCCCGAGCAGCGGCAGCTCTCCGTGACCGAGCTGGCCCACCTTCGTGAGCACGCGCCGGCGGCGCTGGCGCTTCTGAAGGTCGCGGCGGAGCGTTCCCTGAAGAGCGGCACCAGCAGGGCTGTGCTGCAACTGGGCGCGGCGGCACCTCTGCTGCGCTTGCTCGAGGGCCAGCACGTCCCGCTTGAGGTCGACGTTGGGCCGGGCCTCATGATTCTGGTCGCGAACCAGGGGTGGGTCAGAGAGGCCGGCTTCCGCAACACTGACGACGCCGTCGAGAACCTGTTCCGGTCGCCCTCCCCAGCTGTCTGGCACCGAGATGGCTACTAGCGATCACCTGGTAGCGCGCGGCGACCCGACGACGCCCCCAGATGCCGGCATGCTCATCCGCGCCTCGTTTGGATGGGTTGCCGCGCGGGCCCGCCGCGGCCGGCTCTTGGCGCTCTCCCTGCCCGCCCCCACGAAGGACGCGGCCGTGGCTGCTTGTGGTGCAGGCAGGCTCGGGAAGCCCGACAGGCTGCTGTTGTCCCTCGCGGACGAGCTGATCCGCTACTTCGCCGGCGAGCCGGTGAAGCTGGGTCGCTATCCGGTGGACCTGTCCGCGCATCCGTCGTTTCGGCGGCGCGCCCTGCTGGCGGCCAGGCAGATCCCCTACGGTGAGGTTAGGACCTACGGGTGGGTCGCCTCACGTGCTGGTCGCCCGCGAGCTGGACGCGCCGCCGGCCAGGCAATGAGCAGAAACCCGATCCCCCTGGTGATCCCGTGCCACCGGGTGATAGCCGCCGGCGGGAGGCTGGGCGGCTTCGGCGGCGGCCTCAAGATGAAGCGGGCGCTGCTTCAGCTCGAGGGCATGCCCTGCGGACCTCGCGCGATTGCGCCAATCGAACGCTCGGTCTGATGGGGCAGTTCCGAACACGCGAGCAAGGCCTCCGCGCGGCCCTGTAGGCTTGTCAAACATAGGTAACACCTTGGGCGAGTGATTGCTGATATTCGTTGAGCACCTGGGCTGGCGTTTTCCAGGCGAGTGCTCCGTGGGGTCGGTCGGTGTTGT
>JALGTG010000035.1 GCA_029821495.1 Candidatus Hebobacteria bacterium
CTGGATGGCCGACACCATTCCTATGGCCAGCCCGACGAGGGCCCACATCAGGCCGAGCAACGAGAGGATGATCGCCAGCCAGTACCCCCACCACTGGAAGCTCAGCACTCCCCACAGAACTGCCCCGGACAATAGCATGCCGACGATGTCAAGGGACAGGAACGCACCCAGCAGTCTGAGCGCCAAGATCACTAGCACGGCGGCGAAGAGCTTATCGGCCCGGGCTACCCCGCGGATGTACTTCCAGCTCGTTTCGGGCTCCTGGCCGGGCGCGGGCTCGAGTGGCTGGGCCCGGTAGCGCCCGTCCAGCTCGGACGGCAGGGGCCTTCCGGTCGGCCGGGGGACTGCGATCAGTCTCCTGCCCAGGCACGTCTCGGCCGGCATCTTCGGCCTCGCCACCCAGCGGCGTCAGCTCCGCGGCGGCTTCCTCGTCGCCCGTGACGCCCGGTACGGGCTCGGCTCCGCCGCCCAGGGGCCTGAAGTCGTCCGTCTCGACCGGCCGCCCGCAGTGCGGGCATGCGTCGTCCGCCGGCGACATCCTCTTGAGGCACCAAGAGCACCGTACTACTGGTGGTTGTGGGTCCCCCATCTTGCGCCCCTCCTTCGCTTGCCGTCCACGCAGGTACGGGAGTTCGTTGTTCTTGCGTGCAACCAGCTCTTGCCAGCCAATGATACTCTGCGCCCGCGCAATGGACAAGTGGGCAGCGCGCGCCGCACGTTTGAGGGCGGGGTGGATGAGCAGATACGCCTTGGGGGAGGGCTACTCGTCCCCGGGGGCGGTTTCTCCGTGGGGGATCGCGACATCCATGCTTCCGGACCGGTAGCCCTCGAGGTCCAGAGTGACGTACGTGTAGCCGAGCCCGTGGAGTCCGTCAACCATCCGTGTCCTGAGCTTCTCGCCCACCGCGTGCTCCAACTCGTGGAGACCGACCTCGACGCGCGCTGTCTGGTTGTAGTCGCGCACTCGCACCTGCTTCAGTCCGAGGCGTCTGAGGAGCCTCTCAGCGGCAGCCACTCGCTGGAGCTTCTCCAGGGTGAGGTGCGCGCCGTAGGGGAAGCGCGAGGCGAGGCAGGCAAGGGAGGGCCTGTCCCAGGTCGGAAGTCCAAGTTCCCGTGAGGCATCTCTGATATCTTGCTTGGTGAAGCCGGCCTCGCGTAGGGGGCTGCGGATGCCGAGCTCCTGCAAGGCCTTCATGCCCGGGCGATACTGCCGGAGGTCGTCTACGTTGCTGCCTTCGGCCACGACAGACAGGCCGGCGTCATCAGCGATTCTCTGGAGCCGCTGGAAGAGGTCGGTCTTGCAGATGTAGCAGCGGTCGTGCGGGTTCTGTGCGAAGTGCTCGTTGGACAGGGAATCCACCTGGAGGATTTGGTGCGTGGCGCCGAGCCGCCGTGCGAGGGAGGATGCGCCTTGGATCTCCTCGGGGGTGTGAATCTGGGAGGCGACCGTCACCGCGAGCAGGCGGTTGCCGAGTGCGTCCACCGCTGCCTTGAGGAGCAGCGTGCTGTCTACGCCCCCCGAGTAGGCGATGAGGACGCCTCCGGTCTCGGTGAGCATCTCCTTGAGCTTGCGGTACTTGGCCTCCAGTTCGCTCTGCACAGACGCCTCCTCGGGCGCGGTTGGGGCCACCGTACTGCTTGGCCCCAGGAGGATTCTACCACGGCAGGTCTGCGAGCGGGGGGAGTGATGGCCTCCAATGTTTGAGGGCCCGATGGGCAAATGGCCGCTCGACCAACGACATAGGGCGCTCGGGAACAGGAAAAGGAGTGCCGGAAAGGGAACTCAGAGAAACGGTGGGCAGTAGACGGGAGGAAGAGGGATGCGCGTTCTTAGATTGGCGTGGCCAGTGGGGCTCGTGCTGGTGCATGTATTGGTGATCGGGTGCGGGAAACCGACGCTGCCGGGCCGTCAGTTCTCGGGCGAGCGGCCGGATACCACCTCGGCTCCGCCGGTAACCAGTCCGCTTCCGGAGGAGCCGTACTACGCGTGGGGCGATGCTGATGCGAAGACGCGCGTGCTGGCGTTCTACCCGATCGACGAGGACCACGCCTGGCTGATGGATCTGCTAAAGGACCTGGTGGAGAAGCACCCGGGAAAGCTCTACGTGAGGTACGTTGACTATCGGACTCCCGAGGGGAATGCCATCTTCACACGGGCAGGGGGGACGGGGCGCGCGGTTCTGATCGACGGGGAGAACGCTTTCGACATAGAGACTGAGAACCGCACCTACACCGTGGACTTCGTGGGCGAGATGGGGCGCTACTGGACGGAAGAGGATCTGAAGGTGGCGATCTCGCAGGCTGTCGAGCGCGCGCACTGAGGGATCAGGCTTTACAGGGCGAGCATCTTCTGATCGCGCTCTTCGGCGGTTGATGCCGCGGTTTCTCCTTCCTCTATCACGGACTGGTTCTTGCCGCCGCGTTTGGCCGCGTAGAGGGCGGCGTCGGCGCGCGCGGTGAGGTGCTTGGCGGTATCGCGCCCTGCGAAGGTTGCGGCGATGCCGATGCTCAGTCCGGCCGGGGTGGAGGTGGGCCGTGCCAGTGAGTCCGGGAGCAAGGGATGCTCCATGAGGCGTTGTGGGAAGGTGCTGATGAGGCGATCAGCGAGGGGCTTGGCCTGGTCGGCGTCGGTATTCGGGAGCACCACGAGGAACTCGTCGCCGCCCATGCGGCCAGCGGCGTCGCCGGCGCGGATAGTGGTGTTGAGGAGATGTCCGAGGGATCGCAGGAGCTCGTCGCCCGCGCCGTGTCCGAGCTTGTCGTTGATGGACTTCAGGTTATCAACATCGATGACGAGCAGTGTGAGCGATGTGCTGTGACGGCGGGCGACGGTTAGCTCATCCAGAAGGCGGCGCTCTATTTCCCGGCGGCTGGGCAGGCCGGTGAGGTGGTCTGTGATGGCGAGCAGGCGAAGCTCGGAGCGAAGCCTTGCGTTCTCGATGGCGAGTGAGGCCTCGGCGCAGATGGACTCCAGGAACTCGAGGTGTGCGCGGCTGAACTTGCGGCCGATACGGGAGGCGAGCACGCAGACACCGAGCTTCTCGGCGGGGGTCTTGAGGGGCACGTAGATGAAGGTTCGGTTTGCGTCACCGTTGGGCGCCGAAGTCTGCTCATCAGGGGTGAGAGTGATGCAGGCGCCTTGGGAGTTGGCGCGAAGGGCGGGCGCTTGGGGGAACTCGATGGTTCCGTCAGCTTCCACATGGGGAGAGGAGAGAGAAGCCGTCGGCCTGAGCTGTCCCTCGGGGGAGAGGAGCAGTATCCAGCCGTTCGCGGCGCGAGTGATACGAGCAGCATGGTCGAGGAGGATGGAGAGGAGAGGCGCGAGGCCTGCTCTGGTGTTTGCGGCGTGGGCGATGCCATAGACGGCTGCAACGCGCCCCAGGGAGCTGTGGAGGGTTTCGCTCAGGTTCTGGCAGAGGTTTGCCTCGCGCTTGAGCAGGGAGAAGAATATAACAAGGACGATGGCAGAGACGCAGACGGCGAGCACTCGGCAGAGCGGGGAGGTGACGACTGTAGGATGGGATCGGCCCGCAAGTGCGACGAAGACGTACGCCAATCCCGCGAGCAGGGAGGCGGCGACGCCATCGCGAACATCGAGGCGGACACCGGCGCCAAGGATGGGAAGGTAGTAGAGGATGTAGTACTCGCTGTGGACGCCGCCGGTGAGCCAGATGATTGCGGTGATGAGGATGAGGTCCCCGACGGTCATTGCCGTGTGATGGGGTGAGGAGCCATCCTCGAGGATGGTGGCGAAGGCGGTGGTCAGGACGTAGAGGCATCCCCCCGCGGCCAGAGCGAGGCCGGAGAGGATGCTGCCATGGGTCATGGCGCTGGCGCCAGCGGCAAGCGCCGCGGTGCAGAGGATGACGGCCCGCACCCTACTGACCCGGCGAGGGTCAATGAGTCTGACTTGGCGATACAACGATTCTCTCCCGCGCTCGATGCCGGGCAGCGTCGGAGGGACGCGGCCGCTGAGGTGTTATTCCACAGGGATGGACAGTCTTGGAGGCGCTCCAGGGGGGATATTGGGCGACGTGAAGTAGAGATATGCGAAGAGGGACGGGCGAACGCACCGTATGCGCTGCCCTGGGGGCCTGTGGGAGGAGAGGGGTACTGCGCTGTGGGCCGTGCCCGAGGGCGGAGAGGCCTGCCGCGAGGGACGGCGAACTGCTACGTTTCGGGTCTGCAGGGGGAGAGAGGACGAGGATGACGCTGAAGGAGATGAATCTCCGAGTATTCCGCGGGGAGGCGCTGCCGCAGGTGTTTTTCCAGCCGCGCTTCGAGCCATGGTATGTCTGGCACAAGCAGTTCGGCGACCTGCCGGCGGAAATCGAGGACCTGTCGCTGCGGGATGTCTACGACCTAATGGGGGCATCCATGCGGACGGTCCACTATTACACGGGGCAGCCGGATCCGGTCGAGATCAGCTTCGCGGATGATGTGAGGGTGACGGATAAGCGGGAGGGGGATGACATCAGGCGCAGGTACGACACACCGCACGGGCCGCTGTTCCAGACGAGCCGGCTGACCGTGGATCAGACATGGCGGACGGTGGAGTTCGCCGCGAAGAGCGCCAGTGACCTGCCGGCGCTGCGGTGGCTGGTGCAACGGTGCATCCTCAGGTTCAGCCCCGAGAAGTTCAGGATTGGCAGCGACTATCTGGGGGACCGCGGGGAGCCGCAGTTCTGGGTGCCGAAGAGCCCGTACTTCGCGCTGGCGCAGCAGTGGATGAAGCACCGGGACTTCGTGTTTGCGCTGGCGGACTGCCCGCGCGAGATGGCCGAGATCATGCAGACAATCGATGAATCATACGACCAGCTCTACGAGGGGATTATCTCGTCGGGGCTGGTGCGGATAATCAACTTCGGCGAGAATGTCGCGATGGCATACCTGTCGACGCGCTATTTCGAGGAGTACGTTCTCCCGTGGTATGCCAAGCGATCGGGGCAGTTCCGGGAGGCGGGGATCTTCACGCACATCCACATAGATGGGCACTTCAGACCGCTACTGCCGTACCTGGCCGATCTGCCTTTCGATGGTCTGGAGGCACTAACGCCGGAACCGCAGGGGGATGTGACGCTGGAGGAGATGAAGGCGCACATTGGGGACAAGGTCCTCCTGGACGGGATTCCGGCGGTGCTGTTCCTCGATCATCAGCCGCGGGAGGAGCTTCAGGCTTGCACGGAGAGGGTGGTGGAGCTGTTTCATCCCCGGCTGGTGTTGGGGATCTCGGACGAGCTGCCGGAGGGAGGTGGGGAGGAGGCCTTCGAGCGGCTGAAGTGGGTGGCCGAGTATAGCCGGACTCACGGCGCAGCCGGAGACTGAGGCCGCTTCGTCGGGACAAGCGCCGACGGTGGGCGTAGGATTGGGGTGGAAGGCCGGTGCGGGTCCTCCGCTCGGTGCCGGCAGCTACACGCGTGCGTTTCCGGTGGGCGGAGCTAGCCTGCCTTGCCCACGAGTTCCTTCCAGCGCCAGACCATATACTCGTAGTTCTCCCAGGAGACGTCGGGCGGGATGCCGTGGTCCATGTGGGGGATGAAGCGCCCAGTGTCCACTATCGGCCTGATGCGTTCGATCTCTGCGTCCATCGCAGCTCTATCCCTCGCCATGGCGCGCTTGTCGATGTGGCCGAGTGCGTGCAGGTTCGGATAGCTCTTCAGGAGTCGAGCCACGTCGTTTCCAGCCTGGACCTCGTATGGGAATATTCCTGTGAGGCCGGCATCCAGGAAGAGCGGTGTGAGAGCGTGCATGTGGCCGTCGCTGTCCACGAGTCGTATCTTGGCGCCGCGCTGCTCTGCGAGTCCCATGACCTTCTGGTAGTAGGGGGTGAGGTAGCGCCGGAACATGTCGGGCGAGATGAGCGAGCCGCTCTTGAAGGCCATGTCTTCCCATGCGTGCACTGCATCTATGTGAGTCTCATGGGCGATGCGCTCGATCAGAGTGCACCAGAGATCGCATAGGGTGGTGTTGATGTCCTCGATTAGGTCCGGGTCCTCGGCCATGGCGACCATGGATGCCTCTGCACCCATCATGGTGCGTGCCCCAGCGAAGAAGCCATAGGGATAGAAGCCCACCCCTACCAGCCCCTCGGAATCCCGGAGTTTCTCCACCCGCGTGTCCCAGTCGGCCGGGAAGCGCTCGGGGGAGTCGGGGTCGAAGCGCCGCTTGTGTTGCTCCCAGGTGGCGCGGTCCTTGACCGGGTAGTCGAGCCATTCCGACATGCTGGTCCCGTCCTTGCGGGTGCGTTGGAGGACTCCCTGCTCGTCGCGGAAGGTAATGTGCTCGTCGTCCTCGCCGATCTGCTCCCGCTCGAAGGCGGGGCAGAGCCCGAAGTTCACGCCCGTGCCCATGCCGCCGGAATCGAAGCCGAACATGGCGTACCAGTCGTCGTCGCTCTTCATCCCCTCGCGCTTCCACCGCCGATGGGTCTCCTCCCACGGCCCCCACTGGCAGAGGAAGGGAACTCGGTCTACCGGCTCTCCGGTGAAGAAGGCGATCATACGCTCTCGGTGTGTCATTGAGTCGGGCATCACATGCACTCCATCTCTTGCCATCCTTCGGCACCGGGCCCGCTGCGGCCACGAACGCACGGAGCCCTGGCGCTACCCGCCCTCGATCGCGGCCCTCTGCTCGTTGATGGTGCGGATAGAGGTCGGGTCGAACTCCGGCTGAGGGCCATAGGTGTAGAGGCCGGCATGTTTGCCTGCGCTATTCACCTCGGCCTCAGCTCGATCTACGTGTGCGCCACTCACACAGGGGTCAGCATCCTGGGTGACACGTGCCGGTAGGCTAACGAGTAGGCTGTACTGGGCGCGGGCGAAGAAACCTGCTGTTGAAGCGCGAGGCAAAGACGCCCCACGGCCGGCCGAGGAGCGGCCTCCTGTCCGGCGGCCTCCTGCGTGACTGGCTTGCGGGAAGCGGATCTCAGAGGGGAGTGAGGGGCGAGGCCCGAATGACCATCGGGGGTGCCTCGCCCAGGCGGAGACGTGTACGTGAGGCCGGCGCGAGCGCTGGGACGCATAGCCCGGACTGAGAGCACCTCGGGAGGGCTGCTACATGAGTGATGCAGACACCACACAGGAGGCGCACTGGTCGCTGGGCCTGTACCTGGAGTATCTGAGTACGCTGCGACCTCCGACGGAGGCCTTCGATCCCAACGGCGCATGGGAGCACACATACGACGTGTTCCCAATCTACGCCGCGCTGGACGTGACGGGGAAGGGAGCGTGGAGCCTACAGCACAAGGGCGTGATGAGGCTGAAGCGGGAGCCCGTGTCGGGGGAGGACGCGTTCCAGTTGCATGTCGCGTCAGAGGTGACCTTCCTGGGCTGGCTGCCGACGAGGACCCAGCGGACGACGGCCTCTATAGAGTGCGCGGCCGACACGCTCGGGACGCCGCTTTCGTGGGAGCTGGAATCGGTTGCGCTTAGCGCGGAGGACAGCAGTCCGGTGCCGCTGTCCCATATGCGCGAGTCGGGCGTGGTTCGAGACGGCGCGGTGGAGCTGACGTTCGAGGGGGGCGGACGCACGCTGGAGGTTTCGTCTCCTCTGACGAGCAACTGGTCGTTGTTCGAGGCGGTGCAGCGGCTACCGCGGGGCAATGTGCCGGAGGGCGAGTTCGAGATGCTGGAGGACCTGAGGCTGCGGCGCGCCCATCAGCGCTTAGTGGCGGAGGACCCGACAGAAGTGACGATGGCCGGCGAGACGGTCCGTCTGTACGGCTACCGACAGCTTGGGGAGGGGATCTCGCCGTTGCACTACTGGCTCGACGAGCAAGGGCGCTTACTGCTGGCATTCGGCAAGATGCGCGCCTACATCTGGGAGGGCGTCACTGAAGAGAAGGCAGAGGGAGAGCAGTAGATCCATGGCACCCAGTGCAGACAAGAAGGCGGAGAAGGGCAAGGACCTGACGCGAAGGCAGTTCCTGCGCGCCGGCGCAGCAGGTGCAGTAGGGCTTGCCGCCGGAGGGCTGAGCCCACTCTCGGAGACGGCGAAGCAGCCGGTTGGGGCCTCTGCGGCGGAGCGGAGCCGGCCGAACATTCTCTTCATCAACGTGGACCAGTTGAGCATGGAGCCAATCGGTGCTCACGGATCTACGATGGTTAGCACACCCAACATCGACCGGCTGGCCCGACAGGGGACCTCGTTTCGGGAGTCGCACTGCGCGGACCCGATCTGCTGTCCGGCGCGCGCAAGCTGGTTCACCGGGCGAATGTCCTCGGAGCACGCGGTGGTATACAACAACACACCAATCCGGAAAGACCTGCCCGATCTTGGACGCTGGCTGCGGGATCGCGGGTATGAGACAGTCCACTCCGGGAAATGGCACGTGCCGAGCCGGTGGCTGCCGAACAGCTTCGACATCGTGTACGGCGAGCACTGGGCCGGGGAGTACGCGGATGAGTCGGTTGTCCGGGCAGCGGAGGCCTATCTGCGGAACCGCACGAGCAGCGACCCCTTCTTCCTTGTTGTGGGCCTTCTCCAGCCCCATGACTGCTGCTACTGGGCCGGACCACACGCCAAGCCGCCTGCGAGTCAGCCCTATCCCGAGATCATGGACAGGCTCCCGCCTTTGCCACCCAACTTCAACTACGATATGTCCGAGCCGGAACTGGCAAAGCAGCAAGGCTCGCACCGCATCGGGGTCGGGCGAAAGCCAGTCACCGCGGACTGGTCCGAGGAGACCTGGCGCTACTACATCTGGTCGTACTACCGCGACATCGAAATGGTGGACGCAGTCGTGGGGCACATGCTGGACGCGCTCGAGGATTCAGGATACGGGGACAACACGATCATCATCTTCGGGTCCGACCATGGCGACGGGCACGGTCGCCATCGGAAGATAATGAAGGAGTACTTCTACGACGAGATCGTGAAGGTGCCGTTGATCTACTCGTGCCCCGGGCGGCTGCCCGAGGGCCGGCAGGATACGACGCACTTGGTCTCGGGGGTGGATTTCTTGCCGACGGTCTGCGATTTCGCGGGCATCGAGCCGCCGCCCGACCAGCGCGGGCGGAGCCTGCGGCCCTTGCTGGAGGGGAATGGGACGGAGTGGCGGGAGTTCGTGGCCGCGCAGTGCTTCATCACCGGCCGCATGATCCGCACGCCGCAGTACAAGTACGTCATGTACCAGGGCGACCCGGTCGAGCAGCTGCTGGACGTCAAGAATGACCCGTGGGAGACGAAGAACCTGGCGACCGAGTCGCGCTATGCGGCCGTGCTGGAGGAGCATCGCAAGCTGCTGGCCGATTGGGATGCGAAGCTGAAGCCGGCTCCCGTGCCGCCGGGCGGATGGCCGGGCGGGCGGCGCGCGAAGAAGGAAGACTAGACGGGGGTATCCCTGCGGAGAGGCGGAGGCGTGCGCGCCGCCGGGCCGGGATCAGTTTGCGATGATTATGGGGATTTCCATGGCGAGGCCGGTGGGGCCCGCGCGGTCCACGGCATCGACGCGGAGGGTGTGGGGCCCGTTTGAGAAACGCCCGCTGTTGAGCGTGAACCGGAAAGGCGGGCCGGAGGCGCGGTGCAGGAACTGGCCGTCGAGCGAGAAGTCGGCGCGGTACACGTTGCCCGCGCTGGTGGCGAGGAGTTCGACGCGCCCGCGTAGAGTTTCCTCGGCGCGGGGGGCCAGCAAGGCGATGGTGTTGTAGAGATCCAGGATGCGGTTGGCCGGGGGCGCGAAGCTGGAGTCAGCGGTGAAGATGACCGAGGCATAGCGGGGGGCCGCTCCCGGCGGCGCATCAGCGCCCGGCTCAGAGATAATGTGCACCTTGTGGCGCCCCGCGTCGAGTTCGACGCGCCCGATTCGCTGCCAGCCGTCCGGGCGCAAGGGGTCGAGGGAGCCGATCTTGGTGTTCCGGACGTGTATGGAGAGAGACCGGCCGCGCCCGCCTGCGAGAACCCAGACAGTGTAGGTGCCGCCGGTGAGATGGACCGGAGCGGTGTCGCGCAGTCCCGGGGATGGCGCCAGTCGGGCGGCGCCGTTCCAGTCGGATGCCGAGCGCCAGTCGCCGTAGAAGTCGCGGCGAGCCAGGAGAGAGACTACCGCTCGGGCGCGGCCGCCTATCATCAGGAACGAGGGGGCTGTGCTCGTCTCGCCGCCGAGGGAGTCGCGTGCCGTGATCCACCACTCCAGTCGGTCGCGATTGTCGAGTGCAGGTATACGCGCCCGGTAGTACTGGGTCTCGCCCACCCGCCGCATGGGCATGGTAATGGTGCCGCCATCGTCGATGCGATAGGTAAGGCTGACCGAGGCGAGTTCAGTGGGACTGAAGACCAGCGCCGAGACGGTGATGGGCTGCTCTGGGCCGGGGTAGGCGGGCCTTTGGGAGGGCCGAACGATGGAGGGCGAGGCCGGCGGCGAGAGGACGGCGAGGCCGCGGATGAGGAGTGGCTCCTGGGCGTCCTCCGGACAGGTGATGTGCAGGAAAGCGCCGCGCTCTTCGGCCTCCGGCGGAAGCCGGTCGCTGTACCAGACGTCGCTGAGCTCGCCCTTGAACTGAGGGTCGGGGAAGGAGGTGTCGGCGCCGGCGGCCAGAGATGCGGGGCCGCGCCCGTCGAGCGCGATCACGGCGGGAGCGCCGGCAGGGAGAAGGGCGAGAGGGAGCCAGTAGATGCAGTGCTGGCCGGGCTGCAGGCGGCGGCCCTGCGAGGTGACCCGCGAGTCGCCGGGGTCATGGAGGTAGGTGAGATCGCTGGGGGGACGGATGGGCCCGAGATACGTTATGGCGGCATGGTCGAAGCGGATAGGGGAGGGATCGGCATTGTCGCGCAGGCCGTCGGAGTCCGTGTCCGGGCTGTGGGGATCGGTGAGCAGCAAGCGCTCCTCCGCGTCGCTGAGGCCGTCGTTGTCGGCGTCGGCGCGAGGGATGTCGTAGGTCCAGTGGGACAGCCAGGCGACGCGCCCGGCTCGATCACGGGCGCGAACGCGGAACTCCATAGCGCCGCCGCAGAAGAGAGGAGGTATCTCCGCGGTGTAGCCCTCGGCGGTGGCGGACATGGGCTCCCAGAAGAGCAAGGGGTTGCCGCTTCGGTGGTAGACAACCGAGGCGGAGAGGATGTTCTCAGGCGCGTCGGTCGTCGCCCGCACGGGCAGAGGAGCGTCGGGCTGAGGTGAGTCGGGGTATGTCACGGCCGCGAAGCGGGCCGCCGAGGGACCTGGCTGCGAACCGCGGCTCAGCACGTCCATCAGCTCCATCATCTCTTCGGGAGGGAGGACGACATATCGATCGGAGACGTGGGCCGCAATGTGAGCGGCCTCGGCGGGGCCGAGAGAACGAGGATCGAGCAGGAGAGCCACGCAGCGGCGATCCAGGGGGATGTTGTTGAGGTAGGCTATGGCGGCTGCGACGCTGTCGACGCGAGGGGCGACGATTGTCGGGACGCCTTCGTAGAGGCTCGGGGGCATGTCGGGGCTGTCGAGCAAGAACACGCCGCGAGTGCGCGTCTGTGCGGCGAGGCGCGCGACGGCCGGGCCGGTCTGTCTCGGGTCCGTGGGAGCGCGATGGCAGCAAGTGCTGATATCGAGCTGGGACTGGGCGCGCGCGGTGGCTTCGAAGAAGGCGTAGGGCGATTTGGCGAGGGCGAGGTCTATCTCGCCCGCGCCGCTGGGGCCGAGGACGAACTGGTCGGTGCCGGAGCGATAGGCGTCGGCGTAGTAGCGGCGCAGGACAGGCGGCGCGGCCTCCGCGAGCGCGGCGGGGATGGCCCATCCAAGCGTGAGGGTGCCGCGCGCGGGATCGCTCCAGAGGGCCGGCATGTCGTTGATGGCCAAGTCCAGGTCCGAGCAGTCAAGAATCATCGTGAGGTATCTGGGCGCCGCCGGTTCGAGGTAGCCAATGTACTGGTAGAAGGCGGTTCCCTTGTCGAGCCTGGAGAGGAAGGAGAGATTGGCGGCCTGTGACACAGGCACGAGGTAGTGGGATGCGCGGCTCAAGGACCGGCGCAGGGGGGAAGACGCTGTGCCGTAGATGGCTGCGCCGGGGGTGAGCGAGAACACGATGTCGTCGAAGGTCGCATCCTCACTCGAAGTCGGCGGCGTCAGAGTGAAGAGGCGCTGCTGGATAACATAGTCGCGAACGGCGATGGCATCGGGAGGGAGAAGCGCCGCCTGGGAGCGACTGCACTCTGGCAGAAGGGACTGGGCGGCCCAACGATAGGCTTCGGCGGCTGACTGCCAGCGGCCGCGCAGGTCGAGTATCGTCGGGAGGCCGAGGTCGGTGGCGGAGATCACGGCGCGATGGACGCCAGCCGCCGTGGTGGCAATGTTGAGGGACCAGGGCTGCTCCGGGTCGTAGAGGACCTGCCCGGTCAGCTCGGGCCTGAGCGCCTCCAAGAGCGCGGGTACTGTGACGGGGCGAACGTCCCGAGGATCGAGGCGCAGGCAGTAGTGGAGCCAATCCGCGTCGGACGGGTTCGTCAGGAGGAACACTCTGGGGGCGTCGGCGCCGCCATTGGCGAGGCCCTGGAGGCTCACAGCCAAGATACGCTGAGCAGTGTCGGCACCGGTGAGATCAGCAACGAGTAGGGCCGGCGCCTGAGCGGCGGAGAAGGCGGGCACAGCCATGCCTGCGACCGCCAGCAGACAGAGCAGCGCTGATGGGAGGCGGAGGGACATGGGCGCACCTCGCGGCGCATGGAGTGGTGCCGGCGCCTGGCGATCATGATAGCCCTGTAGGGGAACGTGGTCAAGATCGCGGGGGCCGGCGATCGTGCGGGGAGGGGACCGCATGGCTGTGGAGAAGTGCAACCGTGTTGGGCGCAAAGCGCAGGCTCGAAGCGTAGGAGGGGAGATGTCGAAGGAGAGCGGGGGCGGGAGCAAGAACGCAGGCGCAGGGACTCGGACCGTGCGGTCGGTGGAGCGAGCGGCGCAGATCATGACGCTGCTACTCGCGTCTGGCACGGAAGGCAAGCGTGTCACGGAGTTGAGCGAGGACTTGGGGCTGCACAAGACGACAGTGGTGCGGCTGCTGCAGACGTTGGTGGGCCTTGGGGTGGCGAAGAAGGACGAGAATGCCAACTGCTACTTCTGGGAGCCGCTGACATGCGTCGCGTTGGTTTCGGGGGCGCGCGGCGTCCTTCTGAAGACGGACATGGTACAGGATGTGCTCAGGAGACTCGCGGATACCAGTGGCGAGACGACGTACGTGGCCCGGATGGATGTGAAAGAGCGAAAGGTGACGATCATGGCTGTGGCGCATCCGCCGGGGCCGGGATGGGTGCAGATGTATGTGGGGAATCGCTGGCCAGCGCACGCCGTGGCGGCGGGGAAGATCTGTCTGGCCTACATGTCGAGCGCTGAGTTGGCGGAATGGCTCAAGGGGGGTCTGAAGCGACGGACGAGGCACACGATCACCTCGCAGGACAAGCTCCGGAGAGAGCTGCAGCGGTGCCGGAGGCAGGGCCATGCTCTCGGCCGGGGGGAGCATACGGTGGGAATTGGCGCCGTGGCGGTGGCTCTGTGGGATGAGAATGGAAGGCCGGTGGGTGGGGTAGGGGTCAGTCCACCTTCGGAACGGATGACGGACGAGGCTATCGAGCAATGGCTGCCGCTGCTGAAGGAGAGTTCGGAGAAGATATCGCGGATCTTGTACGCAGGTATCGGGTCAACGGCCGAGCTTCCTGATGGCATGCCCGCGCCCACCGATGAGGGGCAAAGCGGGAGTGATAGGGGGCCGACGGCGTAGGCGTCGGTGCGCTTAGGAGTAAGAGGTCAGGGGCATATAGCGTGAACCCCGCGTGTGGTGAGACCGTGCGGGGAGAGCTTGACAACAGCGTGGGGTGTGTGGTACAAGGCATGCGATGCGGAACGCCGTTTCGCCTGGTGCCCCGCAATCGCATAGGATAGGCGACTACGGTTGTGAGTTCCCTCCGGCCCCGGGGACCGTGCTGAGTTGAGTTACCTTGCTGCTGCTGAGGACCGGGGCCGGACTTTTCCTGGGGGGGGAATGCAGAGCCGGGCTAGGGGGAGACGCGGCTGCGCTCGAACCACTCCCAGGCGTCGGCATCTCGGAGGGCGCGTTCGAGCCGCGCGCAGGACTCACAGCGTCCGCAGTGTTCTCGGTTCCCTAGATAGCAGCTCCAGATGCACTCCAGCGGGGCCTCTATGCGGCGGCCAAGGCGGACAATGTCGGCCTTCGTCAGGTCCTGCGTGTAGCTGAGCAGGCGGACCTCACGGCGCGTGGACACCCGGAGCGCGGCGTTTGACGCGGCCACGAATTCAGGGCTGTTGTCCGGGAAGGTCGCCGCTTCCTCTGCATTGAAGCCGGCAACGACCGTGTCGGCCCCAAGGGCCTCCGCGAAGGCGGCCGCGATGTTGACGAAGAGGCCGTTGCGGTTGGGCACCCAGACGGCCTCGGCCGTCTCGCCGCTCGTCACTCTGTCTTCACCCAGTTCGCCGGGCTTGACTTCGGGAATGCGCGCGTCCGGGGCGAGGAGACTTGACTGGGAGATCTCGGCGAGCCATGGGAGGGGTATCAGGCGGTGGGCGACACGGAGTTGGCGACACATCAGCGCGGCTGCCGCGGCTTCGCGGGCGGCGGCGCGCTGGCCGTAGTCGAAGGTGAGGGCGAGGGTGACGCCGGTTTCGTCGTGGGCTTGCTTGAGGTTAACGGCGGAGTCGAGGCCGCCGCTGAGGAGAACGATGGCCGGCATTTCCACTATTCCCGGTAGGTGGCGTAGGAGCGCTCGGACTCGTATACCGTGACGGAGGCGACGCGGAGGCAGGGGCTGGAAGAGAGCTTGGCGGCGACGCCGTGGAAGATATGGCGAGCCAGCGCCTCTGCGGTGGGGTTCGTGTTGGCGAAGTCGGGCAGGTCGTTGAGGAAGGTGTGGTCGAGGGGGGCAGTGACTTCGCGGCAGATCTCCTTCAGACGGCCGAAGTCTATGAGCATTCCCTGCTGGTCGAGCTGGTCTCCGGCGACGGTGACGGCTGCGCGGTAGTTATGGCCGTGGAGGCGGGCGCAGGGGCCGGGATGGCCCTTGATCTGGTGAGCGGCGGAGAACTGGGCTTCGACAGTTAGCTCGAACATGGAGGAGCCTAGACCCGGACAATTGTAGCATGGAGGCCGGCGTGCCCGCAAACGGTGTGGGGGCTGTGAGCTAAGCGTCCGGGTTGCTGCAGGGCAGGCAGGGCGAACTCCGATGCCGCCCTGCAAGGGCAGGAGGCAAGCTCCTTCCTCACGAACCGGGGGCGTAGCGTGGGGTCGGTGTTTCGGCATTTCCAATGCCGAAACAGAGCAGGAGACCCCCTCAATCTTGCCCTCCGGGTCTGGCCAGCTCGACGGGTAACACGAACTCGGGCCGGACCGCGGGAACCGTGGCCTTGACGTCTCGGACAATCCCTGTCGAGAGATCCGAGGCCGTTCCCTTGAAGCAGTAGATGGGCTGGATAGTGTCCATGTCCCAGCCGGCGGCGCCGTCGTAGTACTCCATCTCTACGCTCTCTATCGTGGCTTCAGCGAATACTCCGGGTCTCGAGAGGCCTTCTATTCGGGCGGCATCCGAGGACAGGGCTTCCCGCGCCTCATCGGGAGAGAGAATCGGATAGACGCCGACTTCGCGTGGATCCCGCATGTTGCGCTTGATGGAACACACCTCGCCGTCACAGTTGACCCCCACCGCGAAGATGCCCTCGGGGAAGCCGTGGTGGAAGCGGCGGTACACCGCGGAGCGAACGAGCACCACCTGCCCGCGTCCAGCAATCCTGGTGGGAACGACCCGTGTCAGACGCGCCCCTTCCGGGAGGAGTCCAGTCTGCTCGAGGAAAGCATCGGCCGCTGCCGCGGTCTCGTCTATTCCCACTGCTGGCTGCGTTTCATGTAGCGAGGTGGGGAGGTAGGGATCGCGGTTCCTCCAGGTCACGCTGTAGTTACCGTGCAGAAAGCAACTCATGTAGAGGTCACCTACCTGAAGTACATAGAAGCTGCCGGTTGGAAATGTCTCAGGCGCGCTCGCGCGCATGTCATCGGGGACCGGCTCCCCCAGAAGCTCCGAGAGTGCACAGGCCATCTCCTGAGTGGGCTCAGAGCGCAGGGTTTCATATACTGGCATCTCCGCAGGGAAGTACATGTTGGCTGCTTCGAGCAGACCCGAGGCGAAGGTGAACTCACAGGGATCGGAGGAGACGGCCATGGCGCGCGGCAGCACCAGCGGGGGAACCTGCCTCAAGGACGCTGCTTCAGGGGGTGGTGTGCCGAGCGCGGTGGGGGAACGATGGGCCGCGGGCCCGAGGGCCGCCGCCAGGGCGCAGAAAGCGACTAGAGTGAAGCATCTCCGTGTCATTGCTACTCTCAGTGTGTTCTCGCTGGTGCGGTCAGCCGGGAAGATCACACAACAGGAGGACGATGACACAGGTCGGCAGAAACAACGCTGACATCATCATACCGGCCCATTTGGCAATATGTCAATGAGTCTGGCGTCTTGAGTTTCTTGAGTCACCATACATAGGTAACAGGTAGGCTGGCCCGAGGGCCCGCCCCAGGGGAGCAAGCAGAGGGGGGCCCCTGCGAAGTGCCGGCGGGCATCAGTATGCCCGCCCTACCGTGACAGGTGGTCGCTTGGCCGGGGGAGAAGGGGAAAGTAGAGGCGAGCGGGATGTCGGAGCGTGGACTGGTTATTCGAGATCTGCCGGCGGGGGAGCGGCCGCGGGAGCGGATGGCGCAGTATGGGGCGGAGGCGCTGTCCAATTCGGAACTGCTGGCGATCGTGCTGCGAGTGGGGTCTCGTGGAGAGTCGGCGGTGAGGCTGGCGGAGCGGCTGCTGAGCGAGTTCGGCGGGCTGGCAGGGGTGGCACGTGCGAGGATACCGCAGCTTTCAGCGCTGCCGGGCGTGGGGCTTGCGAAGGCGGCACAGGTGAAGGCGGCGTTCGAGCTGGGGAAGCGGCTGGCGACGTCGGTGGAGGAGCCCCGGGCAGTGGTCCGGGGAGCGCCGGATGCGGCGGCGCTGGTGATGGAGGATTTGCGGCACCGAGACCAGGAATGTCTGGTGGCGATCTTCTTGGACACGCGGAATCAGGTGCTCAGGGTGAGGACGCTAACCGTCGGGACGCTGACGGGCAGCCCGGCGCACCCGCGGGAGGTGTTCAAGGAGGCCCTGGCGCAGGGCTGCGCGAGCCTGATTCTGTGCCACAACCACCCGAGTGGCGACCCGACTCCGAGCAAAGACGATATCGCTCTGACGGGGAGAATGGTGAAGGCTGGAGAGCTGATGGGGGTGCCGGTGCTGGATCATATCATCATCGGTGAGGGGCGGTATGTGTCGCTGAA
>JALGTG010000206.1 GCA_029821495.1 Candidatus Hebobacteria bacterium
GGATGCGTCGCTGGCAGAGGAGTTGGGTCTGCAGCCAGGCGCTCCCCGGGTGGCGCACGTGAGCCGGTTCAGCCGCAGCAAGGGCCCCGTAGCGCTGAGGCTGGTGGAAGCGGTGCCGGAGCTGGAGAGGCTGGCCGAGGGCGTCGAGGTGGTACTGGTGGGGCAGGGGCCGCTCGAGGATGAAATCGCGCGTGCCGGGGAGGAGATGAACCGACGGATGGGGCGGCGCGCGGTATTCGCGCTCGGGGGGCGGGGTGACGTTGCGAGCGTGTTGTCTTTGGCCGATGTGGTGGTTGCCACGGCGACGGCTGCGCTCGAAGCGATGGCGTGCGGGAAGCCCGTGGTGGCAGCAGGCAAGGCGGGGTGCCTCGGGGTTGTGGCGGGGAGGAGCCTGGAGCGGGCCGATGAGTCGTGCTTTGGCGACCATGGGGAGATGGAGCCGGTCACCGTTGAGAAGCTGGTGGAGAACGTCGGAGGGCTGCTGACCGATCGAGAGCAGGCGGGGCGGCTGGGTCGGCTCGGGCGGCAGACCGCGGAGTCGCGTTACAGCGTACCGCGGATAGCGGGTGAAGTAGAGGGGATCTACCGGGAGGCGCTGTGTGAGCGCGACCGGGTGAAGCAGATACTGGTCTTCCATCTGAACCAGATAGGGGATCTGGTGTTCACACTGCCGGCGCTGAAGGCGCTGCGGGAGGCGTTCCCGAAAGCGCGCATCACGAGCGTGCTTCGGCCGCACCTCGCGGGCCTCGTCGAGGGGAGCGGGTTCGTAGACGATATCGTTCACCGGCCGGCGGGAGGGCCGTGGCGGGCGGCTGCGCTGGGGCGCCGCCTGAGACGACTTAGGCCCGACCTGGCGGTGGTGTTCTCGCAGTCGGCGACGATGGCGCTGTGCGCGCGGCTGTCCGGGGCGCGGCACCGGGTGGGGTACGTGGACTCCGATCTGTCGCGACTGCTGAACCATCGGATCCAGGTGCGAGGGATCCCTTGCCCGGCGAAGGTGCTGCGGCTGGTGCGAGGCCTGGGGCTGGAGGCTGAGAAGACCGACTATGTCGGCCTTGTCCGCGTTTCGCGGGAGCGGGAGGAGGAGGCGCGGGAGAGGCTGTCCGACTGTGGACTCGGGGCCGGCGGGCCGCTGGTCGCGCTTGCGCCCGGCGAGGCCGGGGAGCGGCCGTACAAGTCTTGGAGTGCGGAGGGATTCCGGGAGGTCGCGAGCAGGTTGGCGGCCGAGGAGCAGGCGCGCCTCGTCGTGGTCGGCGCGCAGAAGGACCGCCCATTGGGGGAGGAGGTGCTCTCGGCTGTGGCCCCGGAACAGCGCTGCAACCTGGCGGGCCTTACGGCGCCCGACGAGCTGGCGGCATTGCTGTCCCAGTGCGACGTGCTGATCGGCATCGACTCCGGGCCGATGCACGTGGCGGCCGCGATGGGGACGCCGGTGGTGGGGCTGTTCGGCCCAACGGACCCGTATCGGACGGGGCCGCAGGGAGAGGGGCATGAGGTGGTCTTCCACAGGCAGCCGTGCTGGCAACCGTGCGTCCACCCGGTGATACCGAACTGCCGGGATCGGAAGTGCATGTCGGCGATCGAGCCCGAAGAGGTGCTGGCCGCGGCGGGGCGGATACTCCGGCGCGCAGAGCGGCGGGCCCGGGCGCGCCAGGAGCGATAGGCAGAAGTGCCATCCACGGTGCACGTTGACGGCAACCGAAGGTGGGGCGGCGGGCAGGAGCAGTCGCTCGGCCTGGCGCTCGCGCTGGCCGCGCGGGGGGAGGAGACTCACTTCATCGCCCACAGCGAAAGCGCCCTGTCGGCGCGTCTCAAGGGGACGTACCTGAGTTTCGAGGCGATGCCGCTGCGGGGGATGGCAGGCGCTCTGTCGGTGCGGCGGCTGGCGAGGCGTCTCGGGGAGTTGGGCCCGGAGATCGTGCATATCCACGACTCCGCCTCACAGGCCGCTGCCGCGCTGGCCGCGCGGCTCGGGGGCGGCATGCGGCTGGTGGTGACGCGGCGAACGGCGTTTCCGCTGAGTGGGGGCTGGCTCGGGCGGCTGAAGTACGAGTGGTGCGACCGCATCATCTGCGTGTCCGAGGCTGTCCGACGGGAGTGCCTGGCGGCGGGGCTGCCGGAGGCGCGACTGGCGGTGGTGGGCGACTTCGTTGACTGCAACTACTTCCGGCCGGGAGCGGTCGCGGAGGAGGAGACGGAGCGACGCCCCACCATAGGCGTGGTCGGGCGGCTATCGAGAGAGAAGGGACACGAGGTCCTGCTGCGGGCAATGCGAAGAGTGGTCGGAAGAGTGGCGGAGGCGCGGCTGTTGATCGCCGGCGAGGGCCCCGAGCAGGGAAGACTGCAGGGAATGGCGGCAGCGTTGGGGCTGTCCGATCACGTGGAGTTCATGGGATTCGTGCCGGACGCGCGGTCAGTAGTGGCGGCGTCGGAGGTGTTGGCGATGCCGTCGCTCTCGGAGGGTTTGGGCGTCGCGGCGCTGGAAGCGATGGCGCTGGCGAAGCCGGTGGTCGCCAGCGACGCCGGCGGGCTGGTGGAGTCGGTTGTGGACGGGGAGACGGGGAGAGTTGTTCGCGCCGGCGACGCAGAGGCCCTCGCCGATGCGCTGGTCGAGATGCTCGAGTTCCCGGAGCGAGCGCGGGAGATGGGTCGGGCCGGCCGAGAGCGCGCCCTGGAGCGCTTCGACAAGCCCAAGATCGTAGACCGGATTCTCTCGCTCTACGACGAAGTAGTGAACGAGGGCCGGCGATGAGCAAGCTCACCGCGATAGTCACGACCTACAACGAGGCGGAGCAGATCGAGGCATGCCTCGGGCGGCTGGGGTTCGCCGATGAGGTGCTCGTCGTCGATTCGTTCAGCACAGACGGCACGGCGGACATTGCGAGGGCCTGTGGAGCACACGTGGTCCAGCACGAGTACGAGTCGCCGGCGGCGCAGAAGAACTGGGCCATTCCGCAGGCTGGCAACGAGTGGGTGTTGGTGGTGGATGCCGACGAGTGGGTGACGGCGGAGCTGGCCGCGGAGATCGAGGCGACGATAGCAGGGGAGGGGGCGGACGACGGATATGAGATCAAGCGGCGGAACTACTTTCTGGGACGAGAGATCCGGCATTCCGGGTGGCAGAACGACCGAGTGCTGCGGCTATTTCGCAGGGACCGAGGGAGGTATGTGGCGCGGCAGGTGCACGAGCGAATGCAGATTGACGGCTCGGTGGGGCGGCTGAGGGGAAGGCTGATTCACCACTCCTACCGGTCGCTGGACGACTACTGGAGGAAGCTGAAGCGATACGCGGAGTGGAACGCAGTGGAGGCAAGGCGACGCGGGGTGCGCGTGTCGCCAGTGTACATGATGCTCCATCCGGCGCTGCGTTTCTGGAAGGCGTACTTGCTGCAGGGAGGGTTTCTGGACGGGGGGCACGGACTGGCGGTGTCGCTGCTTACCGCGATCTATGCGGCGGCCAAGGACATACGCATTTGGGAGATGCAGCAGGGGGGAGCGCAGGAGAAGGCGGAGGTGTGATGGGAGGGGAGCGGCCGGAGGCGTCTGTCATCATCGTGAACTGGAACGGCGGCGCCGCGCTGGGGGCGTGCGTGGCGTCGGTGGCGGCGGCGACCAGGGGTAGGGACGTCGAGGTGATCGTGGTGGACAACGCCTCGACGGATGGGTCGGCGGAGGAGGCGGCAGGGAAGCACGCTGGCGCGAGGCTCATTCGGAACCCGGAGAACGTGGGATTCGCACGGGGGGCGAATCGCGGCATATCCGAGGCCGGAAGCGATGTCTATCTGCTGCTGAATCCGGACGCGGAGATCAGCGCGGAGGCCCTCGACGACTTGCTCGCTATGGTGAAGGAGGACGGGCGGGTGGGGATTGTGGGCTGCGGGAGCGTGGATGCCCAGGGGAGGGAGGCGCCCGGCTTCGAGATGTCGTTCCCCGGGCAGCGGGGGAAGAGTGTCGCCCAGCGCGAGGGGAAGGGGAGGGACGTGGCCTGGGTTTCAGGTGCTTGTCTGGCGACGCGCCGGGGGATGGTAGACGAGATCGGCCCGCTCGACGGGAGTTTCTTCATGTACTACGAGGACGTTGACTGGTGCTACCGGGCGCGGCAGGCGGGGTGGCGGGTGGTGACGCTCCCAGGGGTGACGATCAGGCACGAGATGGGGACGTGCGCGGGACAGGCCTCGGGAGTGGAGCGGGCGCGGTGGGCGGCGGAGTCTCGGGTGCGATTCTACTGCAAGCACTACCCGCGACTGCGCGCGGCATGGCTGCGAATGAGGATGGCGGCTTCCGCCGTGGCGGGGATGATCTGGCGAGCGCTTCCCGCGATCTTCAGCGGGGCGATGCGCGAGGGAGTGAGATCTCAATGGACCGCTCTGCGGGCCGCGCTGAGCGGCCGGCGGGACGAGGGAGCTGAGGGAGAATGAGCGAGCAGCCCGCGTTCAGGTCGGCGGCGTCGAAGGTGGTTTCGCTGGAAGAGGCAGTGGAGCGCGCGAGGCGGTGGCGACGGGACGGCAAGGCCGTGGCGTACACCAACGGGTGCTTCGATCTGCTGCACACGGGACACGTGCGGACGCTGGAGGCGGCGAAGCGAGAAGGCGGTGTGCTGGTC
>JALGTG010000207.1 GCA_029821495.1 Candidatus Hebobacteria bacterium
ATCTATCACCTCGCAGGAGATCCTGAGCCTGCGCTCGGCCCGTGACGCGCTCGGGTACGAACCCCAGGACGACGTCGTTGCCCTCTATGGGCCCGACCGAGCCGCACCCTAACCCTTCACAGCCAGAATAGGAGAGACAGCAACATGAAGACTCTCGCGCCGTTCCGGGGAGTGTTCCCGGTCGCGGTGACGCCTTTCGACTCGGCCGGCCGGGTCGACGAAGAGTCACTGCGGGCGGAGGTGGAGTTCTGCATCGCCGCCGGGGCTCACGGCATTCTCACGCTGGTCAATGCCAGCGAATGGTACACCCTATCCGACGCAGAGCGCCAGCAGGTGAGCCGGGTCGTCGTCGAGCAGACCCGACAGCGGGTCCCGGTCATCGTCGGGATTACCGCGGGGTCGCGTTGGGCCGCAGTGGAGATGGCACAGGCCGCCCAGGATACCGGCGCGGATGGACTTAACGCCATGCCGCCTCCGGTGCAGACTCCGCTGGGCGAAGGCATCTTCGATTACTACCGTGCGATTGCTGAGGCAGCCCGCGTGCCCATCATCATCCAGAACTGCCATCCCCCGCTCGGGAGCCCCCTGCCGCCTGAGTTGCTCGCGCGCATGGTCGACGAGCTGCCCTGGGTGGACTACATCAAGGAAGAGGCCGAACCATGCACGCACCTGATGTCACGCGCTTCGGAGCTCGTGCGGAATCGGTCGAAGTTCAAGGGCATCTTCGGTGGGCAGGGCGGCCGCTTCTTCATGAACGAAGTGGCCCGCGGCATGTGCGGGACAATGCCCGCCTGCGACATCCCCGACGCGCACTGCGCGCTGTGGGCGGCCTTCGAGCGCGGTGACCTCGCGGAGACGCGGCGTATCTACTACCGCATCCTGCCGCTGCTCACCATGGAGGCCCTGTATCCGACGACGATCTACAAGGAAGTGTTGCTGCGCAGGGGTGTGTTTCGGACCGCACTGGTGCGCAATCGGGAGCATGTTGTCCTCGATGACGTGGATCACCGCGAGCTCGATATTCTGTTGGAGGAATTGTCTGATCTGCTTGTCGTCCGCGGACCCTTCGGCAAGGAGACTGGCCCGTGAAGATCGACCGCGTTTCAGCCTTCGTCATAGGCAACCCGTGGAAGAACTGGGTCGTCGTCAGGGTTGATACGGATGAAGGCATCTGCGGCCTGGGCGAGGCGACGGCGATCACCTCCGCGCCGGTGGCCGCCGAGATTCAGGAGGTGTCTCGCTTCGTCATTGGGATGGATCCGCGGGAACCGCTCCGGGTGTCCGATGCGCTGGAGAAGGGAGTGTTCCTCTCAGTCAAGGAGGCCGTGTGCGCCATCGAAATCGCCTGTTGGGACATCCTGGGCAAGAGCCTCGGCGTCCCCGTCTGGCGCCTGCTGGGCGGCCGTGTGCATGAGCGCCTGCGCGTCTACGCCAACGGCTGGTACACCTGCCCTCGCGAACCGGGCGCCTTCGCCGAGCGGGCCCACCAGGTCACGGAGATGGGCTACACCGCGCTCAAGTTCGATCCCTTCGGGACCGCCTACTTGGACTTGGACCGCCCCGAGGAGAAGCTCTCGCTGGCCATCGTCCGCGCCGTGCGGGATGCGGTTGGGGAGGAGGTCGACCTGATGATCGAGGGGCACGACCGTTTCTCCACCGCGACGGCGATCCGGATCGGGCGAGCGCTGGCCGAGTTCCGTCCGATGTGGTTCGAGACCCCGGTCCACTCACAGAACATCGGGGCGACCATCGCCGTCGCCCGGGCCATCCCGGTTCCCGTCGCAACCGGCGAGCGCCTCCGGCACCCGAGCGAGTTCGCTGCCCTGCTCGAATCCGGCGTCATCGGCATCGTCCAGCCGGAGGCACTGCGATGCGGCGGAGTCAGCGGCGTGCTGCGCGTGGCTGCGATGGCGCGAGCGCATGAGGCGCAAGTTGCCTGCCACCAGGCGCAGAGCCCACTCAACACGGCCGTCAACGCGCATCTCCATAGCACGATGCCGCACTTCCTCATCCAGGAGTGCTTCGACGACTTCCTCGTCCCGTGGTCCCGGGACGTGTTCAAAGGGGTCCCCAAGGTCATCGACGGGTATCTCGAGCCCTCCGATGCCCCCGGCTTCGGTGTCGAGTTCGACGACACGGAGGCTGCGAAGCATCCCTACGGCGAGGATAAGATGGTCCGGCTCTTCGAGACCGGCTGGGAGAAGCGGGAGCGGTGACTTCGTCGGGAGCTCGCATCGACCGCGGAGCCAGCCCTCACACGGCCGGGCGTCGCTGGAGCCAGGGAATCTCTCCTCGCGCGGTCCTGGTGGGCACTGCGCTGGCCATGACAGCCGCGGTCGTCACCCCTTACACCTACTATCTGAGCCGCACCTGGAACTTCGGCTGGGGGACCTTGCCCAATGGGCCGGTGGTCATCGCCTTCGTGCTCGTGGCGCTGAATGGGCTGTTCCTCAGGTGGCGAGCATCCCTGGGCTTCACCCGCGCTGATGTGCTCACCATATACATCATCCTCACCGTGTCGGCGGCGCTGATAACCGTCCTCATCCCGTACACCGTCGGGTTGACCGCCTACCCCCTCTACCAAGCGCGACGAGAGATCGGGTGGGACCAGTCCGTCCTCCCGCATATACCCCTGTGGCTTCAGCCGTCGTCCGGTGATACCATCACGTGGTTCTGGGCCGGAATGCCAGGGGGGGCAGCCATCCCTTGGCGTGATTGGGCCAGGCCCACAGCATCGTGGGGCGTCTTGATCCTGGCCCTATTTGGGTCCCTGCTCTGCCTGGGAGCGATGCTCCGCAAGGACTGGATCGAGCGGCAGAGGCTCGCATTCCCTTTGACCGAGATCCCGATGGCGCTTGTGGGGCAGGGCGAACGTCCTACCACCTCTGGCAGTGTCTTCGGTTCGAGGGCGTTCTGGCTCGGGTTCGTCCCCGCCGCGGGAGTCATCCTGCTTAGCTGGCTCTCCCGTCTCTACCCCGCGTTGCCCGGCTTCACGCTCGAGCACTATCCCGGCCAGATGATCCGGAACTACGGCCTGCCGTGGAGTGTCCTCGGGGACATGAAGGTCCGCATCCTGCCAGCGGTGATCGGGGTAATGTGCTTGATCCCCGGCGAGGTCGCGTTCAGCGTGTGGGTCTTCTATGCGCTCTTCAATGTCTATCTCGTGGTGTGCGCCAGCTTCGGCCTCGTTCCCTGGGGCACCCGCGCGGGTGGCTTCAACCCTCAGAGCTTCTTCGACTATGCGGAGATCGGGGGCTTCGTCGCCATCAGTCTGGTCGCTTTGTACCGCTGCAGGGGCTTCGTCGCCCTAGGCCTTCGCCGGCTGATCGGCCGACGCGGCGAGGCCGACCCACCCGATCTGTCGGCGCCGATGGCGAGTGTCCTGGCCGTTCCCGGGTTCGTGCTGGCGAACGCGGTGATGCTTCTGTGGGCCCTCCGCGCGGGCATGTCGTGGTGGAGCTTCGCTCTACAGATGAGCATCCTCTACGTCGTGCTCATCGGCGTGGCTCGCCTGGCCTCCGCCGCAGGAATCGTCGAGCCCATGCCCCCGGTCTTTCCGAGAGCAGTCATGATGCGCCTGCTCGGGGCTCGGCCGCTCGGCCCGTCTTCCCTTATGGTCTCCGGATTGCTCAACCTCAGTATCATGCGTGAGCCACAGAACTCCCCGCTCAACTACCTTATGAATGGCTTCAAGCTCCTTCATGAGGGCCGGGTTCGCGGGCGCGGTTTCCCCTGGGCCATCCTCGTCTCGGTCGTGTGCGTCGGCCTGGTAGGCAGTGCCGCCGTCATCTTCTTCTCCTACCGTCATGGCGCCGTGTCGATGATCTGCTGGCCGATAACGGCCATCCCCACCTGCGCGTTCCGTACGTTCGCGAACAGCCTCCGCTCTCCGGAAGAACCCGAAACCTGGCTTCGCGCGGCGGTCGTCATCGGCGCCGGCTTCACCCTGTTACTGACCTGGCTGAGCGCGAACTTCATCTGGTGGCCCCTCAGCCCCATCGGTTTCATCATGGCCAGCGTCTGGCACACGAACCACACCATCTGGGCGAACGCTTTCATCGCCTGGCTGCTCACCACGCTCATCCGCAGGTTCGGCGGGTTCCGGCTCTACCGCGCGCTGCGCCCCGCCTTCCTTGGCATCGTCTTCGGACACTATCTCACCGATGCCGCGATGGCGCTGTTCGCAGCGCTTGTCCTGGGCAGCAGAGGCGTGACGGCATTGCAGTGACACCGGCACGCTCGGCGGGCGAGCGTTGACGAATAGCAGACACCGAGCGGTGCCCGGCAGATCCCTGCCGGGCGGCAGCCTTAGGCCGGCGAGTCGACCGCGACCGCGGTCCCGCCCTGGCCGGCGGAGACGAGCATGGCGGCCGACACCTCCAGGGCGCGCAGCCCGTCTGCTATAGGAATCTCGAGCGGTGCCTCCCCGCGTACCGCGGCGATGAAGTGCTCGCAGGCCGCCCGCGATGGATTCGACGGCAGCGCGAATCGGTAGACGCGCTCGGCTTCATCGTCTCTCTGGGCCACCCGCAGGCAGTCGAACTCGAACTGATCCGGCCCCTCGATC
>JALGTG010000036.1 GCA_029821495.1 Candidatus Hebobacteria bacterium
CTCGCCCATCAGTTCCTGCAGCGTGTAGCATCTCCCTCGCCGTTTGCTGTCTGCTGCCGGCTCCACCGTTGATCCCTTACGGCTAGCGCCTGCCCAGCCGATTCCCCCTCCGCCCCCCAGGTCGGAATGTCCACACATGACCAACCCGTCCAAACCACCCCAGAGGATGACCATCCGGTCAATGGACGGACATGGACACGTTTTGGACGTCCATCCGATGGCTCCTGACCCCCGTATCGCCGCTCCTGGCGGAGCGGACATGTCCGGACAATTCGCGCATTGACCGAGAGTGACCAATTGTCCATCCCTACACATAAGTGTAACAACCCGCATTTCACGCCCGCCGCCAGGCCGTCTGATGTCCCCCTGCCCCCGCAAATAACCCCGAAAAAAGCCCCGCAAACCCTTGACAGTGCATTCGCCATACTATAACCTATAGGTTCGTGCGAACACGTGCCTGGCGGGCACTGCCCGTCCTCGGGGGTAGCTCAAGATACCGCCTCGCCGCCTAAGTAGTCCTCTCACCTGATCATTGCCGACAGCCGGTTTCCTGGCTCCGCGGCGACGGTGCCGCGCGCCCTGGCCGGCTAATACTCGCGTGCCGGGACGCCCGCCGGCCAAGGGGAGACACACGGTATGGAAGTCGTCACGGTCAAGGGACGAACACCCGACCATGCCCGCGTCGTAGCTGACATTCCCAATCTCATCGAGATCCAACTGAACTCATACCGGTGGTTTCAGGAGGAGGGTCTGCTCGAACTGTTCAAGAACTTCTCCCCCATCGAGGACTTCACCGGCAACCTCGCACTCTCTTTCTGCGATCCCGAAGACGACGAGCCCAGGTACTATCTGGGTGAGCCCAAGTACGACATCGAGCAGTGCCGCGACCGCGACGCGACCTTCGAGGCGCCCCTGAAGGCGCGGGTCTGGCTTCACCACCGGCGGACGGGGGAGATCAAGGAGTCCGAGGTCTACCTCGGAGAGCTCCCGATCATGACGGAGAACGGGACCTTCGTCGTCAACGGGGCCGAGCGATGCGTCGTGAGCCAACTCGCCCGCTCTCCCGGGGTCTACTTCCGCGACACCATCGACTTCAGCGGGCGCATTCTCTACAGCGCCCAGGTCATCCCGAGCGAAGGCGCGTGGCTCGACATCGATTCCGACGCCCACGACCTGGTATCCGTCAAGATAGGCCAGGCTCACAAGTTCCCGGTGACCACGCTTCTCCGCGCCCTCAACTCCCTCAACCTGGCGCCCGACAGCGAGAAGCTAGAGTGCTCCACAGACGGGCACTTGGTGCGACTCTTCGGCGAGCCCGAGAAGCCTCGCAAGCTCACCCTGGAGACGCTGGTGGGGAGGCGGGTCTGGGACCGCGTGACAGATCGCGCCACGGGTGAGGTCATCGTCGACGCGGGGGAGCGCCTGGATGAGGAGGCTGCGGAGCGCGTCGCGGCGCTCAAGCCCAGGCGGCTCAAGCTCGCGGTCGTTCACCCTCTCATCGACCAGACGATGGACCGGGACCCCACTAGCAACGAGGAAGAGGCGCTGATAGACATCTACCGGCGAGAGAGGCCCGGCGACCCAGTGACACCGGAGATCGCCCGCAAGCGCCTATCGGGCCTCTTCGCCGACAACCGCCGGTACGACCTGGCGCGGGTCGGGCGGTACAAGCTGAACAAGAAGCTCGGGCTCGACCTGCCCGAGACCGTGCGAACGCTGACGAAGGAAGACCTGCTCGCGATCCTGCGCTATCTCATCCGGCTGGGCGCGGGGGATGAGGCCGTCAGCGTGGACGAGATCGACCACCTGATGAACAAGCGCGTCCGGTGCGTCGGAGAGCTCCTGCAGAATCAGTTTCGCATCGGCTTCCTGCGCATGGAGAGGATCGCACGCGAGAGGATGACGAGCCTGGACCCCGAGCAGGTAACCCCACAGGCTATCATCAGCACGAAGCCCATCTCGGCCGCCATCAAGAGCTTCTTCGGCTCCAGCCAACTCAGTCAGTTCATGGACGAGACCAACCCACTGGCGGAGCTCACGCACAAGAGGCGACTGAGCGCTCTCGGGCCCGGCGGCCTCAGCCGCCAGAGCGCAAAGCTGGAGGTGCGCGATGTGCACCATTCGCACTACGGCAGGATCTGCCCGATCGAGACCCCGGAGGGCCCGAACATCGGGCTGATCGGCTCGCTCGCGATCTACGCGCGCCTGGACCGATACGGGTTCATCGAGACGCCGTACCGACGCGTGAAGAACGGAGTGGTCACGGACGAGATCGCCTACCTCACCGCGGACGAAGAGGAGGGCTACCGGATCGCCCCCGCCTCCATTCCGGTCGATGAGAAGGGCCGAATGACGGCCGACGAGGTGAGCGTTCGCTACCGCGATTCCTACCCCGCGGTCTCGCCCAAGGACATCGACTTTGTGGATCTGTCGCCGAAGCAGATCGTATCCGTCGCCACGTCTCTGATCCCGTTCCTGGAGAACGACGACGCGAACCGCGCGCTGATGGGCTCGAACATGCAGCGTCAAGCTGTGCCGCTGCTGCGGTCGGAGGCACCTTACGTTAAGACCGGCGTCGAATCTCGGGCGGCGCGGGATTCGGGCGCGGTGGTGCTCGCGCGCGCCGATGGTATGGTGACCTCGGTGACGGCCGACCGGGTTGAGGTGACGCGGGCCGACGGAGCAGTAGACCTCTACCGCCTTCACAAGTTCGTCCGCTCCAATCAGGCGACTTGCATCAACCAGCAGCCCATCGTGCCCAAGGGCGAATTCGTCAGCAAGGGTCAGGTGCTCGCCGACGGCCCCTGCACTGACCACGGGGAGCTCGCGCTTGGCCGCAATCTTCTAGTTGCGTTCATGCCGTGGGAGGGATTCAACTACGAGGACGCCATCATCCTCAGCGAACGAATGGTGCGCGACGATACCTTCACCTCCACCCACATCGAGAAATACGAGATCGAGGCGCGGGAGACCAAGGTCGGGCCGGAGGAGATCACTCGCGACATCCCCAACGTCGGCGACGAGGCGCTGAAGGACTTGGACGAGGATGGGGTGGTTCGCATCGGCGCGCAGGTGCTGGCCGAGGACATTCTCGTCGGCAAAGTGGCGCCGAAGGGCCAGGAGGAGCTGACCTCAGAGGAGAAGCTTGTCCGGGCCATCTTCGGGGAGAAAGCGGCGGAGATGAGGGACACCTCCCTGCGGGTGCCCCACGGCGAGAAGGGCAAGATTGTGGCCATCAAGCGCTTCTCCCGCGTGAAGTACCGCTGCCAGAAGTGCGAGACGCAGTATCAGGTGGGCAAGAACCAGCATCGCCACTATTGCGACCGCTGCGGCGGAGAACTCAAGCGGGAGCCCGGAGACGAGTTGCTCCCCGGTGTCAATCAACTGGTGCGCGTCTATGTCGCCCAGAAGCGCAAGGTCATGGAGGGCGACAAGCTGGCCGGTCGCCACGGCAACAAGGGTGTCGTCTCTAAGATCCTGCCGGAGCACGACATGCCCTTCCTGCCGGACGGCACCCCGATCGACATCATCCTCAACCCCCTGGGGGTTCCATCGCGCATGAACATCGGCCAGATCCTCGAGACGCATCTCGGGCTGGTCGCCGAAGAGCTTGGTGTCCAGTTCGAGAACCCGATCTTCGAGGGGGCAACGGACAAGGAGATCCTCGACTACTTCAAAGTCGCCGCCAGTGCCTTCCGGCGGCGGACCCTGCACAAGTACGTGGTCGAGGAGATGCACCTGCCCGACGACTGGTACGACAAGGCAACGGACTACGAGGGCATCCAGGAAGCGCTCGCTCTTTGGCTGACAAAGGCCGATCCGGCCCAAGTGGAGCAGACGGCGGAGTGGGTGGCAGTGGACCCGCAGGAGTGGTCGGAGATCCGAGGAGCGGAGGCGCGCGCAGCATACCTGGTCGCGCGCATCGTAGAGCGCGTGGACGAGCTCATCGGCTTCGACCCGGAGACGGGCAAGTCCTGGCTCTACGACGGCCGAACCGGCGAGCCGCTCAACCAGCCGATCACGATTGGACACATCTACACTCTGAAGCTCATTCACCTCGTGGAGGACAAGATCCACGCCCGTTCCACCGGCCCCTATTCTCTGGTCACTCAGCAGCCACTGGGCGGCAAGGCGCAGTTCGGGGGCCAGCGCTTCGGCGAGATGGAGGTGTGGGCGCTGGAGGCGTACGGTGCGGCCCACACGCTCCAGGAGATCCTCACGATCAAGTCGGACGACGTACTGGGCCGGGTCAAGACGTACGAGTCCATCGTGAAGGGAGAGCCGATCACGGAGCCGGGGATTCCCGAGTCGTTCAAGATCCTCATCAAGGAACTGCAAAGCTTGGGTCTCCAGCTCACGGTTGAATCGGAAGAGGCGGAGCCGGTAAGCCTCGACGGACAGGAAGACGAGGTGCGGGCCTAACCAGCGAGGCCGCATTCCCACGGAAGCCAGCAGCAAGGAGCAGATAGGGCATGGTTGACACGACACAGTTTGGCCAGCTACGACTTGGACTTGCCTCGTCGGAGGAGATCCGTCGTTGGTCGAAGGGCGAGGTTAGAAAGCCGGAGACCATCAACTACCGGACCTTCAAGCCTGAGCCGGACGGGTTGTTCTGCGAGCGGATCTTCGGCCCAATGCGTGACTGGGAGTGTCACTGCGGCAAGTATCGCAAGATCAAATTCCGGGGCATTACGTGCGACCGCTGCGGCGTCGAGGTGACCCGCTCGAAGGTCCGACGCGAGCGCATGGGGCACATCGAACTGGCGGCGCCTGTGGGCCACATCTGGTACCTGAAGGGCGTGCCGAGTCCTATGAGCCTGTTGCTCAATATCTCTCCGCGGCCCCTTGAGAAGGTGATCTACTTCGCCTCCTATATCGTGACTCACGTGGACTACGAACTCCTCACCAAGAGCGTGGACGTGATCAAGGAAGTTGTGCAGCAGCAGGAGGAGGCGGTCACGAAGGAGGCGACTGAGCGAATCGAGGCCCTCAATGCCGAGCGAGACGACACGCTCGCGAAGCTGGAGGCGGGCGAGCTCGAAGAGGAGGCGCAGCCGAGCGAGATAGCAGAGGCGACGGAAACGCGGATCAAGGAAGAAGAGCGCCTCGCCGATGAGCGCCGCGCAGAGCTCGAAGCGGGCATGAAGCTACTGCTGGGGGCCAAGCTGGCCGCGGACCCGGGCCTCACGAAGAAGCAGTTGATCACCGAGTCGGAGCATCGCGCCATCAGCCGGGTGGTGGCTGCCCTCGCCGCAGAGCAGGGACGCGAGTATGAGGAGCTCTTCCACGCCGATCTGGGAGCGACCGCCGTAAGCGACTTGCTGAAGGAGATCGACTTGGAGGAGCTCTGCCGCGAGCTTCGACAGGAGATCAAGGAGACTTCCGGACCGAAGAGAGCGCGGGCCATCAAGCGGCTCGAAGTGGCCGAGGCCTTCCGAAAGTCGAAGAACCGACCGGAGTGGATGATCCTCGACGTTATCCCGGTCATTCCGCCCGAGCTGCGGCCTATGGTGCAGCTGGACGGCGGGCGATTTGCCACGAGCGACCTAAACGATCTCTACCGACGCATAATCAACCGCAACAACCGCCTGAAGAAGATAAAGGCCCTGCACGCGCCGGTGTCCATCATCAACCACGAGAAGCGGCTACTGCAAGAGGCAGTGGACGCACTAATCGACAATGGTCGACGGAGCCGCCCGGTGACCGGCTCCAACAACCGGCCGCTCAAGTCGCTGTCCGACATGTTGAAGGGCAAGGAGGGCCGGTTCCGCAAGAACCTGCTGGGCAAGCGCGTTGACTACTCGGGCCGGTCGGTCATCGTCGTCAACCCGTACCTCAAGCTCTACCAGTGCGGCCTCCCCAAAGAGATGGCGCTCGAGCTGTTCAAGCCCTTCGTGATGAAGCGTCTGGTCGACCGGGGGTTCACGACCAATGTGAAGACGGCCAAGAAGATGGTCGACCGCATGCGCGCCGAAGTGTGGGATGCGCTGGAGGAGGTCATTCAGGACCATCCCATCATGCTCAACCGCGCTCCCACTCTGCATCGGCTGGGCATTCAGGCATTCGAGCCGATACTCGTGGACGGCAAGGCGATTCAGATCCACCCCCTCGTGTGCTTCGCTTTCGGCGCTGACTTCGACGGAGACCAGATGGCCGTGCACGTGCCGCTCTCGACGGCGGCGCAGGCCGAGGCCCGGGTTCTGATGCTCTCCACGCAGAACCTGTTTTCCCCGGCCGACGGCAAACCCGTGGTGACGCCGACCCGCGATATCATCCTCGGCTGCTACTACCTGACGCAGAAGCGCGTGGGCGCCAGGGGCAGCCAGAAGCAGTTCGCCAATCCCGACGACGCGCGTCTGGCGTACGAGGTAAGGAAGATCGATCTGCACGCGGACATCCGGGTGCGCGTCGACGGCGCGCTGATCAACACAACCGCCGGGCGACTCATCTTCAACGAAGTGCTTCCGCCCCGACTGCGATACCTCGACCGCGTGGTTGACGACAAGGAGCTCGGGCGCCTCATCCGCGCGTGCTACCGTCACTACGGCACCGCGCGGACCGTTCAGCTGGTAGACGACCTTAAGGCACTCGGCTTCCAGTTTGCTACGACAGCTGGAATCACGATCTCCATGACCGATATGGACGTGCCTCGGGCGCGTCGAGAGGACATCATTGCGAAGACCGAAGCTGCGGTGACGAGGACGAACCAGAACTTCGCCCGCGGTTTGATCAGCGCAGGGGAGCGATCCGACGCGGTCTGCCGACTGTGGAACCAGGCGGCGGATGAGGTCTCCGATGCCATCCTCAGCAACATCGATCCGTTTAACCCGATCTACATGATGGCCAACTCCGGGGCCCGCGGCACGCCGCGGCAGATCAGCCAGATCGCCGGTATGCGGGGTCTGATGTCGGACCCGTTCGGCCGGTTCATCGAGGATCTGCCCATCAAGTCTAACTTCCATGAAGGCCTCGATGTGTTGGAGTACTTCGTTTCGACCCACGGCGCCCGCAAGGGACTGGCGGATACGGCGCTCAGGACGGCGGACGCTGGATACCTCACTCGGCGGCTCGTGGACGTCGCCCAGGATGTCATCATTCGCGAGCTGGACTGCGGCACGGCCAACGGAATCTCGGTGGCCGCGATACGCGACGGATCGGAGGAGATCGAACCGCTGGAGCGACGGATCGACGGACGGATAGTGCCGCTGGACGTTGTGGACCCACGCACGGGACGTGTCATTCTGAAAGCGGGCCGGGAGATCAGCGACACCAGCGATCAGCCCTGTCCGAAGTGCGAGGGCGACATCGAGAACTACTACCGTTGTCAGGAGTGCGGCGAGTTACTCGACGAGACGACGGCCGCTGAGCTGCACCTATCCCGACGGATGGCGAGCGAAGCAGAGTCCGATGAGCAGGAAGAACAGCCTGGACTGCAACTTGAGCCCGGCAGCGTTCCCGAGCAGGAGAAGAGCGCCGAAGAGGTGGTGCAGGAGGTGGAGGCTGAGACAGAGGCCGAAGCTGAGGCGGACGAGGAAGAAGCCGCGGGCGACGAAGAGCTGGATGTCCGCCCCGCTGGCGCGGTCAGCACCGTTCCGGCCACCGTGCTTCTGGAAGAGGGTTCGTGCTCGGAGTGCGGGGGCGACCTCGAGTTGGTGAAGGTCTGCTCCGGGTGTGAAGAAGATGTCCCTGCACGGGAGGCAGTGTCGGCCCTCACCGCGATACTGCGAGTGGTCGAGGAGTGTGATGCGTTCCGACGCAGCGTGGCGCGGATCGAGGAGGGCAAGCCCGCGTCCGCTGATCTCTGCGATCCACTCACGGGCGAGGTGATTGTGGGAGAGGGCAAGGTCGTGCGGAAGCGAGCCGCGGAGAAGCTGCGCCGCCTTGCGCATGAGCTGTGGGAGAAGGGCGGGCTGGCGCGCGGCGAGGTTTACGTACGCTCGCCGCTGACCTGCGATCGCTCACAGGGGATTTGCGCCAAGTGCTACGGGCGCGACTTCGCCATCAACCGTCTGGTGGAGGTGGGCGAGGCGGTCGGCATCATCGCCGCGCAGTCCATTGGGGAGCCTGGCACGCAGCTCACGATGCGGACCTTCCACACCGGCGGGGTCGCCGGCCAGTACCTGACTGGTGTCGCACAGGTCAAGGAGAAGAAGAAAGACACGCTCAAGCAGTTCTGGGGAGATGTGAGGGCCGGCATCGTTCGTTTGAGCCCGCGGGATGACATCAGCAGAGCCACCAAGCGACGGAAGCCGCGCAAGAAGAAGGCCGAGGCTGCCGGTGCTCGGCGCCGAGGGCCGACTCTGGACGCGGAGCAGAAGCGGGTGATCCAGCAACTCGTGCGGGTGATGGAAGAGCAGGTCAAGGGTCTGCTGCGGGTGGTGGAGCTCTTCGAGGCCCGCCGCCCGAAGGGGCAGGCCATCGTATCCGAGGTGGACGGTGTGGTGGCCAAGATCGAAACGCCCGGAGTGAAGTGGGTTATCATCCACTCGGAGCAGCTTGTGGATCCCGATCATCCCGAACGGCTCTACGGAGAGATCCTGGCCGAAGGGGCAGTGGCCAAGAGAGGCCGGAAGGTGCTGGCGCCGGCCGGTGAAGAGCTGACCCCCGCGCTGCTGGCAAACCTAGTGCAGGCCGGGGTCCAGGCCGTGAAGATCGAGCGGCGCCATCTCGTCCCGTATCGAGGCCTACTGCCAGTGAAGGAGGGGGACGAGGTAGACGCCGGCGACGCGCTGACAGAGGGGCCTCTGGACCCGCAGAAGGTGCTGCAGATGCAGGGCGCCCGAGCGGTGCAGGACTATCTTGTGCGAGAGATCCAGGCCGTCTATCGCTCCCAGGGCGTAGACATTAACGACAAGCATATCGAGATCATCGTACGGCAGATGCTACGCAAGCTTCGAGTGCTCGACCCTGGAGACACCCAATTGCTGCCGGGCAAGATCTACGATCGGTTCCACTTCGACGAGGCGAACCGGGACAGCCGAGAGCGCGACAGCGAAGAGGCGACCGGCGAGCGAGTGCTGCTCGGCATCACCGAGGCGTCTCTGGCGACCGACAGTTTCCTGTCGGCCGCGTCGTTCCAGAAGACCACACGCGTGCTCACCGAGGCCGCGATCCAAGGCAAGGTGGACAATCTGATCGGTCTGAAGGAGAACGTCATCATCGGGCGCCTGATCCCGGCCGGCACGGGCATTACGGATTACCGCTCCCTGCACGTCGAAGGCCCGCCAGGAGAGGCGCCTATCTACGCTCCGAGCCGCGAAGCCGAACTCCTGCGTTCTGCTTTCGGTGGACCGGACCTCGCAGCACCGGAGGAGGACCTGATCCGCGACCTGGCCGAGGTCGAGTTGCCGCGACCGGACGAGGAAGACGATAAGTCCACCGGCGAGGAGGATGCCGCGATCTAGGCGAGCTGACTGGAGCACTACAGGTCCCCGCCCTCGCGCCGAGGGCGGGGGCCTTTCTGTTGAGGGAGCGGCACGGGGCGTGCCGCCTTAGGCAGACTGACGCGGCGCGTTTCCACGCCGCAGAGCTCGTCGCACGTCACCCAGGTGTTGAAGCGCCAGAGCGGCCGTTTCCCCGGCCAGAGGTCCCGGGCCGTAGCGGGCCCGCAGGAATGCCTCGGTCAGACCGCGAGCCGGCACCAGCGAGTCCGCCGGCAGCTTTGCCCTTCGGCGAGCGGCGTCCCGCGCGTGAGCCGCGCCTTCCAGAGAATCGAGGAACTCCAGCGGGGTCTGCCAGGGCCGACGGGGCCGGCCCTGGCGCTGGAACAGACGGCAGAGCTGGTCGTAGGCCCAGATGACCGCGTCGCGAGCGTCACCTTTCAAGCGCGCCCGAGCGGACACGCCGGCCCGCCATCGCAACACGAAGATGGCGACAAGAGCCGCCAAGGCCCCCAAGCCCAGGGCCGCCGCACCGGCTGGATGGTCTTGATGGAAGAAGCGCAGGCGCAGCAGAGCGCTCCGAAACGGCGGAATCGGAGGGAGTTCGTTCGCCGGTGTCGCGTCGACGTTCACCCATCCCCACGGTCTGAGATAGGCCTCCACCCAGGCGTGGGCGTCCGACTCGCGGATGATGTAACGGCCGCTCTCCTCGTCATAGGACCCACCCGCGTATCCCACCACCAGGCGCGTAGGAATCCCGACCGCCCGCGCCATCACCGCAAGAGAGGTCGCAAACAGGTCGCAGTACCCACGCTTCTGCCGGAATAGGAAGTGGTCGGCTGCGTCCTCTCCCGCGGGGACCGCCGGAGCGTCGAGTGTGTAGACGCAGTTCTCCTGAACGAATGCCGCCAGGGCCGCCAGCTTGTCGAGGTCTGTGTCCTTCTCCCCGGCCACGCGGCGCGCAAGGTCGGCCACGCGCCGCGAGCCCAGTGGAATCCTGAGGTAGGTCTCTTCCGCGTCGCCAAGGCCTACCCGCGGAGACCTGCCAGCGCGCGGACCAGGCCCCATCTCCAGCGGCACCGAGGTCACCTCGTAGCTGGCCCCTCGCCGGAAGGTGGCTCCGGGCAACATCAGACATCCGTACTTGTCAACTCGAAAGCCAATGCCGGAATGCCTGGGGATGCCATGACCTAGCCTGACACGCCGAACCTGCCCCGGGCTGTAGCAGATGAGTGGCATATCTGCCTCTGCCCTCACCGTGTGGGTCACGACGCGCGCGTCGGGGTCCATTGGAACGAGCCCCGCGAGACTGATGACGTCATCGGCGATCCATGCTGCCGATGGCTCCGCTTCGCCCTTGGTCCAGGCCGTACCCGTGTAGACGCCGAAGGCCTCACCCCGCCATAGGTCCGCGGGCGGTCCTTCGATGCTCAGCACGGGTATTTCGGCGGGCGCCACCGGCCCGCGGCCTACGGGATAGGTAGCCAGGGGCTCAGAGGGCCTAGTGAGGCCGCGGATGCCGCCGAATCCATCCGATGCCAGTACCAACTGCAGAGGCCAGCGATACTGCGTCGCGTATGCTGTAACCGGGATGAAGAGCAGATAGGCCAGCAGGAAGATAGCGGCGATCAAGATCCCCACCGTCATCCAGTGCCACTTCCGCCACCCGCCCAGCTGCCAGCGGAGATGCTCCGGCCGGCTGTGGGTGGGCGCCCCAGAGAGCAGCATCGCCTGCGCCACCGCGGCAAGCCCCGTGATCAGGAAGACAACGAAGCAGCCCAGGACTATGCTCTCGTCTCCGCGCCCGCCGACCAGGCCGAACACCGTGAGGCCGGGCACCAGCGAGAAGGGCAGCATCTCGCGAATCACCAGCAGGAAGCTCAGGGCCGTCAGCAGCACCGCCATGCGAAGCCCGGTGGTGAGCCCGACTTCGCCGATGGCGCGGTAAATGCCTGACGCCTCCACGTTCATCTCCCAGGCAATCAGGCCGTGCAGCGCGGCGGCCGCGGCCACGCCTGCGACCAGGCCCAGTGTCAGCCGACTCGGCCAGCTCCATCCGCGCGTATGCCAGCCCAAGAGAACACCTGTGCACCCGAGCCCGGCCCCTATCACCCCCACCCGCGTGCTGCCGGTTCCGGCGCCCGCGGCAAGCAGCGCCGCGGCTATGGCCGCGCCGGTGGCCCAGTAGAGGGCGGCCTCATCGCGCCTGCCTACGGCGTCACTCGCCTGCAATAAGGATGGTCTCGAGGGCATCACCCAGGTCCTCACCCATCCGCACCACGACCGTTGCAGCGCCGGCGGCCGAAACCGCGTCCACAACGCGGCCCACATGCTGGGCCGACGGATCGAAGCTCTGCGCATCAAACACAACCGCGGCGGTGCGCACCCGCTGTCGTCCCAGAGACGCCACCACATCGGGGAGTTCCTCATCCGGAGCGGCCGTGACTACGCACACCGTCGCGCCCCCCGGAACTCGCCGGCCCGCCCACTGGAGGAGAGCCGAAACCGGCATGCTTCCATCCGCCCCGGCACGCGCGAGCAACTCGAGGGCCTCGTACTCTCGATCCGGCCTGTCCACCTCCAGCCAGTGCGGCCCCTCTGCCGAGTCGACGGCGATGAACCCTCTTCCCTCGGTCGCCACGGCCCAATGAACCAGCGACGCCGCCGCGCGCACGCCGACCTCCAGGGTGGTGTCCACCCCGCTGCCGTACTCCGTGCCGGCGTTAGTGTCGAGCACGACCGCCAGGTTGTCCGACGCGCCCCGATCGAACTCGATCACCGTGAGCCGGCCGTGGTGCGCGGTGGCGGGCCAGTGGATGCGCCGCAGCTCGTCCCCCGGCTCGTAGTCGCGGATGCCATAGAAGTCCAGGCCGGATTCGTAGGAGCGGGCGCGTTCGCCCATCGCGTCGCCGCGGGCGCTCAGCGCGCTCCGACCGAGTTCACCGTCGAGCGGGACCGGCCGCGGATACACCACCGCCTCTCCAATGGCACGGACAGCGGCGGTCCGGGGAAACACGCCGAACGGGTCGGAGACGACTACGCTGAGGGGCCCCAATCGGTACGCGCCCCGCTTCCGCGCCCGCGCCCGATAGGAGAGCCTGACGCGCTGCCCCGGCCACAGGGCCGGGAGCACGAACTCCGGCGTTTCCTCCGATTCCAGAAACGGAGGGAGTGTGTCTTTGACACCGAGTGCGAAGCGCGGGAATCGGCCTCGATTGGCCAGCTCAATGCCGATGGTGAAAGGCTCGTTCTCGAAGACACGATCCGCTTCCTCCCGTCGCCACCGGAGGGCGCGCGCGGACATCCGCGAGGTCACGTACGCTACGATCAAGGCTGCAACGAGTGCTGAAAACATGAAATACACGGCATAGGCGTTGTGGGTCAACGCCACCATCGCCGTCCCCCCGGCTGCGACGAGGAGAGTGAGAAGCTGCAGCGTCATTATCCAGCGGCGTCCCGGCCCGGCCGGTTGCTCTGCAACCTATCCGGAATCCTGTCCAGCCGGAGCAGATCGTCCAGTGTTTCCCGTTCCACTATGACCTCCGCGCGGCTTCGCGAGACGATCACGACAGCAGGCCGCGGCAATCTGTTGTAGTTGCTCGCCATCGAGTAGTTGTAGGCCCCAGTCGTCTGCACGGCGAGGATGTCGCCGGGCGCGATCTCGGGTGCGTCCAGGTCGGCGATCAGCGTATCGGTTTCGCAGTGCTTCCCGGACACTGTGACCTTCGTGCTCCGCGGCTCTCGCGCCTTGTTTGCCACGACTGCATCGTAACGTGCATCGTACAGCGCGGGCCGGGGGTTGTCCGACATTCCGCCGTCCACAGAAACATAGGTGCAGACGCCCGGAATCTCCTTGACGACCCCGACGGTGTAGAGGGTGGTCCCCGCCTCACCGACCAGGCTGCGGCCCGGCTCCTGGAGCAGCCTCGGAAGAGGCAGCCCATGCTTCTCGCACCGCGCTCGAACGGATCCCGTCACCAGTTCCGCGTATTCGTCGACAGAAGGCGGCTCGTCACCCGGCACGTAGTGCACCCCAAGCCCGCCCCCGAGGTCCAGCTCCTCAACCACGCAGCCGAGCTCGTCGCGCAGCTCCGCGGCGAAGTCCACCATCATATCGGCCGCCTCGCGGAACGGCGCCACGTCTAGTATCTGCGACCCGATGTGGCAGTGGATTCCGCGGAAGTTAAGATTGGCGGCGTTCAAGACCTCGCCGACGCACTCCTTTGCCGCGCCGCCGACTATCGCCAGGCCGAACTTCGTCGCCACCTTGCCTGTCTGGATGTGGGTGTGGGTATCGGCCTGGACGCCCGGAGCGACTCGCACGAGGACATCGACCGATACCCCCTTCTCGACGGCCACCTGCTGAAGCCGCTCCACCTCCGGCAGATTGTCTATGGCCACCCGGCCCACGCCCGCCTCCACCGCCGTCGCCAACTCCTCCGGGGACTTGTTGCTGCCGTGCAGCAAGATGCGAGATGCCGGGAGGCCCGCCCTGAGACCTGTGTGGAGCTCGCCCTCAGAGGAGACGTCCAGTGCCAGTCCCTCCTCGTCAACGATCCGGCACACCGCGGCGGTCATGAATGCCTTGCCAGAGAAGGATACCTCCACCTTCGGATACCGAGACTCAAACGCGGCGCGATACTTCCGGCACGTTTCCCTGAAGTAGTCCTCATCCAGCACGTATAGGGGGGTGCCGAACTCGCGCGCCAGGTCCACGGTGTCACAACCACCGATCTCGAGCGCACCGTTGCCGTTGATCCGCTGTGTACCGAGTAGCATCCACTCTGCCTCGCTATCCTGCCGCCAACACCGGCCCCTGAAATGCTGTGGACGCCAGACTCGCTGCCTGCGGTCTGGCGTCGTGGTTCCGGTCCTTGCTGGTGGCTGGTCTCAGATACGCGTGGACACACGAACGCCAGAGCGGCGCTTGGCCTTGGTCATCATCGGATACGTATATGCCGAGGCGTTCATGTTTCCACTGAGGCCTCTCGACCCATCTCTGAGCATATCCGAATCGGCCGCCAAAGTCAACAACTGCGGGGGCGTGCCGCTGTAACTTCGAGGTCCTCTCATATACCCAATACCAGGGAGGGCACCCAGCGCTTGTGCTGGGGCAGGAGGGAAGTCGCCAGAGGCGACTGAAGCTCCTGCCCAACGGGACTCGAGTCTAACCGACCTCTTCGACGATGCGCGCGACCCGCGCGAAGTGGCGTTTGAGGGAGCGGTAGAGGCTGCGATACGTCGGGTGGTACTTGTTGTAGATCGCCGAGGCCTTTCGGTTCGGCTTGACGGGCTCCTTGGTGCGGACAGTGGCCGCGCACGCAGCCGGGATGTCCGGCCAGACGCCTCCCGCCACGCCCGCGAGCAGCGCGGCGCCGAAGGCGGCTCCCTCGTCGATCTGCATGGCGACCAGGGGTGTCTTGAAGACATCGCTCTGCATCTGCCGCCAGAACGGGCTGCGCGCGCCGCCGCCGGTGTTGCGGACCTCCTCGATGGGCAGAGCCATCTCCCGCAGGATTCGCAGCGAGTCCCGCAGCCCGTAGCACACGCCCTCCATGATTGCCCGGGCCATGTGTGCCTTCGTGTGCCTCAGGCCCAGTCCCATGAAGACCCCACGCGCGTTGGGATCGGCATGAGGAGTGCGCTCGCCCGTCAGGTAGGGAAGGAAGACCAGGCCCTCCGATCCGATCGGGGCGCCGCCCGCCATCTCGATGATAACCTCGTAGGGGTCGACGCCGCGCTGCTCGGCCGCCGCCTTCTCCTCCCCACAGAGCTCGTCTCGGAACCACCGGAGCGATCCGCCCGCCATTAGCATCACGCCCATCGCATGCCACTGCCCCGGCACCGCGTGGCAGAACGTATGCACCCTCAGCTTCGCGTCCATCTTCGGTTCATTCATGGGCGAGAACACCGTCCCCGACGTCCCCACCGAGACCTGCACGATCCCCTCCTCGATCACCCCGTTGCCCACTGCGCTGCACGCATTGTCTCCCCCGCCACCGGCAACCGGCATCCCGGCGCGGAGTCCGGTCTCGCGAGCTGCCGTTTCGCATATCTCGGCCGAAGCCACCGGCGATTCGTGCACCGTCGGCAACATGTCGGTTGTCAGCCCGAGGCCCTTCAGCATCACCTCTGACCACTGGCGCTTCCCTACGTTCAGCAGTGAGGTGCCCGCGGCGTCGGACACCTCGGTTGCGAACTCCCCGGTCAAGCGGTATCGCACGTAGTCCTTGGGCAGCAGTATCATCCGGAGCTGCTCGTAGATCTCCGGCTCGTTGTCCTTGAGCCACACGATCTTTGGGGCCTGGAAGCCCGTCAGCACCGGATTCAGAGTCTCCTCTACCACCTTGTCAGACCCGACGGTCTCGTGGATCCAATCGCACTGCGCTGCCGTCCTCTGGTCACACCAGAGCAGCGCGTCGCGCAGCACGTTTCCATTGCCATCCAAGAAGACTGACCCATGCTGCTGTCCCGAGAGGCCGATGCCGCGGACCTCATCGGGGCTTGCGCCGGAAGCACTCAGCACATCGCGTATCGCCGACACGCTGGCCCGCCACCAGTCGGCCGGATCCTGCTCCGCCCAGCCCGGGCGCGGCGTGTGCAGGGGATACTCGTGCGTGGCCCTGGCGGCCACTCGCCCGGACGGATCGACCAAGACCGCCTTCGTGCCTGTGGTCCCCACATCGATTCCGACAAGATACTCAGCCATCTAGTTCTCCCGGCGGGTCGCGCCTCACTGCGGAAGGGCGCGCGTTTCGGCTGGCTCGCTCAGTTCGCTCTTTCTCACCACGTTCCCAAAGACCCGAATGGGTACTTCCTCAGAGTGTGGCAGGTCGGTCCGCAGCAGTATCCTGGAGGTGATCCGCCCTAGCTCGTTCGCCGGGCCGAATCGGACGTCTATACGGTAGCGGTTCTTCTCTCCCGCCACTCTCACCGGCTCGGCAACTTGGATGGCGGCGTCGGCGGCGCTGACCTCCAGTATGCTGAACGCAGGGACCTCGGGGGAATAGAGCGAGATGGATCGCTCCACCAACTCCCCCATCGTCAGTTTCCCCACGTAGATCCCATGCGGCACGACTTCAAGCTCTACCTTGATCCTGACAATGAGAGTCAAGTCCACGCGTGGATGGACGGGATCGTTCGTCTCCACATAGACATGCTTGACTACCCGCCCGCGCATGAGGCCCGCGCTGAACCTGATCGCTATTTCGCCCTCTTCGCCTGGGGCAATCTCGCGTTTCGCGGGCAGCGCCGCAGTGCATCCACACGTACTGCGAACCTTCTCGATCTTGAGAGTGGCGTCCCCGGCGTTGCGGAACACGAATGCATCATGTACTTTCTCCCGCTGGTAGATCGTCCCGAGGTCCGCCGTCACGGAGTCGAACTCTATCCGCGGCGCCGCACTGGTGCAGACGCACAGGACCAGCCAGATGAGGGGCAGTCGGGCCCCCGTCGGGATCTGCTTAGCCAGACACCCAGCCATGCTGTCACTCCATCCTTTGATCAGCCCGAGTCTGCCTCCGCGCGTTGCGAACACCTCGCGGGTGTGGCGAAGTGGTCGAATCCCCGGGGGAATGCCATCTTCCGCCCCTCGGGGTCAACGAACACGACTTCGTCGCCCTCAGAGATCTCTCCTATCGCGGTCACCGCGGCGTCGCTTTGCGCCGCCACCGCGGCGGCAACCTCCGCCACAGCATCGAGCGCACACGTGAAGAGCAGCTCGTAATCTTCGCCTCCCGAGGCGGCCAGCGTGAGAGCGTCGAGGTCTGCTCTGCCGGCCACCTCCTCGCACGAGGGATCGACCGGGATGTGCTCCGCGTAGACGCGCGCGCCGACCCCGCTCTCCGCGCACAGCCGCGGAAGATCCTCCGTCATCCCGTCGCTCAGATCCATCATCGCGGTTCCCAGGCGGGTGGCCGCGATCGCCCGGCTCTCCGCAAGCCGGGGCCGCGGTTCGCGGTGCGCGATGAGTGCCCGGTCCAGGCGCGGCAACATTTCCGCGCCAAGGCCTCTCTGCAGCGCGGTCAGTCCGGCGGCGGAAGCCCCGAGCGACCCCGTGACGCAGATCGCGTCGCCAGGGCGCGCCCCGCTCCGCAGCAGCATCATCTCTCTCTGTACCCAGCCCGTAAGGGCGACGTCAACGACGACGGGCCCGGGCGATCCCACCAGGTCTCCGCCGACCACCGCCGCGCCGTACTCGGAGGCGGCGGCCATCAGCCCTTGGGCGATCCCCTCTGCCACCTCCTCGGGCAGGCTGCCGGGCGCCGCGATAGAGGCGACGGCGAAGGCCGGCTCCCCGCCCATCGCCGCGATGTCGCTGAGATTCTGCGCCATCGCCTTCCACCCGATCTGCCGGGGCCTTGCCCAGTCGCGCCGGAAGTGGACACCCTCGACCATCATGTCGCAGGTGAGCAGGAGCGCTCTGCCTTCTGCCGCGGCTACGACCGCGGCATCGTCCCCCGACCCGACTATCACCCCCTCCCCCTGCGCGGCGGAGGCCAGCTCGCGGAACCGCGCGACGAGCGCGTTCTCGCCTACCTCCCCGATGGCTCGGCCGTCACCCGGTCTCATGTGTGGCTCGCCGTTGACCGGCCCAGGAGAGAGAAGACACAGTACGGCCCGCACATGGAGCATGCCTGCCCGCTCTCGCCCGCAGGTTGGTGACCGGCGCGCGCCAAATCACCGTCCATGGCGAGGCGAAACTGGCGCTCCCAGTCGAGAGACCCGCGCGCCCTGGCCATCTCGTCGTCCCACTGCCTTGCCCGTTTCCCGAGGCGAACGACGTCCGCTGCGTGCGCGGCGATTCTGGCCGCGATGACGCCCTCCCGCACGTCGCTCGCGCTCGGCAGGCCGAGGTGTTCGGCGGGCGTCACGTAGCAGAGGAAATCGGCCCCGGCCATTCCTGCGAGCGCGCCGCCGATAGCTCCGCTGATGTGATCGTATCCCGGCGCCACATCGGTCACGATCGGGCCCAGCACGTAGAACGGCGCGCCGTGGCAGAGCCGCTTCTCCAGGACGACGTTCGGCGCCACCTGGTCGAGCGGAAGGTGCCCGGGGCCTTCGACCATCGCCTGCACCCCGGCCTCCCGTGCCCGCAACACCAGCTCGCCAAGCAGCGCGGTTTCCTCTACCTGCGCGCGGTCAGACCCGTCTGCGAGACACCCCGGCCGCAGGCCATCGCCGAGGCTCAACGTGACGTCGGACTCCCGGCATATGTCCAGCAGGTCATCGAAGCGCGCGTAGAGCGGATTCTCTCGTCCGTTGGCCCGCATCCAGCAGATCGTGAACGCCCCTCCCCGGCTGACAACGCCCGTGAGCCTTCCCCCTCCCGTGGCGAGCTCTGACGTTGCCCTGGTAACCCCGCAGTGCACGGTGATGAAATCAACGCCCTCGGCAGCATGCTTGCGGATCACCTCGAACAGATGATCTTCCGACATCGATGCCAGGCCGCCGTCCTCCGCTCCCGCCTCCACCGCGGCCTGATAGATCGGCACTGTCCCGACCGGGGCCTCGCACTCGGCTACTACTCGCCGGCGTATCTCGTCGAGGTCGCCTGCCGTGCTGAGGTCCATCACTGTGTCCGTGCCCGCATCAAGCGCCGCCCGCGTCCTTGCCACAGCCTTCTCGGAGTCGGCGTCACCCGCCGATGCGCCTATGTTGGCGTTGACCTTGATCCGCAGCCCTGCGCCGATGGCTGTCGGTCGAAGAGACGTATGGTTGCGATTCGCGGGAAGCACTATCGTGCCCGCGGCCAGGCCCTGCCGCATCACCTCCGGCTCGACCTCGTCGGACTTGGCCGCGCTCTTCATCTGAGGGGAGACATCGCCCCTGCGCGCCATCTCAAGCTGTGTCATGGAACTGCTCCTACTCCGCTCTCCGGCGGGCCTCGCAGATTAGACGCCGGAGTTCGCTAGTGGCGGCGGCCATGTCGCCGGCCTCAGCCACGGCCGAGATCACGGCCACTCCGTCGGCGCCGCCTCGAATCGCTGCCCCTACATTCTCGCTGCTAATCCCGCCGATCGCAATAACCGGGAGCCGCGTCGCGTGCTTAACAGCGCCAATGCGAGAAATGCCTATTGCCTCGCCCGCGTCCGGCTTCGACGTCGTCGCAAACACCGAGCCGACGCTCACGTAGCTCGCGCCTTGCCCTTCGGCCGCTTCCGCCTCTGCTGGACAAGCGACCGAGGCCCCTATGATTGCATCGGCGCCCATGGCGCGCCGCGCGGCATCAATGGGGACATCATCGCTGCCCAGATGGACTCCGTCAGCGCCCGCGGCGAGCGCTATATCAATCCGGTCGTTCACTATCAGGCAGGCGCCATGCTCGCGCGCGAGCTCTCGCATCTCAACAGCAAGCTGCCACAGATCCCGATCCGACTGGTCCTTCTCCCGAAGCTGAATCATCCGCGCGCCCCCGCGGAGCGCCGCTCTAGCCACATCCATATGGCTGCGGCTGAGACGCTCGACTCGTCGCGTGATGACACACAGGTCGAACTGCACTATGCCAACCCATATACTCCGCCGCCGCAGTTCCCGCGCGGCCCGTCACACCCCCGAGCAGATCGCGTGAGCGACGGTCGGATGTCCATCTTCGATTGTTGCATGCCGCCCGTCGGCGCGACCACCGAGACGCAGGCCAGGCGGCCCATCGGCTCCCGGCGCGCACGACGCCTTCTGGCGACTCCGCGAAGCGAACAGCCGACGTGCTGCTCCCTCGGCTCCCGCTCCCACACATGACGATCCGAGCATGGCTGCAGCAGGCCCCAGACACAGCGCCCGGCCTAGTGCGCCGCCCGATGGGCCGCTCGTCGGAGGAGTGCTGCAACTCGGCCCGTTCAACCGCCCATGACAGGGATGCCGAGGTCCTAGTCTGAATGGAGCTTCGGCGGGGGCAAGAGGAGAAACGCACCGCTGCGCTCGGCGACCGCACGCTTCTCAGGAAGCCACCGAGCCAGTATAGCCCCCGCTGTTCAGGGCTGTCAAGCAACCCGCGTGCGGCCACGAAGGCCCCCGTTGGGCGGTTAAGGCGGCTAGCGCCAGCCTTGTGAAAACGGGTGCTCTGTGCTATACTGCCCATAGGTTCGAGAGGCGAGGGTAGCAAGGGCCGCTCATACAATCGGGGTTGGCCGGCAGTCCCCGCGCAGCCGTGGGCTTGGGCGCGACCGGCAGACAGCAGCTCGCATCTGTGCCTTATTGGTACATCATCTTGCTAAGGCGAGCTCGCCTGTAGCTAGCGAGGGATCCAGGCCACCATGACAAAGCCGCCGACTCCTCCTACCCTCATCTATGATCACTCGTCCGACCCAGAGGATCAGCTCTGGGATCGGCTGCACGAGCGGTCCCAGTTGTCTGCGGAACTCCGGGTCATCGTGCACCTGAAGTCCGGGACGACTCTCATAGGCCGGCTGCGCTACTACGACAACTTCCACCTGACCGTAGCGACCGAGGGACAACTCCGCGACGTTCTCTACACCGACGTGGCCCACATCCTCCAGGCATCCGAGCCCAGCTGAGCGGCCCGCGCCACTACTTGGGGTGGGGCCTCATCTGAGGGAAGAGGATAACGTCTCGGATTGACGAGGAGTCCGTCAGCAGCATCACCAGCCGGTCGATTCCTATCCCCAGGCCGCCTGTCGGCGGCATCCCGTACTCCAGCGCCAGTAGGAAGTCCTCGTCCATCGGGTGCGCTTCCTCGTCGCCCGCCAGCCGCGACCGCGCCTGCTCCTCGAACCGCCGCCGCTGCTCCTCCGGATCGTTCAACTCCGAAAACGCGTTCCCCAACTCCATCCCGCCCGCGAACGGCTCGAACCGCTCCGCCAGCTCCGGGTTGTCGCTGTGGGCTTTGGCGAGAGGTGAGATCGCCGTCGGATAGTCAACGATGAAAGTGGGATCGATGAGCTTGGGCTGTACGAAATGATCGAAGATGTTGTTGACCATCGTGCTCAGGCGCATCTCCGCAGCCGCGGGCAGCCCCAGCCGCTGGCAGGCCCGGCGCGCCGCCTCTTCCGAGTGCAACTCCTCCGGGGCCACCTGGGCCCGCTCCACAATCGCCTCCACCATCGGCACCCGCCTCCACGGCGGTGTCAGATCGACTTCCTTGCCTCCATACGTCAGCTTCAGCCTCCCCAGCACCTCCTCCGCCGCCCGCGCCACCATGGTCTCCGTCAGCTCCATGATGTCCTGATAGCCGGCATAGGCCTGGTAGGCCTCCAACAACGTGTACTCGGGGTTGTGCTGGGTCGAGACGCCTTCGTTCCGGAACACCCTCCCGATCTCGTACACTCGCTCCATCCCGCCCACGATCAGCCGCTTGAGGTGCAGCTCCGTGGCGATCCGCAGGGACAGATCGATGTCGAGCGCGTTGTGGTGCGTGATGAAGGGCCGCGCCAGCGCTCCGCCCGCGACCGACTGCATCATCGGCGTCTCAACTTCCAGGAAACCGCGCTCGTCGAGGAAGCGTCGGATCGATCCGATCACCCCGCTTCGCACCTGGAAGACCCGCCGCGCCTCCTCGTTCGCAATCAGGTCGAGATACCGCCGGCGATAGCGGATCTCGATGTCCCGCAGACCGTGCCATTTTTCGGGAGGCGGACGCAGCGCCTTCGCCAGGAGCACGAAGTCGGCGGCCGCAACGGTCACCTCTCCGGTGCGCGTGCGGCAGACAGTCCCCTCCGCTCCCACGATGTCTCCGTCGTCCAGCTCGGCGACCTGGCCATACTTCTTCTCGCCAACTCCGTCGAGTCTGAAGAGCAACTGGATCGTGCCGGAACTGTCCTGAAGATCAGCGAATGTCGCCTTCCCGTGGCGTCGCTGCGCTGTGAGGCGGCCAGCGACGCGCGTCGAGCTGCCCTCAAGAGAGTCGAAAGCGTCGCGGATTTCGGTGGCCAGATGGGTCCGGTCGAAGCGGGTGGCTCGAAACGGATCGCGCCCTAGCTCTCGGAGTCGGGCGAGCTCCGCGCGTCGCTGACGCACGACCTCGCCTTCCCCCCGGGGCCGACCCTCGCCTCCCTGTCCGCCCCCCACGTCACTCTCCGACCGAGAGGATGACGTAGGAGCGCAACCCCCCGGGAGTTTCCACCTTCACCGTCTCTCCGCGGCTGTGCCCGATCAGCGCCTCCCCGAGCGGCGACTGGTTCGAGATGCGGTGCTCTGTGGGATCGGCTTCCAGCGCACCGACGATCTCGTATTCCAGCTTCTCTTTGCTCGTCACGTCCTGCAGCCGAACCCGCGACCCGACCCCGATCTTCCCATCTTTCTCCGGAGCATCCACGATGACCGCGCTCTGCAGAATGTACTGCAGCGTCTCAATTCGCCCTTCGATCTGGGCCTGCTCCGCCTTCGCGTCCTCGTACTCCGAGTTCTCCCCGATCTCCCCAAACTGCTTGGCCGCGCGAATGCGGTCGGCCACCTGCTTGCGACCGACAGACTTGAGCTCGTCAAGCTCCGCTGTGAGCTTCTTCAGCCCCTCTGGAGTTAAGACTGTTTCCTGCTTTGCCATTTCGGCCGCCCCTCAGTGCCCGCTGAACAACACTACGGTATCCCGGACATGCAACTGCCGAACACCGTCGGCCCACCCAGCCGGGCCCCTTCAATTGGACAGGCACTGACCTTAGCCCCCCGTGAGCGGGAAGCGATCAGTGCCTTCCTCCGTGGCCTTCTTGACCATCCCTAACATACCACAAAGCCCCGCCAAAGTCAATCCACATCGCGCTTGCCCCTGTCTCCCAGAGCGGACCCATGTTATAATGCCGAGGAAGAACTTGGCCAAGGAACGACTGCTGTGAGCGATATCAAGCCAATTGCCGACCGGAGCGCCGCGATCATTGACGAGATAGAGACCGTGATCGTCGGGAAGCGCCAGGCCGTCGAGAGCGTTGTCATCGGCCTCCTGTGCAGCGGACACATCCTGATCGAAGATATCCCTGGCGTCGGCAAGACGATGCTCGCCAAGGCCCTCGCCGGGGCGCTGGGGGCGGCCTACCGGAGAATCCAGTTCACCCCTGATCTGCTCCCGGCCGACGTCACCGGGACCTCCATCTTCAGTCAGAAGACCGGCGAGTTCGCCTTCAGGCCGGGACCCGTCTTCGCGAACGTGCTGCTCGCCGACGAGATCAACCGCGCCACACCGAAGACGCAGTCGAGCCTACTGGAGTGTATGGAGGAGTTCCAGGTCACAGTCGACGGCACAACTCACATCCTCGACCGACCGTTCTTCGTGATCGCTACCGAGAACCCGATCGAGTACCGCGGCACCTACCCCCTCCCCGAGGCCCAGCTCGACCGCTTCCTGATGCGTGTGAGCATGGGATATCCGACCCCAGAGCAGGAAGTCGTAGTGCTCGACCGCCAGGCCAGAGAGCATCCGATTCACTCGGTCAAGGCTGTGATCACGGCGGACGAGGTGCTCCAGATGCAGGAGCAGGTGAAGGACGTTCACATCGACCCCTCGCTCAAGGAGTATCTCGTGGCCCTCGTCGCCGCCACGCGAGATCACCCCCTGCTGGCTCTGGGCGCGAGCCCGAGGGCCTCACTCGGCCTTATGCGCACCGGCCAAGCGCGCGCCGCGCTGCACGGCCGGGAGTACGTCTTGCCCGATGACATCAAGGCCCTGGCCCCCGCTGTGCTCTGCCATCGCCTCATCTTGAGGCCCGAAGCGCGCGTGCGCCAGGCTGACGCGGCGCAACTGGTAGCAGAGATACTCGACCAGATATCCGTCCCCGTAGTTGACTGAGCCAACCTAGCGTCCCGCGCTCGGCGAGGGCAAAGACCGGAGTTGCATGTCGGATTCCTTCATCACTCGCATCGCAGCCAGCCTCCCCGGCTTCCTGCTGGCAATCGTCCTCCACGAAGTTGCCCACGGGTATACCGCGTATCTGCTGGGCGACGACACCGCGAAGAGGGCGGGACGGCTGACGATCTCCCCGATCGCCCACCTCGACCCGGTCGGCACCATCTTCTTCATCGCATCCACTTGGGCCGGATTCGGGTTCGGCTGGGCCAAGCCAGTGCCTGTCATGATTGAGCGGCTGAGGAATCCCAGACGGGACGAGATGCTCGTCACGCTCGCCGGGCCGGCTGCTAACCTGCTTCAGGCCCTTGCCTGGGCCGTCGTGCTCCGCTTTGTACTACACTTGGGCAACGCCGCCTTGGTGATGATCTGCGTCTGGGGGGTGGCAATCAACGTCCTGTTGATGATCTTTAACCTTCTGCCGATCCCACCCCTGGACGGCTCCCATGTCGCGTTCCGCCTGCTGGGCTACGATGACCCCCACCTGGTGGATCGCCTTGCACCACTCGGGTTCGTAGCACTTATCCTGCTCATGTACACCGGGCTGTTCGACATCGTGATCCGCGTTCTGGTCAGCCCGCTTGTCGGGCGTCTCCTTCCGCCGGGCTTGTACTTCTGATCCACTGCGCTACCCGCTCAACGCCCTCTGCCAGCTGCATGGCCTCTCATGCCCCGCGCCGCTGATGCCGCATCGTTGCCACCAGTTCCTCGTGCCGCGCGCAGTACTCCGGAGGACCGCCGAGCTGGGCCCTCAGCAACTCCGCCTGCCAGTGCGCGTTGAACAGACGACAGTCGGGGTCTTCGCAGAACGCCTCCCCCGTGACCTGAAACACGACCGCCTGCATCGCGTAGCCCTTCGCCACCTCCGTCAGCCGCTCATCGTCGTGGTCGAGAAACTGCCCCTTGAACCGCTCCTTCAGCAGGGCCTGTGTCAGCTCCGACCGCGCGGCCATTCCCAGCTGCTGCCGGGCCAGGTAGAAATCCCGCGGCTTCGCGGGGGCCTCGACAAGGCCGGTGGTGGAGACGATCGCCGGCATTCCGAGGATGATCGCCCGCAGATGATAGCGCCTGTCATTCTCATCCCATGTGCCAATCGTGCGGTTGGTGAAGACGACGTGCACGCGATTCAAGCGCACGTCGGCCGCCGGCAACAGGCTGCGCAGCACTCGCTGGAACCCGAACCCGTCGTAGAGCACCCCAAACGCCCCTCGGTCTTTGTTGGCCAGCCGCCGCCGCTCAAACTCCATCTCCGCGTAGGCTGGCTCGTGCTCGGTGGGCGGAGCATCCAGGTCTCTCACCTTCAGGTGTGCGATGCGCTCACCTAGAGCAGGGAGCTGCTCGGCCGAACAGTGCTCGATCGCGAAGGGACCGCGCGTCACTACCGACGGGCAGCCCGTCCGCACCCGCAGGTACTCCGCCAGGGTCCCCGTGTCGAGGGTGGACGCGGTGCCTTCGTCGTGGAGATGGACCTCGTCTATCGCCTCCATACAGATATTGCCGTTCGCCGACTCGTCGCTCCCACCTGGCGCCCATTCGTTCCTCCGCGCCGCATAGATCGGCCTTGAGCGAAGGGGCCGTCCTCGCCCCGTCGAACCAGCCGAACTGTGCACATAGGCGAGGACGAGATGCGCTTCGCATTCTGCAATGAGGGATTCGGCGACCGCCCTTGGTCGGTCGTCTGCTCTGCCATCGCAGAGGCCGGGTATCAGGGCGTGGAGATCGCGCCGTTCACGCTTGCAGATACCGTTCAGCAGATATCAGCCCGGCGGCGGGACGAGTTGCGCGTCACCGCCCAAGATGCCGGCCTCGAGATCGTCGGTCTCCACTGGCTGCTGATGAAGCCGGAAGGCCTCCACGTCGCCCATCCCGACGAGAGGGTGCGTGCCCGCACGCGCGACTACTTGTGCCACCTTGTGGACTTCTGTGCAGACCTCGGCGGCAGCATCATGGTCTTCGGGTCGCCCCGCCAGCGGAGCCGCGTCGGCAACGCATCCCAGGAGGACACCTGGAAGTGGGCGGCCGAGACCTTCTCTCGAGCGCTGCCCACCGCAGCTGACCGAGGCGTCGCTCTCTGCATCGAGCCACTCGGCCCCGACGAAACCGACTTCGTCAACACCGCGGCTCAGGCGCGCAAGTTGATCGACGAGATCGGACACGCCAGCTTCCGCCTCATCCTCGACGTCAAAGCCATGTCGGCCGAGGGCCGCGCCATCCCTGAGATCATCCGCGAACAGCGAGACGTGCTTGCCCACGTCCACGCCAACGATGCGAACCGACAGGGCCCCGGGTCTGGCGAAGTTGACTTCCGCCCTATTCTGGGAGCGCTCCGCGAGATTCGCTACGGCGGGTACGTGTCCGTCGAACCGTTCGCGTTCCTCCCGGACTCAGACACCGTCGCTCGCGAGTCGATCCGCTATCTCCGTGAGTGCCTGCCGAACTGACGGGACGTTCGCGGCCCCTTGCCGCCCCCATCGCCGGAGGTGAGCGGCGCCTTGTCCGCAGGCGCGGTCCGCGCCAGCCACATCCGCCACATCATACGCCTGGACTGTCCGCCGGCCATGTGCTAACATTTCAGAGATGCCGTCCGCGTTCGGGCGGCGTCTCCTGTCGGTACGATCTGACGCTCAAGGAGTGCTCTGATGCCCCCAGAGAAGCTATTCAGCGCCGCGGGCGAGAAAGAAGTCACCCGCGCAATCGTAGGCGAGTTCGCCCGCGAGTTCATGGACAATGTTGAAAGCGATGTGATCATCGTGGGTGGAGGTCCCGCCGGCCTCATGGCCGGGCGCGACCTCTGCCGCGCCGGCAAGCGTGTCCTGATAGTGGAACGCAACAACTACCTCGGAGGCGGCTTCTGGCTGGGCGGCTACCTGATGAACAAGGTCACCATCCGAAGCCCGGCCGATGAGGAGCTCGACGAACTGGGCGTCCCCCACAAAGAGGTATCGGCCGGCCTGCACGTGGCAGACGGGCCTCATGCCTGCTCGAAGCTCATCGCCGCCGCCTGCGACGCGGGCGCAAAGTTCGCCAACATGACCGTGTTCGACGACGTGGTCCTCCGCGAGAACAACCGCGTCGGCGGAGTCGTCATCAACTGGACCCCGATTACCGCCCTGCCCAGAGAGATCACCTGTGTGGACCCTGTGGCCATCGAGTCCAAGCTCGTCATTGATGCCACCGGCCACGACGCGTGCGTCGTTCGCAAGCTGGAGGAGCGAGGCCTCATGAAGGCTCCCGGCTTTGGGGCCATGTGGGTGGATCGCTCGGAAGACCTGATCGTAGAGCACACCGGCGAGGCCCACCCCGGCCTCATCGTCGCCGGCATGTCGGTCTCCACCACGTACGGACTGCCCCGCATGGGCCCCACTTTCGGCGCCATGCTCCTGTCCGGCAAGGAGGCCGCCAAGGTGGCTCTGGAGAAGCTAAGTCAATAGGCAGTGAGCGCAAACGAAGCGAGGTGAGATAGATGTGCCAGGCAGCTAAGAAGTGCGAGAAGGGCAAAGACCCCAAGAAGTGCACGCCCGAGCAGATCAAGGAGTGTCACGGGGAGACCGCCGAGCACAACTGCGCCCCCTCGACTCAGAAGAAGGAATAGCTCGACCCGTGC
>JALGTG010000208.1 GCA_029821495.1 Candidatus Hebobacteria bacterium
GGGTACTGCCACGATGGGGGCAAGAGGTCGACTATGCGCTGCAGGATGTCGTCGAGGGAGTCCGGGCTCTGCCTGGCGAGCTGGGCGAGGCCGTACAGGCAGTTGAGCTCCTTGACGCGCTCGTGGAGCGCGCGCTCTAGGTTAGAGGGTTCCGACTCCTGGATCGGGACAACTCGCCAGCGACCCGGCGGGGGCTCAATCGCGGGGACGTTGTCCCTGCTGCCGGCGCGCCGACCAGATGGCGCCTTGGGACGCCTGCGATCAGAGGTGCGCATATGCCATCCTCTTGAGTGCGCTTTGTAGGCGATAAAGGGGCAGTTGTATACCCTACATACTACGGGTAGTCGGAGTGCAGTTTTTCGGGGTTTACGGAAGCCATAGTAGAGGCTATTCTCCTGCGAGTCAAGCTGGAACTCCAGGACTCAGGGGGCTGAGCATGTCGGACCAGTCTATGGCGGCGATCTTGGAAGGACGCACGAGCCAGCCGCAACAGCTTATCGAGGCACTGCACGACGTGCAGCAGTTGTCTGGCTACATCCCTCAGGAAGCCATGACGACGTTGTCGCAGGAACTCGGTGTGCCGTTGATCGAGGTGTACCGGGTGGCAAGTTTCTACAAGGCGTTCTCGTTGACCCCGCGAGGTAGGCACGTGATGACGGTGTGCATGGGGACTGCGTGCCACGTCCGGGGAGCCGCCCGAGTGGCGGAGCAAGCAAGTGCACAGCTAGGGGTGGAGCCTGGTGGGACCACCAGCGATGGGCAGTTCACACTGGAGTGCGTTAACTGCCTGGGGGCGTGCGCCCTGGGCCCGGTTGTTGTGCTGGATGGCGTCTACCATGACCAAGTGACACCTCGAAAGCTGGGCAGGATGATCGAGTCCGTCCGCAGGGCAGAGAGTGAGGACAGGTTGCATGTCTAGGCTTGCGGCGGCTGAGGATCTGGAGGGTCTGCGGGCATCACTTGCGGCTGAGCGGGAGCGGGTCGGTACAACCATCGTCGTGTGCGGCGGTCCGGGGTGTCAGGCGGCGGGCTGTCGGGCGGTCATCGAAGCGCTGGAGGAAGAACTCGACAAGGAGGGCCTCGCCGAGAGCGTGGCGGTGCGTGTCACAGGGTGCCACGGGTTCTGCGAACAGGGCCCCGTGATGGTCATCGAGCCCGGCAACGTTTTCTACTGCCGCGTCAAGCCGGAAGACGTAGGCGAGATCATCTCGTCCACGATCCGCGACGGGGAGGTCATCGAGCGGCTGCTGTACACCGATCCGGCGTCCGGAGAGAGAGTGCGCACCGAGTCGGAGATTCCGTTCTACCGCCTTCAGGAGCGCACGCTGCTGGCCTTGAACCGCCAGATTGACTCATCCTCCATGACGGATTACATCGCTGTCGGCGGCTACTCGGCGCTGGCGAAGGTGCTCCGCGACTGCGATCCGGAGGCAGTGATCCGAGAGATCACGGCATCAGGTCTGCGCGGGCGGGGAGGCGGGGGGTTCCCGACGGGGCGCAAGTGGGCCTCGTGCCGGGCAGCACCGGGTGACGAGAGGTATGTGATCTGCAACGCGGACGAGGGGGACCCAGGCGCCTACATGGACCGGAGCATTCTGGAGGGCAACCCGCATCTGGTGCTGGAGGGGATGTTGATTGGGGCGTGGGCCATCGGAGCGGCGCAGGGCTACATCTATGTCCGGAACGAGTATCCGCTGGCGGTCGAGCACGCGCGCAGGGCGGTAGAGCAGGCGCGGGAGGTCGGACTGCTTGGGGACAACGTGCTCGGCTCGGGGCTTTGCTTTGACGTAGAGGTCGCCCGAGGGGGCGGCGCGTTCGTCTGCGGAGAGTCGACTGCTCTGATGGCGTCGCTGGAGGGGAAGGTGGGGGAGCCGCGACCGAAGGATGTCCACACGGTGGAGGAGGGGCTGTGGAACAAGCCCACGGCGCTGAACAATGTGGAGACGTGGGCGAATGTGCCGCTGATAATGCAGAACGGGGCCGCGTGGTTTGCGGGAAAAGGGACTAAGGGGAGCAAGGGCACGAAGATCTTCGCCTTGACGGGCCGGGTGAAGAACACCGGCCTGGTCGAGGTGGCGATGGGTACGTCGCTGCGGGAGATCGTGTTCGATATCGGCGGGGGAGGCAGTGACGGCGCGGCGATAAAGGCTGTGCAGACGGGCGGGCCCTCCGGGGGGTGCTTGCCCGTGGAGAAGTTCGACCTGCCGGTGGACTTCGACACGCTTTCGGAAGCCGGCTCGATGGTGGGCTCGGGCGGCATGGTAGTGATGGACGAACGGACGTGCATGGTGGACGTGGCCAGGTACTTCCTAGCATTCCTGCAAGACGAGTCGTGCGGCAAGTGCGTGCCGTGCCGGGTAGGCATCGATCGAATGCTGGAGATAGTGACCGACATCACGGAGGGCCGCGGGCGGGTGGAGCAGTTGGATCTGCTCGAAGAACTCGGGGAGACGGTGCGGGAGACATCGCTGTGCGCGCTCGGCAAGACTGCTCCGAATCCGGTGCTGTCGACTCTCCGGTATTTCCGCGAGGAGTACATGGCGCACATTGTGGAGGGGCGGTGTCCGGCCGGTGTGTGCAAGGCGTTGGTGGAGTATGTGATTGACGAGGAGCGGTGCACGGGATGCGGAGCGTGTCTGCGCGCTTGTCCGCGAGAGGCGATAAGAGGAGAGAGCAAGCAGCCGCATACGATCGACGCGGAGCGCTGTGTGCGGTGCGGCATATGCCTGTCGGAGTGCAAGTACGAGGCCATCGTCGTGAAGTAGCGAGGTAGGCATGGAGCAATACGTCACGCTGACAATGGATGGGGCACGAGCGCGCGTGCCGAGAGGGACAAGTGTGCTCGACGCGGCAATGGAGTACGGAATCTGCATTCCGCATCTGTGTCATATTCCGTATCTCTCGGATATGGGCGCGTGTCGCCTGTGCATCGTGGAGCACATCGAGAACGGCCGGGCGAAGGTGACGACCTCGTGCACGCTCCGCGTTCAGGAGGGGATGGTAATCCGCACGAACACGGAGAAGATCAGGAAGCTCCGGCGGAACATCGCCGAGCTACTGGTTGCGGAGGCGCCTAACTCGCGCGCGGTCCAGGATATCGCCGTGCGGTGTGGGGTCAAGGAGGTGCGCTATCCATTCCGGAACAACGATTGCGTGCTGTGTGGGCGATGCGTGCGGGTGTGCACGGAGATGTGGGGGGCCAGGGCCATCGGCTTCGTGGGTCGCGGCAAGGAGCGCCATGTGGACTTCCCATTCGGCGTGCGGCCGGACTTCTGCAAGCAGTGCAGTTCGTGCGTCGACCTCTGTCCCATGACGATAACGCCCTGCGACGGGCCGATGAAGCCCGGCGAGGAACGTCTGTGCGGGAAGTGTGAGAGTCAGCTCCAGGTGACCGAGCAGATCCCGGACACGTGCGTGTGGTGCGACCTGGGCATGGGGTTCAACTGCGCCCGCCAGGCGTAGTCTCCGCAAGGCGCGGCGCGGCGTGGGGAGGCGAGCGGGCGAAGCTGAACGGCGGCAGCGCCCCACTGGGCCTCACCTGGCTCACACTGCACATCTCGCGGATTCAGGCGCTCCGCCGCTCGGCCCACGGCCGCTTCATACGCGGTACTGCATCACGTAGTCAACTAGGTCCTGAACAGGTGCGGTGGCGCAGCAGACGAAGCGATCGGCGCCCCCATAGTAGACGAAGAGGGTGCCGTCCACGATGACGTTGCCGGTGGGGAAGACGCAGCCCTGGTAGAAGCCCTCGATTTCGTAGTCGAACTCGGGTTCCATGATGAAGTCGGGGGCCCTTGCGACTATGCGGCTGGGGTCTTCCAGGTCGAGCATCATGACGCCGATGCGGTAGCGCCAGTCGGCGCCGACTGCGTGGTAGAGGGTGAGCCATCCCTCGCTGGTGCGCAGAGGCGGCGTGCTTCCGCCGATCTTGCCGCCCTCCCATTCGAACTCCGCGGTTACGAGGAGAACGTCGTCTCCCCAGGTGAGCAGATCGTCGGCGAAGGCGAGCCATATCGAGGGGCGGTCGCAGCCGTAGTCGGGGCCGACCCACTGCATCGGCCGGTGGAGCATGACGTAGCGGCCGGCGATCTTCTCCGGGAATATGATGACGTCTCTGTCGTCCAGGGTGGAGGGCATGATGCGGCCCAGGCGTCGCCAGGAGCGGAAGTCCTTGGTGGCAGCGAGTCCTGTGTTGGTCTGGTTCGTGCGCTCGATGAGGGGCGCGGTATCGGGGAACTTGGGTGGGCGGTAGTCGCGGTCGCGCTCCCAATAGCGGCCGGGGGGATAGGGCCGGTAGGCGTAGGTCACGTAGTAGATGTCGTCGAACTTGACGATGCGCGCATCCTCGACGCAGCCGCCGTCGGGGCCGTCGGGATGGGGAGCGAAGGCGGGCTGATCGGAGGCGCGCTCGAAGTGGAGGCCGTCTTCGCTGACGGCCAGGCCCATGCGGATGACGTGCTCTCGGTCATCCCCGGCGGCGCGGTGGAGCAAGTAGAACTTGCCATCCTCGTACCAGGCCCCGGGATTGCAGACCGCGAGG
>JALGTG010000209.1 GCA_029821495.1 Candidatus Hebobacteria bacterium
ACTGTAGATAGCGGGCAGGAGGGCTCGCAATGGCTCTGTCGCTGCCGAGAGCCGTCCAGGGCGTCCAGTGATCGTCGGGCAGCGGCGAGTCGCCGGAGCGGGTGGCCGCATCCACGCGGGCGCCCTCCGGCATCTTCGCCAGCCAGTCCATGCGGCCCCAGCGAGCAGTTCGTCCCGCGTCCAACGCCTCGGATTCCAGCTCGCCGGCCGGGGCCTGGCCCGGCCCGACCTTGTAGAGCAGACAGGGGGCGGAGGTCCCGACGTAGAGCGCACCATCAGCTTGAGCGATAGCCGTGGCGAGCCCGCTCTCCGAGCGGAGGAGGACCTCCGGTGCGCGGTCCGACCCGATGCGAATCCCGGCCAGGTCCCCGCCTTCGAGCAGGGCAAGCCCGTAGATTGTCCGCCGGTCCGTCTCGCAGTATAGCTCGGGCTGTCCCGCCTCCGCGATCCGGTAGATATCTCCACCCGGTGATGAGGCCGCATAGAGTGTTTCATCATCGCCTAGGGCCAGCGCGGCAGTGGCGGCGCCCGGCGCTTGGCAGACAGCCGTCGCTGTGCCGTCAGCTCGAACGCGATAGATGACGCCATTGTCCGAGGTGCCAGCATAGAGGGTGCCGGTCCGGCCGAGAGCGAGGGAGACGACGTTGGCGGCAGGCAGGTCCACCAATATCCGCTTCTCGCTGTTGGGGCCCACCGCGTATATGCGGGCGGGAGCTCCGCCTCCGGCGTAGATCGCCCCGTCCGGAGATAGCGCCAGGCACCAGAGGTATGTGCTTTCCGTGTCGTACGCCAGCTCGGCCTCACCGTCCGGGCTGATGCGCAGGAGCCGTCCGCGGGGAGAAGTCGCTGCGTACAGGTACCCGTTGTCGTCGAAGGCCAGCGCATGGACGTTCATCTCACCAGTTGCGCAGAACTCGCTGACGCCCCCTCCCGACGAAACGCGGTAGATCCGTCCCTCGTTACCAGTGCCGACATAGGTCGCGCCATCGCGCACGGCCAAGCTCCATACAGCATCGCTCGGTAGTGAGGCCACCTGCGCGCACTCGGGAGCGAGAGAGATTCTGCCATCCTCATCAACGGCGATGTTCTGCAGGTCAGCCCTGGCGTGGTCGGACGCGTCCTGCTGCACCCATGCCTTTGGGGCGCGCGTGAACGGCTTGGGCTCCTTCTCCTCCTTCGCAGCCGCGTCGGCCGGTCGCTCGGCCTCGGCGCCCAAGCGACCTGGTGGCAGCGTGGGCATCAAGGGGCCCTGCCGAGCTGGCAGCGGGGACAGGGAATCGAAGAGAGCGGGCTCCTTCTCCCCGTCGCCGGGCGGGCCCTCCCCGGGGGGTCGCGGGGGCCCAGGCCGGGCTGGTGAGATCGGGCTGTCGACCTGGATGACAAGCGCTTCTGTGCCATACAGCACCCACTGAGTGGGCACTACCACCGTGAGCAGCGACGGGCTTGGCCGCAGATCCGTCGCATGAGTCGCCCGTAGCACGTCCAGCGCGCTGCGGGGAAGATCCGGCAGCTCTTGGCCGAGCAGAGAAACTCCCTGGCGAGGGAGCGCGGCGCGCAATACCAGGTCGGAGCTCTGCTCCTGCGTGGTATAGCGTTCGATCACCTGGCTCATGGAGATGGGCACCGGCCTGGGCGCGCCGATGGAGGCACGCGCTTGATCCGCGCCATCGCCCCCGCTCACAACTACCCTGACCTGGCCTCGCGGCAGATCCGGCGGGAGCGCCGCCCGGAGTGGGACGTCTACCAGGTCCCGGCCGTACGGCCGCACGGTGACATTGAACGTTACCTCATCGCCTGCGACGACCCGCGACTGAGAGACAGTGACGCGTTCGATGGTGGCTGTGTTTCGGACCTCCTCGGCCTCGACCCGAATCCGCACTTCGTTGATGCGCAGCTCGCCGAACCGGCTGTCCGTGAAGCGCGTAAGCGGCACTATGACGGCCGGCGATGTCGCGGCCGCAGCGTCCAGGTCGCTGTAGGTCAGTTCCTCGCGTCGGATCGGCGGCATGTTCTCAGCATCGATCTCCACCGACACGCGGGCTGTGCCACGCGCGATCCGGCCGCGGATCTCGTCAACCGCACTCATCACGGATGTGGCGACCAGCCCGGGCATCAGCTCTCTGGCCCGCACAACCTCCACCTCGAATTCCCGCGACCGGCCGAAGTCCTTGTCCACAACCTCAATGGAGACCGGGAGGAGGTCTGCCATCGCTCCCACCTCGCCGGCGACGGCGCTCTGGTGGTCGTGGAAGACACGGCCGACCACCTTCGTCGGCGACATCATCTTGTTCGAGACGTAGAGGCTGGGCAGCACGTCGTGGACGTACCCGCCCGTCATCGGCAGATCCACTGCCCCTCGCTCCAGGAGCGGATGTCCAAACCCGAGCACTCGGTCGCCCTCCACGAGGGTGACTGTGCCGAGGGCCGTCATATCGAAGTCGCCCGTTATCATCTTCGCCCCGAGCGACGCTCCGGGCACCAACGGCGGGCGCATTTGCGACTCATCACCCATCGGACCCGGCGTGACCCGGAGCCCATAGGTGCTGACAAGCTCCGACAGACGTTCGATACCCCGCGCGCTGAAGCCCGAAGCCTGAACATACCCGCTGAGGGGGACGAGAGTCAGCGAGCCGGGAGGGTCGGGATCGGCCGGCGGTGTGGGCAGTACCCGAACACGGTTGATGATCTTGCCCTGCAAGCGGAAAGGCCCCCTCGGGGTTCCGCCGCTCGCTCGGCGGGGCTCCTCCTGCGCGGCCGGCCTCTCGTCGAACGCGCCGAGCATCTCTTCGATGGGAGTGATCCCCGCGATCGGCTCCTTGCTCCAGGGCCAAGTGAGCGCGATCGCGCCGGCGAGCCGTCCACCGATGTATACGGGGCTGCCACTCATCCCTCCGATGACCCCCGTGCTGCGCTCCACCACCGGGCCGTCGAGGACGCGGGCAAGGATGACGCTCCGAGTGCCGTCGAACTTGTGGAGGACGCCCAGGACCTCCAGGTTGAAAGACTCTACTCGAGTGCCCCGGAAGACAGACTTGCCGACAGCGCGTTGCCCTGCGCGCACTTCTGCGAGAGGACAGATGGAGCGCGCTGGCTCCGCGAGGGCGGGCGCTCGGATGAGCAGTGTGAGGCCAAGTAGGAGACAGGCTGTACGCAAGGGGCGGGTCATCGGTGCCGTCTCTCCAGAGAGAAGGTGGAGAGAGCATAGCATCTTCCCACAAGGGGGTCAAGGATTCCCTGCGCAGTGCCTCCCCGCACAGCCGCCCTACGAACCGGCGTTCGATTGCGGCACACGCGGCGGTCTCACCGCGCGCCGCATCAGCAGTAGGAGCACGATCAGAATCGGCAGCCACACGGGCGCGTACACCCCGGTCCAGATGCCCATGGTCGCCAGACCGCGACCGGCGCCGATAAGAGACCGCGTTGCCTGGCGAGCCACGTCGCTGGCCCCTCAGACAGGCCCCCCGGCGGTGGGCTGGGGCTCCGGGACCTGAAGGTGAAGCGTGACCGTAGAGAGCTCCACTCGGTTCTCCAGGTACCGCATCCGGCCCGCAACGCGCTCTATCTCCCGCCTCACACGGCCCAGGGCCTGCTCCACCTCCAGCAGGTCCCGCCCCTTGCCGGCGCGCTTCAGCAGCGCCAGCAGTTGCTCTTCCTCGCGCTCCAGGTCCCGCCTCCGCGAACCCAGGTCAACGTACTCCTCGGTGACCTCCTGCCTCCTTATCTGTTTGTGCAGGAGTTCCCCGAGTTCCGAGATCTGGGCTATCACACTGTCCATGCCCCGCGATGGCACGCGGATCGTCACCATCGCGTGGGTCGGTCCCGTCTCCGCTCTGAACGTGGTGTCTGCGACATACCCCTGCGCTTCGCGCGCAGTGCGCATCACCTCATCGTGTGCTTCGCCCACGTCGTTCGTCCGCAGACGCGGCGAAGCTGTGCGGATCACCATGCGACTCTGAGGCATGGGCGCCGCGCCGGCACCGAAGCCGGGTGGCCCCGGCGGCGCTGGCGCGGCCCGGCCTGGCCACATCGGAGCCAAGGGTGACCGGCCGCTCCCCATGCGCCACCCCTTCCCTCCATCATCGCCCCCCGTACGGCCGCGCTCGGCCGCGCCGTCAGTGCGGTGTGCAGTCACCAGCTTTCGCGCCGCGCCCCTCTCGGGTTGGATCCCGAGGGAATAGGCGGCGCCCAGGACGAGCAGGCCAACGATGGCGAGCAAGGCGTAGAGGCGATTCCGGGAACGGTGTTCTTGAGTGGTCTCGGCGCCCATTCCGTACCCCTCCGCCACAAGTAGTTCGCGTCAGCCCAAGCCTCGGCGCGTGCAACACTCACTGGTTGGACGCTCGGAGTGCCTGAAGTGTTCCGCGGCCGGTCTGGGGCGCGCTGCTCGCGGCGGATCCCCCGGGGGCGCTTCCTGGCTCAGTCTCCGTACATCTCGTCCGGCTTGAGCAAATCGGGGAATTCGCCCCTGAGGAACTCCCTCGCCCGGTAGCATAGGTGGCAAGCATCGACGTAGCCGGGGGCAAGGGCGAACCCCTGCCTTGCCGCGTACTGCGCCAGCGAGTAGGGCCCGCCGTCGAGGAGCCTGCTGACCACCGGATGCCGTTGCGGGTCGTAGCCGGCGACGACCTCCGCAATGCTCCCTGCGCCGAGCGCCAGGCCCTGGCAGAGGTGCAGCGTGCCATAGCAGTCGAGGTGGATCCG
>JALGTG010000210.1 GCA_029821495.1 Candidatus Hebobacteria bacterium
TGAAGGGAGGCTTCAGCTCGTCTACTACGATCCCCATCCTCACCGCCGCCCAGGCGATCAGAAACGCAAGCGCGATCTGTGCCAGCCGGGGAAGGCCGATAAGGTCGTTCGCCATCCCCGCCGCTCCCCCCAGCACCACAACCAGCACCACCGCGCGGACGCCAGAGTCGTGTCCCCCAAGCAGAAACAGCGGAAGCCCCAGCGCCAGCGTCACACTTATGCCGGACACCACCCACTGACTGACCGGTCTCGCGCCCGGCCGCGAACCATCCCTCGCCAGGCGGCGCATGCGAGGACCGGCGAGACTGGGTGTCACGAACGCGATGAGAAAGGACAGCCCCACCACGGCCGCCATCCCTATCGGCCGCACCTGCCCGGTTAGCGCATCCAGCGCGTCCATGGCCCGCACCCCCGCGAGCGCGGCGTGGCTAAGTGCCCGCCTGGTAGTCGGTCAGGTACCGCTCCTGCTCCGGAGTAAGAGTGTCGATCTCGATGTCCATCGCGGCCAGCTTCAGTCGCGCCACTTCTGCGTCTATCTCGCGCGGTACGCGATGCACTCGGTTCTCCAGCGACCGCCCCTTCTCCACAAGATGCGCGGCGCACAGCGCTTGGTTCGCGAAGCTCATATCCATCACGCTCGCCGGATGTCCCTCCGCCGCCGCCAGGTTCACCAGCCGCCCCTCCCCCAGGAGATAGAGCCGCCTTCCATCCGGCATCGCAAACTCGTCCGCCATCGGCCTGACCCGCCGCTCGGACACGGCCATCTCCCGCAGCGCCGGAATGTCGATCTCCACGTCGAAGTGGCCCGCGTTACACAGTATCGCCCCGTCCCCCATCACCTCGAAGTGCTCCCGCCGCAGCACCGAGCAGTCTCCCGTCACAGTCACGAATACCCCGCCCCAGCGCGCCGCCTCCTTCACGGGCATCACCAAGAACCCGTCCATGGCGGCCTCCAGCGCCCGCAGTGGGTCCGCTTCGCAGATCGCCACCACCGCACCCATTCCCTTCGCCCTCATCGCCACCCCGCGGCCGCACCACCCATACCCGCACACCACGAACTTGCGCCCCGCCAGCAGCACGTTCGTCGCACGCACGATCCCGTCAATCGTGCTCTGCCCCGTTCCATACCGGTTGTCGAACAAGTGCTTCGTGTCCGCATCGTTTACCGCGATGACCGGATACCCCAGCGCTCCCCTCTTCTCCATCGCGCGGAGCCGGATTACGCCCGTCGTCGTCTCCTCCGACCCGCCGAGCATCTCGGCAAGCATATCCGGATGCTTATCGTGGATGGTGAAGAGCAGGTCGCACCCATCGTCCATCGTGATCTGCGGCTGCATCCCGATGACGGATTCGATGTGCTCGTAGTACGTGTCGTTGTCCTCCCCCCGCACCGCAAACGTCGGCACCCCCAGTCCCGACGCCAGCCAAGCGGCGACGTCGTCCTGCGTGCTCAGAGGGTTGGACGCACACACCGCCACCTCCGCCCCACCGGCCTTCAACACCCGCATGAGGTTCGCTGTCTCAGTTGTGACGTGTAAGCAAGCGCCAATGCGTACGCCCGACAGCGGCTTATCCCTCTCGAACCTGTCCCCCAGTTCCTTTAGCACCGGCATGTGCTGGCTCGCATACTCGATCCGCAGTCCACCGGCCTCCGCCAGGTTCACGTCCTTCACATCGCAGCTATCGCCCAACAGCTTCCTCCATTCCCACTTCGGAGCCCTGGTGCACGAACTCCAGAATCGCCTCCGCCACCCGGTCCACCTGCTCCCTTGTCAGCTCGGGATACACCGGAATCGACAGCGTCTGTTTCGACAGCATCTCGGAGACCGGCAAGCTCCCCTCCGGGCACCCGGGATCCCGGTACGCTCCCTGCAAATGCAGCGGCAGCGGATAGTATATCTCCGTTCCTATCCCGCGTTCCCGCAGGTGTCTTCTCAGCCCATCCCTCTGCGAGCACCGTAGCGTGAACAGGCAGTACACGTGCGACCCGTCCCGGCTCAGTCTCGGCACCCCAACGCCTGACTCCTTGAGTCGAGAAGAGTACTGCCGCGCGTGCTTCTGTCGGAACCGGTTCCAGGAGTCCAGGTGGGGGAGTTTCGTCCGCAGAATCGCCGCCTGCAGCTCATCAAGTCGGCTGTTGTATCCTACCTGTGGATGCGTGTACTTTCGGCCCCCCAGCACTGAGGCATCGGCCTGCTGCCTCAGCAGGCGCACCCGCGTGGCAACCTCCCCATCGTTCGTAGTCACCATTCCCCCGTCCCCGCATCCCGCCAAGTTCTTCGTGGGGTAGAAGCTGAAACACCCTGTGTGTCCCAGCGACCCCAGTCGCTTCCCATCCCAACGGCCTCCCGCCGCCTGAGCAACATCCTCCACCACCCACAGATTGTGGGCCTCCGCCAGACGGAGAATCTCCCCCATCGGCGCCGCCTCGCCGTACAGGTGCACGGGGATCATGGCGCGGGTCCGAGGAGTGATATGCCGCTCCGCGTCCGCCGGGTCCAGGTTGAACCCGCCCGCCGCGGAGTCCACAAACACGGGACGCGCGCCTAGGTGACAAACCGCAGCGGCTGTCGCGGCATACGTGAAAGATGGCACCAACACCTCATCGCCCGGCTTGATCCCGAGCGCCGCCAGGGACAGCGTCAGCGCATCCGTGCCCGAACCGACCCCCACCGCATGCTCGACCTCACAGAAGCGCGCCATCTCCTCTTCGAAGGCACGCACGTTCGGCCCCACCACGAATACCGAGCTGTCGAAGACCTGCCTCAACGCGGAGAATATCTTGGGCTGAAGCGCGCGGTGCTGGCTGCGTAGGTCGATTAACGGTATGTCGACCCCGAAACGGCAGGGGCCGCCGCCCGGCTTCGCCTCTTTCATCCCGCGCACGTCCTCCTGCTTGGCTGATCCTTGGCTTGCCGCCCGACCCGCCCCCCCTATCACCCGACCAGGCGAACTCTTCAGCCTGCAGACCATCCAGGAACAGCCGGCGGTCGGACTCGAACCGACGACCGGCGGTTTACGAAACCGCTGCTCTGCCTCTGAGCTACGCCGGCATCCAACCGACAGTATCACACCAGCCACTTGCCTGTCAACGCGCCTCACTCATCGACGGGCTCAGGGGGAAATGAACGATGCCTCGTCGTAGATTCAACTTCAAGCGACTGCGCGCGCCAATGAACCATGCCTGACGATCGACCGAAGCTGCGCCGCCTCGACATGATACCGCTGTCCGGCCCCACGGGACAGCAGTTCCTGCTGCGCGACCCACAGCGACTCGCCACCCAGGAAATCGTGCTGCCCGCTGACATTGCCTACCTGCTCGCCCAGTTCGATGGCACCCGCACTGTGCGTGAAGCTCAGCTCAGCTATGTCCGCCGCTTTGGCTCTCTGCTCACCACCGACAGGATCAACTCCCTGCTCGACCGGCTCGACCAGGCACTCCTCCTGGACAGCCAGCGATTCCGCCAGTTCGCCGCTCAGCTCGAGGCCGACTTCCGAGCGCGTCCCACTCGTCCAGCTGCCCACGCCGGCCGCTCCTATCAGGAGGATGCGGGTGCCTTCACCCTCTCCTGGCAGTCCCGCCTCGCCGCCGTGGACCCCCCAGGCGACTTCGCGCTCGACCCTCGGCGCCCAGCACTCATCGCCCCCCACTACGACATGAACGCGGCCGCGGACTCCTACGCCGCAGCCTACGCGCTCCTCGCCCGCACGGAGCGGCCCGACGTCGTCGTCATCCTCGGCATCTCTCACGCCGGAGGCGCGGCCTTCACCCTGACTCGCAAGCCGTTCGAAACGCCCTTCGGCGCACTCGAGACCGACGCGCAGATCATAGACCAACTCGCCCGCGCAGCCCCATTCGATCCCTTCGCCGAGGAGATCCTCCACCGCGACGAGCACTCCATCGAGTTCCAGGCCGTTCTCCTTCACTTCCTGTACCGGGAGGAGAGTGACCCGCCGAAGATTGTGGCCATCCTGTGCGGCAGCTATCACCGCCGCGATGAGGAGTTCGTGGATCCCGCGCAGCCCGGCCCGGTGAGCGAGTTTCTGGAGCTGCTGCAAGCTACCCTCGCCGCCGACCCTCGTCGCGTAGCCGTCATCGCCTCCGCCGACCTGAGCCACATCGGGGCCCGCTTCGGCCTGCCTCCTCCCCTCACCCAGGCTCACCTCGACCTGGCACGCCGACACGACACGGCCCTGCTCGAAAAAGCCCGTACAGGCGACGCAGACGGCCTCTACGGACTTTTGGCGCAGGCACAGGATCGGCACAACGTGTGCGGATTTCCGGCGATTTATGCGCTGCTGCGAGTACGGCCGGTGACGGAGGGAAGGGTGCTCGGGTACCGGCAAGAGGTGGCGGCGCAGACGCAGTCCTGCGTGAGCTTCGCCAGCGTCGGTCTGAGGTGATTTCGGTCCTTGAGGGGGTAGGCCGGACACTCCTGTGGGAGTGGGACAATTGGTCACTTGCGGCCAAA
>JALGTG010000037.1 GCA_029821495.1 Candidatus Hebobacteria bacterium
CCCAGCACGACAGGGGTGTCGCGCGGATGACCGCGGAATAGGCCATGCCAATCCCCAGCGCGGCCGCGCAGCCGCCCCAGTAGGCACATGTTCCCCCCGGCAGCCCCGCCCCTCTCTCTACCGCCGCTTCGATCCGCCCCCGCGGTGGGTCTCCGAAGCAGTTCCGATATGCCGTCAAGAAAGCGGCCGGCACGAGTGCGTGATGCTCGGGGCCGTGCAAGGGGAAGAGGTGAGACCGCCGCATATCCGAGAAGATCGCGATTGGGTCGGTCTCTGGGCTGTGGCGACAGAAGCCCTTGATGAACTCGATGTGGTCCCCGGTGTGGCACTGGTCGCAGACGAAGTGCCCGGCCTCACACTGCGCGTTAGCGAGCTTGACCTGGCCGCAGTACTCACACTTGAGCGACATCTCCTGGTCGAGATAGGTCAGCGGCTTGCCGCACACCATACAGCCCACCAGCCGTCGCTGCAAGCCAGCCGCTCTGCCGACGCCGGGCGCCGCGCGGCTCCCCCCATCCAGCATCGGAAGCAGAGCCGAAGGCACCTCTGTGGGTACACCGCGCGCCAGCTCTTTCCCCGATTCGAGCACCACCGAGCGGAACGGCCCAGGGTAGCTGTAGAGCACTGGCGAATCCGAGCCCGGCTTCCACGCGCGGACCGTGATGCTGTCGAAGTCCGCCTCGTCCACGCTCCGCCAGTGCCCCTTCTGCACAACCTCCACGCCGACGAAACCCAGCTTGCCGAGGATCGCCAGCAGCTTCTTCTCCGTCAGCGCCCCCGCAATGCACTCCCCCTTCAGCCTCGGGTTGAAGCGTATCTCCGCCTGCAACTCCGCCTGGCTCACAATGTCGCTCACGATCACCCGGCCGCCAGGCTTCAGCGCCCGTCTGATCTCCGCAAAGACCTTCAGCTTCTCCGGCGAGAGGTTGATGACGCAGTTGGAGATGACCGCATCGATGCTGTCGTCGGCCACCGGGAGCGCTTCCAGTATCCCCTGCTGGAAGAGAACATTGCTGTACCCCAGTCGCTCTGCCACCCGCCGCCGGGCATCGCTGGCGAACCGAAGCATGTCCCCGGTCATGTCCACGCCGATGGTTCTACCCTCGGGACCGACCAGCCGAGACGCGATGAAGCACTCCATGCCCGCGCCGGAGCCGAGGTCCAGCACGGACTCGCCCCGCTTCAGATCGGCCGCCAACACGGGGCTGCCGCAGCCGTAGGAGCGCGCGACCACGTCGTCCGGTATGTGGGACACCAGACGCGGGTCGAGAGACACGGGCTGGCAGATCTCGGTCTTCGGCTCGCGGGCGGCCTCTGTGTAGTAGTCCCGGATCTGCGCCCGGGACTTGGCGATGACATCCTGGATCAGCACGCAGTTCGAGTGTACGAAGTCAACCCTGTGCGCGCCCCCGTTCAGCACGCCTGCCTCGGTCGGACACCCATGCCCATCCTCGCCCATCGACTGGTAGATGATCGGCCCGGGTGTGTGCGACCCGATGAGCCGCTTGCGCTCCGCGACTGTCTCGTCAATGATCCCTCGCGCGATTGCTCGATGCAGCGGCAGGTAGGGGTCGAGGTTCTTCCCGCCATCTCCGTTTCCGGCGAAGTGGGCCTGCTCGGGGTCACCGCCCCCGTGGAGGAAGACCCACGGATCGTCTTGGGCGTCGACGCTGTCTATGATGCTCCGGGAGCGATGATTGGCGAACAGCTCGGAGTTGAGCCAGATGTGCTTGAGGGGTGATTCGAGCACCGATCCGGCCGCCTGCGACTGAATCCCAACCAGACAGGCCGAGGGGAAGACGCGGCCGTCGCGGTGGATCGCAAGGCTATCCCAACAAGCGTTGGAGAGATCGTACTTGATGTTGGGATCGCCGTTCACGGTCCGCCGCGCGTTCTCCAGGTTGTCGATCACGAGGCCCGCCGAGCGGGAATAGCGATGCAGGCCGGAGACAGCGCCCAGCAGCCGCCGCATCCCGGCACGGGGGATCCCAGCCCCCCGCTCCCGCACGTGCTGCCACATCAAATGGAGGTGCCGAACCCCCAGGCGCCGCGTCAGCTCGGCCAGTGGCACGAGATCGTCCAGGCTCTTCCGCAGCACCACCGACGCGACGGTTACGTTCAGCCCCGCCGACCGGGCGGCCTTGATGCCCCGCACGGCCCCCTCGAAACTGCCGGGGGACCGCACCGCGTCATTGCGTTCTGCGCAGGACCCGTCGAGACTCACCTGGAGGTGGAGTCGCTCCTGCGGGAGTTCTGCCAGCCGCGCAGCCAGCTCGTCGTCTATCAGGGTGCCGTTGGTGAGCACTACCGCCGCGGCGCGGTACTTGCGGGTGACCTCGCCGAGCAGAACCAGTATGTCATCTCTCAGCAGCGGCTCGCCGCCGGTGAAGTAGAAAGTATCGGCGCCCAGCTCGCACGCCTGGCGCAGGACGTCCAACAGCTCCTCCGACGGCATCCCATCATCGCCCCCGGGGCCCGAGGAAACCAGGCAGTGGCGGCACGCGAGGTTGCAGCGGTCGGTGACGTGCAGCCACACCTCCCTGAGCCGCTCCGGCCTCAGGTAGCTCGCCCTTCCCAGATAGGGAGACCCGTTGGATGGCGCCCCGAAACCGTCCACCTCGGCCGCAAAGCGCCCCACGAGGTCCAGCGCACGCCTCAAGCCTATGCTGGTCTTCTTCGCGTACCGGCTGCCTATCTCGTCCTCAGACCGGCCGCGCCGAAGCTGCCGGAGAATCCAGGCCCCTTCCGCGTTCGTGGCTACCCACCTGGGGGCCGACGGATCCAGCACCAAGTGGTATCCTTCGCGTTCCTCGATGTGGAGTTGGTCGTCTCTCGTCATTGACCGGCCCCGCCATTGCGGCCCCGTATGGCGCGGGAGAACACTCCGTCAATCTCTGTCCCGGCTCACAGCAACACCGCGTGTCTTCCCTCTTTGCTCTGCCAACGCTTGACTCCTGTCCAGTCGGCCGCCCAAGCGTGTCGCCTCTTCTGCGCAGTACTCGCGGGTCCGAAGCGCCCCCCGCCAACCCGCCAACCCTCCGGGGAGTTGACACCGGCCGGCTCAGAGGTAGAATAGGCTAGCTCGTGCGAGGAGAGGGTCCTATCACGGCGCCAACACTGGCCCTCGTCCCGTTAGACGACCGGCCCTGCAATCGGCTCTTTCCGGCGCAGCTCGCGCCCATCGCGGGATGGCAGGTCGCCCTTCCCCCGCGCACCTCTCTCGGCTGGTTCGCCAAGCCGGGCGACTGCGACGCCATCGCCGAGTGGCTGCGCGAGTTCGAGGGCGACCGCTTCGTCGTATCCCTCGACATGTTGTGCTTCGGCGGCCTGGTCGCATCCAGGCGCCCGGCGGCCGAACTCGACGAAGCCGCGCGTCGCCTTCACACGCTGCGGGCGGTGCGCCGAGATCGGCCCGGCTGCGTGCTGTACGCCTTCAGCCTTATCACCCGGCTTGGCACAAATGTCACCTCGGCCGCAGACCTCGAAGCCCATGATCTCTTGCGCGCCTACTCGCAGCTCGTAGATCGCGTCGAGCGGCTCGGCGAGGAGGACGCCCGCGAAGAGCTTGACGCTGTCGCAGCTCGACTCGACCCCTCCGTCCTCGCGAGCTACCTAGCAGTGCGCCGCCGCAACCACGCCATCAACCGTGCCGCGGTGCAGCTCGTGGCAGACGGCGTCGTTGACTACCTGATCCTCGCTCAGGAGGACGCAGCCCCTCTCGGCATGCACATCCCCGAGCAGCTTGCGCTTCGAGACCAGGCCGCGGAGTTCCGCGTGGCCGACAGGGTCTCCATACACCCCGGCGCAGATGAAGCTGGATTGATACTGATCGCTCGCCACTGCGTCAAGGCGACCGGGCGGCCCATCCGCCTTGCCGCCGAGTACGCCGCGGACGAGGGCGCCGAGGTCGTCCCTCTTTTCCAGAACCACTCCCTGCGGCAGACTGTCGAGACCCAGATGCTGGCCGGTGGCGTCCGCCCTACCGGCACGGACGATGCGGAAGCGATCCTCCTTGTCCATACCCCGTCGGGACATCAAACCGACATCGCAGACGCGCCGCCTCTGGGGCAGGCGCCGTTGCTCGCCGCCCAGGGCAACCGGCTATCGGAGCGCATTCGCGCCGCGAAGGCCGCCGGGCGCGCGGTCGGCCTTGCCGACGCGGCCTACTGCAACGGCGCTGACCCGGAGCTGATCGCCGCCCTCCGGCGGACGGGAGCCGCCCGGGACCTCGACGCGTTCGCCGCGTGGAACACAGCCGCGAACACTGTCGGGACCGTCGTCGCCCACCTCTGCCTCCAGGCAGCCGGCGACCGTGCGCCGTCACGTATCGAACCCGCCGCTTCCCGCACATTCCTCGCCTCTCGCCTTGTCGACGATTACGGCTATCAGTCCGTCGCTCGTCAGCGGGCGATCGCGCACGCACGGCAGACCGGGGCCGACCCTCATGCTCTGGGCCCCGCCTGGCAGGACCTCGAAGCCTACGTCAACGCAGAGCTAGTGCCACTTTCCCATTCGATCTACTCCGATCTCCTCGCCGCGCCTGACGACGGTTTCGGGGTCGAGGTCGGTGCATCGCTGCCCTGGCACCGTCTGTTCGAAGTCGAGCTGGAGCTCGCCTGGCCGCCCGGACCGAAGAATCGCCGGTAGACCTCCCCCAGCGTCCTGTCGAGATCAACCTTCTTCAGCAGCGCCGGGTGCGGCCGGCGCGCGTGGTGTCCCTTCCGGAAACGTCCGTGCTTGTCGTGAGCGACCACCGAGACGCGGTAGCACGCATCCGACAACTCCACGTACTTCCGCACGAGCCGCACGAGAACCGCGTCGATCTCCATCGGTCCCTGGCCTCTGCTCACCCTCATCGGCCAGACCTCTGAATTTCGTCGGCCCGCCGATAGGCCCCGGCCGCTCCTCGAACCAGCCGCGCCCGCGGGCGGAGAACACCGTCCCGGGCGCAGCACCTCTGGAGCAGCCGGCGGTAGAAGAAGAGCTCGTACTCCTCCACCCGCTGCTGTATCCATGCCAGGTCGCACTCACTGCGCCGATACAGACCGAACCCACGTCTGCTCACAACCGGATCCCAGTAGCCCCCTGCGTATTGGAGACACCGACTCGCTCGAAGGGCCGCCGTCAAGATGGCCTGGAACGTGCCCTCGTGGCAGACAGGGACCTTCACAAGCCTCGGTGGCATGTGCCTTCGCGCTACGGTCTTCAACACCGGGTGAGCATCGGCAGCTTCAGTATCAATAGCTTCTGCACGAGTCTCGGATCGAAGCATATCCTACCCACACAGGCTGGTACATACACGCTTATTCCAGATATACCACATATAGCGTATGATGTCAAGGAATATGTGTCTTTCCAGCGTCAGAATGAGCTGAGCATGAAAAGAAGATGTCTTGGAACCGTACACACAGAAAGGTACGGATGTGGTATGCTCTCTGTGAGCGTGCATACATGTATCGGGCTACCCTGAGGGGACCGGGAAAGCTACTATGCCAGAGGTCAGTGTCGGAAGACGCATCAGAGAGGCGCGCGAGGCGTTGGAGCTGAACCAGAACGAGCTCGCAGAGCGGGTCGGCGTCAGCCAGCGTGCGGTCTCCTACGTCGAGAAGCAGGCCTGGGTTAAACAGTCCACGCTGCAGAAGTACGCGCGGGCGCTAGGGCGCTCTCTCCCCTACTTTCTGCGCCCCTACGGTGATGAGGGCGGGGCCGAGACAGGCCTCACCAGACAGGAGGCCATGGAGCAGGCGTTCGCCGTCGTGTGTCGAGACCCGGAGTTCGGATTCGGCTCTCGTCCCGGCGAGCAGTTGTCCACGGACACGAAGCTGGACATCGTCCGCCTCTATGAACGATACAAGGGCGTCAGCCTCCTGCCGGCGGATGGCAGCTCTCCCTGGTCGCGAATGCTCCCGCCGTCCCCGGACGCCAGCGAGCCGTAGCCGAGTCAGCCTCGACTGGCGAGGGAGCGCGCGCGGCGCCCGGAGCCCTTGCGCTGGCTCTCGTGTGCCGCCCCGCATCTGCCGGCCCGCGGAACGTGTGGGCCCAGGCACCAGGGACGTTGACACGCCATTCCCCTGCGGGTATCATGTCTTCGTTGGGTGGCTTTGGGTAGAATCATCCTCAGGAGCTGTACCATGAAGGAAGGCATACATCCGGAATACGTATCGGCGCAAGTGACCTGCGCTTGTGGCAACACTTTTGTGACCCGAGCCGCCGTGCCCGAAATCCGGGTCGAGATCTGCTCCAACTGCCACCCATTCTTCACCGGTCGACAGAAGATCGTTGACACCGAGCGGCGAGTGGAGCGTTTCCGCCAGCGCTACGAGCGCTATCAGAAGCAGGAGAAGGCACGGCAGGAGACATCGAAGTCGAAGAGTGCGCGGTAGAAGGCGACCTTCCCTGTGATGCCCGAGGATCACTTCTCCTACGGCGGCCAGGCCGTCATCGAGGGCGTTATGATCCGAGGACGAAGGGGCTACGCCACCGCGCTGCGACTCGCCAACGGCGACATTGAGGTCGCCCAACATCCCTGGAAGCCCCTCACACAGCGTCACCGTCTGCTCAACCTGCCCATCGTTCGCGGCACCCCCGCGCTCATTGATGCCCTGCTCGTCGGCTATCGCTCCCTGATGGCTTCGGCCGACGCGGCCGCGCGGGGAGAGGGCATTAAGCCCCCCAGTCCCTTCCAGTACGCGCTCTCCATCGCTCTCGCCCTCGCCATCGCCATCGGCGGCTTCGTGCTCCTGCCCAGCGCTGCCATCGAGGCACTCCATGGCAGCGCCCTTGTGCTCAACCTGCTCGAGGGGCTGGTGCGGGGTTGCTTCTTCGTCCTTTTCATCCTCAGTGTCTCTCTGATGCCCGACATGCGCCGCGTCTTCCAGTACCACGGGGCCGAGCACAAGGTGATCAACGCCTTCGAGGAGACGGGTCGCTACGACTCGCAGACGGCCGAGCGCTTCGGGACAGTTCACCAACGCTGCGGCACCAGTTTCATCTTCATGGTGCTCTTCGTCGGCATCCTCGTTCACGCGGTTGTCGGTTGGCCGGTGTGGTACTGGCGGCTGCTCTCCCGGTTGCTGCTCCTGCCCATCGTCGCCGGCGTGTCGTACGAGATCGTGAAACTGGCCGGGAAGCACAGGTCCTCTCGCCTCCTCGGCATGCTCGTGGCGCCCGGCATGTGGCTCCAGAGAATCACCACCAGGACGCCCGCCCCCGACCAGGTCGAGGTCGCAATCCGGGCCGTCGACGCCGCGTTCGAACTGGACGATGCGAAGACCCCGGCGTAGAATCTAGGTGACTATGAAGCCCGAACTGACCGAGAAGCTCCAGTCCATGGCCCGCGAGTACGACGAGCTGGGCGAGCAGTTGTCTCGCCCCGACGTCGTCTCCGATCCGGCGCGTCTGCGCAAGATCGCCAAGGCCAGAGCTCTCCTTGAGCCGGCGGTGGCGGGCTATCAAGAGCTTCTCAGAGTGGATGACGACATCCGGGAGGCGGAGTCGCTCCTGTCGGAAGAGGCCGATGCCGAGCTGTCCGAGGAGCTGTCCCGCCTGCGAGAGCAACAGGAGAAGCTACTGGCGATCCTCAAAGAGGAGCTGGCGCCGCGGGACCCGGACGACGACCGGGATGTCATCCTCGAGATTCGAGCCGGTATCGGCGGCGAGGAGGCGGCGCTGTTCGCCGGTGACCTGCTCCGCATGTACATGCGCCATGCCGAGGAGGTCGGTTGGCGTACAGAGATGCTCAGCCAGAACCCAGGTGAGGCGGGAGGTTACAAGGAGGTCGTGATCTCCGTCAAGGGTGGCCGCGCTTACGAGCGCCTAAAGCACGAGCGAGGCGTCCACCGCGTCCAGCGAGTGCCCGTCACCGAATCCTCGGGGCGCATTCACACCTCGGCTGCAAGCGTGGCCGTGCTCCCGGAGGTCGAGGACGTGGAGGTCGAAATCGACCCGGCGGACCTCGAGATGAAGTCCTTCATTGCTTCCGGCCCCGGCGGCCAGCACATGCAGAAGAACGAGACCGCGGTCCGCATCGTGCACAAGCCCAGCGGGACAGTAGTCGTCTGCCAAGACCAGCGGTCGCAGCGGCAGAACAAAGAGAAGGCAATGCGGCTCCTGAGAGCACGGCTCTACGAGATGGCGAAGGCGGCACAGGAGGCCGAAATCGCCGCCGAGCGCCGCAGCCAAGTGGGTTCCGGCGATCGCAGTGAGAAAATACGGACCTACAACTTCCCGCAGAGCCGTGTCACCGATCACCGACTCGGCCGCAGTTGGCACAACCTGCAAACGATCATGGACGGCGATATGGGCTCCATCCTCGACGCCCTCGGCGAGCGCGACCGCCTCCAGCGAATGAGCCAGTCCGCCGCGGGCGCCGGCTGACACCGGCAATGCAGGAGATGATCGGGCGAGGGGCCACCGCGGCCTCCGCCGTCGCCGATGTTGCCCATAGGCTCTCGCACGCTGGGGTAGACCGGCCGCGTTTGGAGGCCGAGGCGCTAGTGAGAGCGGCTCTATGCCTGAGCCGCGAGGGCATTCTGCTCCGCCCCCAAACACAGCTCTCCCCGCCTCAGCGCCGACGACTGGAGGCGCTCGCCACACGCCGGGCCCGCCGCGAGCCGCTCCCATACATAATCGGAGAAACCGAGTTCTACTCCCTGCCGCTGCGCGTCTCGCCGAGCGCCATCGTCCCTCGCCAGGAGACCGAGATCCTTGTCGAGGCAGCCATCGAGCGCGCGGCGAGGACCGGAGCTCGCCTGGCAGCGGATCTCGGCACCGGGTGCGGGGCCGTCGCGGTGGCCCTGGCCTGCCATCTTCCGAACCTGCGCGTGATTGCGGCCGATGTTTCCTTCGCCGCGCTGCTCCTGGCGGGGGAGAACTGCCGGCGCAACAGCGTCGCCGGCCGCGTCTCCCTCCTCTGCTCCGATCTCCTATCCGGACTGCGCGCGCCGGTCGACTGCATCGCTGCCAACCTGCCATACGTACGTACAGACGAGTTCGACAGCCTGCAGCCTGAAGTCCGCGACTTCGAGCCGCGGCTCGGCCTGGATGGCGGCCCCGACGGACTTGGCCCCATCGAGAGACTGAGCGTTCAGCTCATCGATCATTTGTCCGACGGAGGATTCGCTGCGCTTGAGGTCGGCGCAGGGCAGGCGCCCGAGGTGGCGAAGCTCCTCCGAGCCGGCCGCCTGTCCGAGGTCGAGACCATCGCCGATTACGCGGGAATCCCCCGCGTCGTCATCGGCTGGCGACGAGAGTGATGGCAGCATCCGCGGAAGATATTGACATCGTCGTGGTGGACCCGCAGGAGCCGGACCCCGAGGCCATTCGTCGGGCTGCTGAGGTCATCAAACAAGGGGGCCTCGTCGTCCTCCCCACCGACACCGTCTATGGACTGGCCTGCGACCCCTCCCAGCCGGCCGCGGTGGATCGAATCTACCGCGTGAAGGGCCGCCGCCGGGACCTCCCGCTGGCGCTCCTGCTGCACGACATGGCGCAGGTAACCGCACAGGTCGAGGAGGTGCCCGATGCCGCGGTACGCGCGATGCAGCACTTCTGGCCCGGCCCCCTGACCGTGGTCCTGCGAGACCGGAGTCCGGCGACCGCCGCCGTCAGGGCCGGCAGGGACACCATTGGGCTGCGCTTGCCGGCGCACGTCGTGCCTCGCCTCGTCGCCTACGCTGTAGCTTCCCCGCTGGCCGGCACCAGCGCCAACCGCAGCGGCCAGCCTGCGCCGGCCACGCCTGAGCAGGCAATCTGTCAGCTCCGCGGCCGGGCGCAGCTCCTGCTCGATGGGGGCCCTGCGCCTGGAGGACGTGAGTCGACCGTGGTCAGCTTTGCCACCGACCCGCCACAACTGCTGCGGGAGGGTGCGCTCTCGGCCGACAGACTCCGCGAGGTGCTCGGCGAGGTGCGAGCGAACTAGAGCTTGAGTTCAGGAAAGGGGAGTGTAGGCAATGCCACTAGATACCGTCACCGCGATTATGGAGCGCCGCAGCGTCCGCAAGTATGAGGACAAGCCCATACCTGAGGCCGATCTCCATGCCGTCATCGAAGCCGGTCGGCAGGCACCGTCGGCCGCCAACCGCCAGCCCTGGCACTTCGTCGTCGTCAAGGACGACGGCCAGAAGCATAGCGTCGCGGAGGCCTGTGCCGGCCAGAAGTGGATGGCGGACGCGGCCGTCATCATTGCCGGCGTCGCGAAGCCGACCGTGAACGAGAAGTGGTGCTCAGTAGACGTTGCCATCGCCATGCAGAACATGATCCTCGCCGCGACCTCGCTCGGATACGGCACCTGCTGGATCGGCGCCTTCGACCCGGATCGCGTCAAGGAGCTGCTCGAGATTCCCGACGATCTCCACGTCGTCGCCCTCACTCCCGTCGGAGTCCCCGCCGATCAGCCCGAGCAGAGACCGCGCCAGCCTCTCTCCCAGTTCGCATCCCTCGACCGCTACGGCCAGAAGCTCTGAGTCGAACAGTACGCTCCCTTCCGTAAGCGGCCGAGTCGCACGCCGCCCGACCGGAAAAGCGACGGGCCCGCGCAACCGCGCGGGCCCGCCATTCTCGCCTCCTCAGAGGCCGCCGCCTCGCGGCGGCATTCCTCAGCTACGAATACCGGAAGTCCCGGTACTGGTGGCGGATCGGTTCCAGCGAGCTCCCGACCGCCACGATATACCACTCTGTCCCGAGTCGGCGCAGGCGATACGAAACGTACACTCTGTGCCGCTCGCCGTCGGGATCGCAGAAGACGTGCCGACCTGTGTAGAATATCTCGTGGCTCGAGATCCAGATCGGATCGTCGAAGTCCATGGCGACCGTCTGCGTGGTGGCCATGGCATCGACGGTCATCGCGTAGTAGTCCTCTGTCGAGGTCGTGTACTCGTACTTCCCATCGAAGTACACCCGAACATCGAGCCGGTCCGTCAGGTGCGCGGCGATGGGCGTTATCTCGCCGGCGAACCAGCCGCGCCTGACCTCGTCGATGGTCCGCTGGGCGCCCGCGTAGTCAACTCCATAGCCCTGGTAGTAGTACCGGTAGGGCGTCGCAGGCACATAGACGTACTCAACGGGCACGTGGTAGACGCGAGCCGGGTAGACCCAGCCCGGGCACCAGCCCCAATAGTGGTAGACCGCGGGGTAGTAGCCGTGGTACCCAAACGCCAGCCAGTACGGGTCCGACCAGTAGTACGGGTAGTAGAAGCTCACGACGACCGGGCTATGGCCTACGTAGTGCCGCCCGGCCCAATACCCGTCCGCGTATCCGTCCCGGTAGCCATCCCAGTAGTCGGCCCGACTGCGAGGACGGATCATGTAACGGTAGGAGGGAGCGCCGAACTGGCGCTCGATCCGGTGGTAGTTTATGCTGATTCGGCTGATGCTATCGCGGCGGATCAACTCCACATCCGCTGGCACTGCGTTGCCCACAGCATCCCGCCTGGGCCGCCGCGGTTCCGGCCGCGCGCCATCGCGATTGCGCTCCCGCACCCATGTCTGGAATCGGTTGCGCGCTCGCTCCCGACTCTCCCGCGGAACGACCTTCACATCTCGTTCCGCATCGGGGCCGCGGAACTCGGCCCTCGGCACCGTGAACTTCCTCTCCTCCGACCGGGGCGGCGTGAACCCGGCCCGGCCGCCGTCGGCGCGGCCCCGCTCCGGGGCCGGCCGGAGGCGCCGCTCGTCATCGCCGCTCGGCCGACTCAGCGGAGTGGCCGGCTGCGAATGCAGCGCCCGCTCCGGCGCCTGTGGGGTCGTCCGTGGGGTCGTACGGTTCTCCGGGTCCCGGTACACACGGTACACGCTCGGCCGGTCGGCGGGCCCGCGCTGCCGGCCCGTCTTCTCCGACACAGGGCTGGGCCGATACGTGCGCGGCTCAGAAGTGCGCGGGCGGGACATCGGCGTCTGGTAAACGCGGGCCTCAGGCTTGCTGCTCGCCGGTGCGGCCGGCTGCTGCGGCCGCCACCAGGCGCGAGGGGACACACTGTGCTTCCCGGTCTCAGTGCTGCGAGAACGGGCGGGCGGGGCAGCGCGGACAACACGGCTGCGGCCGCGCTCCGCCGTTGGCTGAGCCGAGCGCGCCTTCTCAGGCTGTTGGCGCTCTTTCGCGGCGGGCCGACTCTGACGCTCCCTAGAGGCGTCCTTCTCCTGTCGCGCGACACCGTCGCGGGAGCGATCAGCGTGTCCACGCCGGGCACTGAAAGCTGGGGGAGCCACTGCGAGGCAGGACAGGCCGACCGCCACCACCAAACCGATGCGGACTGAGTGAGCCCTCGACCAGAACATCTCACTCGCCTCCCTTCAGCCGCCGTCGCCCACCAGAGATACAGGCGACCGCAGCAGACAGCAAGTGCCCGTCCGTCCACCCCCATTGTACCGCGTTCCCCCCTAAACTCAAACCCTCCACCCCAACAATAAACAGCCCCCCGGCAGCGCCGGGGGGCCGTATTGCCAGTCCGTGCGATTCGGGCTATCCAGCCTAGAACGCCACGCAGACCTCGGCTCGGAGAACCTGGATCGGCTCGTTCTCGGCGTAGTAGGTGGTCTCGCCGTCGGAGTACAACGGCACCGTCTGCGGCGACATCACGTTGTCCACCTCACGCCGACCGTACAGAATGTTCGCGCTCACTGAATCCGAGAGCTGCCGCGAGACCTTGACCACCCACACGGAATCCGCATCCGTCCACTTGTCCGGCTCGGGGACTCCGCTGGTCGGTCCGCCCACAGCGAGCCACTGCAGGTAGCGCGGCTCATATGAGTCGCCGTCCATGTACGACACACTGACGGGCGTGTCTGAGCCAAGCAGCTCGGGGAAGGTCACGTTAACGTGCCAGCCCTTGGCAATGTTGGTCGGATCCAGGAACAACGGCCGGTCAATCCAGTTGATGTAGTGAGGATCGACCTCCGCGTTCGGGTGCAGCGCCGACAGCGGCAGGTTGAGGTAGTCGGTGTACATGCCAAAGCCGGAAATCAGCGGATTGATTACGCTCCATCCGCCACCGGAGAAGGCATACGCGTACCCGGCGTCAACCTCGCCATACTCGCCGGTGACGCAAACCGCAGGCGTCGACCAGCGCAGACCTGCCATCCAGGCGTTGTCCGACTCGTCAAGCTCGAGACCGGTGGGCGAGGTCTCCTCGCCGTTCGGCCAGTCAGTCAGCTGGGCGTACTCGCCGTAGAAGTCGAGGTCCCAGATCGTGCCCTCGAGATCGGCGCTCCAGCCCTGCTCCTGGTTGAATCCGGTCTCCAGCCAGTTCGCACCGAGCGCCCAGTTGTCGCTGACCGCCCAGTCGAGATAGTACAGGTGGTAGTTGTCCTGGCCGCTTGCCGCAGCGCTCAGCCCCGAACCAGCCGGCGCCAGGGGCGGAATGCCGACCCAGTCGCCGCCCAGACCGTAGAACTGCTCGCGGTCCAGCATGCCTAGGAAAGCACCCCAGGACAGGCTGTCGCTTCCATCCCAATCGACGCGGATGGCCTTGAGAGCCTCCTGGCTGTTGTCTGCAAGCAGGCCCTGGCCGCGGCTCACGTACTGCTTGCCAATCGTGAGATCAGCCGGCGCCACGACGCGGGTGCTGTGCATCAACCAGGCCTCGTCAACCGCAACGGTGTCCATCACGCCGTTGCCCGACAGGATCAGAGGCGAACCGGCGTAGTAGTCCTCCATCGGGCTTCCCACGTCGTTGCCCTCAGGCCCCGCAAGCAGCGTCACGTTCACGCATGTGTCGTCTGCAAGCTGACCGGAGAAGTTGACCCGCGTCCGCTGCGTCATGAAGTCGCTCGCCTTGTAGGAGTCCTTCAAGGCATCGCTGATCGGAATCGTGCCATTGTACACGGGTCCGCCAGCATAGGCCGCATCGTCGCTCCACATCCCTGCCCCGGCATCATAGAACGGGATGTTGATCCCGCCATAGGGCGCGACTGCGGTGCCGAAGCCGCCCTGCGCGGCGCTAACAGCGCCGTCCAGGTAGTAATACGGCTCGCCGCCGCCAATCAGCTCCTCGAAGAACGGATATCCGCTCCCCTCTACGTCCTCGATCCCTAGGCTCGTTCCGTAGAGCCCCACCCGCCAGCTAATGTCGCCGCTGACGGTAATCGTGGGAAGCTCGGCCTTCGGCGCCGCCTCCAGATCCTCGACGCGGCTCGTCAGACTGTCGAGGTCCGAGCGCAACGCCTTAAGCTCAGGGCCGAACTCCTTCGCAAGGCGATCTATCAACGCCTGCTGCTCGGGAGTGAGGCCTGCTGCTGCCGTTCCCGGTGGTCCCGGTGGTCCCGGTGGTCCCGGCGCTCCCTGCACGCCGCCCATCTCTTCCATGCGGTCCACCAGTCGCGCAATAGCCTGCGCAAACTCATACCGAGTCAAGCGCTGCTTGCCCTTGAAGTACCCGTCCGGGTACCCCTCCATGACTCCCTGCTCAGCCAGGCCGTTCACTGCGTTGTAGGCCCAGTGGTTGAGAGGGACATCCGCGAAGGGCTGTTGCGCGAAGGCTGGTGCTGCCACACAGACAAGGAGCAGCAGGGCGCCAAGTACGTACCCTACTCTATGCATCTCTTGTCCTCCTTAGAGTCCTATCGTGAATGGTCCGCATATGCTGTCGGATCGCGAGCCGAAATACCGGGCCTGCCACGAGCTGCCGTGTTACCTCGCGGCCGCAGCCCCGGCCCGCCCGCTCCCCGGATGCGTGATCATCGCCTCCCCGGCCCGGCCGTGCACCTTCACTTCCATCACCTCCCTCCCGGCGCAGAGAGCCGCTGAGGCCGGATGGCAGAACTGATCACAGTATCGTTTTGGGCCGCACGAAAACACCCGTGACGGCCACCAGATTATGCCACGTCTCCGAGCCGAGGTCTAATCGCCCCGGCCTCGCTTACCTCGCCAGACACGCGCATTGCTCTTCAGTCGCGTCCGGTGTGGCATTATAGGCCCATCTGCACTCAGAACACAACCCCCAGTTGGCGTCTCCGCGCCACAACTCTCGGCAGAGGACCGGCGCGCCCCTCCGCCGAATCCGCACCAAAGCTCATCCTGCGCGAGGCGCCTATGGTCATCGAAGCACTTCGGGAGATCCACTACCGCGAGCAGCGGCCGGCCCTCACTCCGGCCCGAATCCGCGCCCCGCACGGGCGCGGGCCCCTCGCCCCCCCGCCGCTCGCGCCAGCCTTCCACATCCTCCCCACCCCGCCCGAGCATGCCGCCCTGCCCGAAAGGCGGAGATGATGTCCCAGAAGGAAGACGCCCTGCTCTCACTTCCCACCAGAGAGAAGCACGCAAGTTGGCTCAAGGCAAAGCGGCGCCAGCTAACCCGCCTCCTCGGCGGCTTCCCTCCAAAGGACCCCCTCAACGCCCGCACCGTCCGCCGTAAGGAAGAGGGCAACCGCATCGTGGAGTGGGTCGAGTACGAGGCCGAGCGGGGAGACGTCGTCTCCGCAATCTTGTTGATCCCCCGCACGCGCACGTCACCCATCCCAGCCGTGCTCTGCCACCACCAGCACGCGGGCCAATACGACCTCGGCAAGAGCGAGGTCGTCGGCTGGGCCGGCAACCCCCAGCAGGCGTATGCCGCTGAGCTATGCTCGCGGGGATATATCACCCTGTCCCCGGACACCATCGCCTTCGAAGAACGCTCCCACCCCGCCCTTCCCGGCCCCCAATATGAGCTATTCGTCCACTACGACCTTCTACTTAAGGGCCTCACCCTCCAGGGCAAGCTGATCTGGGACGCAATGCGCGCCGTCGACTACTTGTCATCCCGCCCCGAAGTCGCCCGAGATCGCATCGGCATGATCGGCCACTCGATGGGCGCCGCAGAGACCCTCTTCTCCATGTCGCTCGAACCTCGCATCAAAGTCGGCGCCGCGAGCTGTGGAGCCACCACCTATGTCAGCATCATCGCCGCCGAGGCCCTCCACAACCCCGGCCTCTACGTCCCCGGCATCCTCAAATGGGGAGATATGCCCGACGTCGTCTCTCTCATCGCTCCCCGGCCGCTGCTCGTGCTGAACGGCGAGAAGGACGCGATCTTCCCCATCGAGGGCGCCAGGCAAGTGATGGCGCGTGCCGGCATGCTCTACCGCCGTCTGGGAGAGCCGGATGCCCTCGAGCTCTTCATCTCGCCCCAGGGCCACGAGTTCACCGACGAAATGCGCCAGCGCGCCTACCACTGGCTCGACCGCTGGCTGTAGATCTCCAGCGCGGGCATTCCCGCCGCCCGGCCAACAAATACGCTGCGTCCGGTTGGGAACCGAACGCAGCGCGGACCAGGGGCACGCAGAGGCGTGTCCACACTCCTTATGCCATATCCCGGGCGGTTTTACCACCCCCGCCCGTGCCTCCGCCCCGCCTCCCCGTTCGGCAGGAGCTTGCTTGTCCGGGCCTCATTGCACGCCCTCCTGCCCCTTCCTGTCATTCTGAGCCAAGCGAAGAATCCCGCCGTTGGCCGGGTTGGGCAGGAGCTCGCCTCCTGCCCTCGCCCAAGGCGGATCGCCGCCGTCTCCCCTCCTCCCCGCTGTGGGAGCCGGGTCCTCCCGGCGACGCGCCCTCCCATCCGCG
>JALGTG010000211.1 GCA_029821495.1 Candidatus Hebobacteria bacterium
CCGAAGGGCCTAGGGACCCACGCCCGCCGCCTTCCCGCGCCGCCATTCAGGCGGCCAACTACCGCGCCCACCACACCTCCATCCCCCGCTCCTCCGCCAGCCTCTCCACCGCCGCCGCGAACTCCGTCGCTGTTCCCCGCGGGCACCGCCGCAGTACCTCCCCCAGGAACCGCGGCCCTGCCGCCTCCTCAACATGCAGCGCCAACCCTAGGAAGTAGTCGCGCGCTTCCTCATCCCTCCCCGAAAGGGCGTGTTCGGCAGGAGCTTGTCTCCTGCCGCCCCAACTGCCCCGTTCGGCAGGAGCTTGCTCCTGCCACTGCTCCTGTGTTCGGCAGGAGCTTGCCTCCTGCCACTGCTCCTGTGTTCGGCAGGAGCTTGCCTCCCGCCACTGCTCCTGTGTTCGGCAGGAGCTTGCCTGCCGCCAAAGCAAGCCACCCAACTCCTCCCGCGGCCATATCCCCATCAGCCGCGCCCGCTCTTCCCGCGCCTCCGCCTCCCACTCCTCCACCGACCACGGCATCCACTCCGGAGCCCCACTCCCCACCAGCCACTTCGGAAACAGCAGCTCACCCAGATGCCCGTCCGCCCACGGATCATCCGTCTCCGTGAAGCCCCCGATCCCCGGCAGCGCGACGTGCCCATACTCATGCGCCACCTGCCTCACCCACTCCGCTGGTGCCCGCGGTGTCCCCACCGAGTAGAGATACACACTCCCTCCCACCGCCCTTGCCCCCGGCCTCCCCCGCGTCCCCAGCCACACATCAACCAGCTTCCCTCCCGCCGTCGGATCACACCCCAGATACTCCCTCGCCACGCAGTAGAACGCCAACGTCGCCCGCAGCGCCTCCCGCGCCAGCTCCCCGTCCTCTACATCCCGCCAGTGTACCCTCACCTTCATCACCCACCGGCCCTGCCCTGCCTCCCACACATACCCGTAGTCGACCCACGGCAGCCCCCTCTGGTGGACCTCATCCCACCGCTCTCCCTCCCTCGCCGCAAACCCCTCCTCCGTCACCAACAGCCGATAGCTGACCTTCTTCGCTCCCTGCCCTATAGGGCGGGATTCCTGCGCCCCGCCAGCGTTTGTAGGGCGGGATTCCTGCGCCCCGCCAGCGTTTGTAGGGCGGGGTCTCCCGACCCCGCCATCTCGCGTCGGTTCCGTAGGGCAGGCCTGTCCCGAGCGCAGTCGAGGGAAGCGTGTCTCCTGCCCCGCTCTCTCAAGGTCCAACTGGAACGCAGTGCGTTTGAACGGCGCAACCTGTTCGGCCGCCTCCGGCAACCACCTCGGCATCCGCTCCTCGACCAGCTCCTCCGCTCGCCTTCGTGCCTCCTCGTCCTCCGGCTGTCGCGCCAGCATCGCGAGGTGCTCCGCCACCGCCGCCTCCAGCAGCCCCCTTTCCTCGTAGGCCGCTGCCAGCCGCAGACGAAGCTCGCGGTCCTCTGGCGCCACCGCCACCAGCCGTTCGAGTTCCGCCAGCCCCCACTCCGTCGCGCACCGGCCCGCTGAGCCCTCCAAGCAAACCGCGGCGGCGCACCACAGGCACACCGCCGCAGCAACTCTCATCCCAACTCGTCCCATACCAGCTCTTCCGCGCTCCTCCGTCAGCCCATCACCGGCATCGGAAAGCGCTCCCCGGCCAGCGCCATCAGCGCCCTCTTCGCCTCGCTCTCCGGCACCCCGGCCAGCCGCTCCCGCGCCGACCCCAACAACTCCTCAACCCGACCCCATGCGGCATCGACTGCTCCCGCGGCCTCAACCACTTCTCGCGCCGCCCTGGCCGCCTCCAACGGTGTCCCCTCCCACCTCGCTAGCTCCGCCAACTGCTCCCGCGTCTCGCTCCCCCCGCTCTCCGCCGCCAGAATCAGCGGCAGCGTCAGCTTCCCCTCCGCCAGATCTCTCGCCTCCGGCTTCCCCGACCGCCCCTCGCTCCCAACGAGATCCAGGATGTCGTCCGCCAGTTGAAATGCCACTCCGAACCTCTCCCCGAATGCCTCCAGCCCGTCCGCCGCTTCCTCCGGCCTGCCCCCCGTCGCTGCTCCCGCCCGGCCACAGAACCCGAACAGGCTCCCCGTCTTCTCTCGCACGATCTCCAAGTACTCGGCCTCGTCCAGCAGCCGTCCCGCTGCCCGCACCTCTCGCATCTGCCCCACGCACATCCGCTCCGCCACCCTCGCTAGCTCCGGCACCCACCGCTCCCTCTCCCCCGCCGGAATCAGCTCCAGCGCCCGCGCCACCAGATAGTCACCCAGCAGCACCGCCACCTTGCTCCCCCACCGCGTGTTGGCCGACGGTTCTCCCCGGCGCGCGTCCGCCCCGTCAACCACATCATCGTGGACCAGCGAAGCCGCGTGGACCACCTCCACCACCCCCGCCAGCGCCACGCTTGTCTCGGTTGCCCCTCCCGCACACTCCGCCGCCAGCAGCAGCATCGTCGGCCGCAGCCGCTTCCCCCTACCCGACAACGCTCGCCGCGCCGCCTCGGAGACGAACGTCTCCGCGTTCAGCCACACCTCCTCGACGCGAGAATCCACACCTGCCAGCAGGTCGCCGAGTCCGCCGTAGATCTCCGCGTCACTCACTCGACCAGCCCGAAACACACCGCCTCCGTGCGCCAGTTCGCTCGTCACCGCCCCACTCGCCTCGGCGCCAGCGGATTATAGATTGTACTACTATGAGTGTCAAACTGAGCGCGAAAGCTGTACCCCCGTGTGGTCCGGGCCAGCGTTCCGCGGCCTCTCTACCGGCTTCTCGCGCCGCCCTTCCCATGGCGGAGTAGGGGAGGTGCCTTCGGAGCGAGAACCTGCAATCAGGACCTTGGGCCGGCGCGCGACCCTCACAGCCACTCCACTATGGCAGCCGCGGCCCTCCCGGAGGACTCAATGAGCGAGGCACTGGCACTGTGTGGCGGTCCTAGAACCATCCCGGAAGGAACGGTCAAACCCTGGCCGCCGATCGACGACACCGACCGCAGAATGGTGATGGATTCGCTCGAGGGCGGCAAGCACACATTCGGGCCGAACTGCGTCGCCCTCCAGGACGAGTTCGCCGCCTGGAACGGCAACCGCTACGCCATCACGACCAACGGCGGCACGGCCGCACTGCACATGGGCCTGGTGGCCTGCGAGTGTGGCTGCGGAGATGAGGTGATCGTCCCGGCCTACTCCTGGTCGTCGTCGGCGACGTGTGTCATGCAGCACAACGCGATCCCCGTGTTCGTGGACATCGACTTCGACACCATGAACATTGATGTGGACCGGATCGAGCACGCCATCACGCCGAAGACGAAAGCGATCGTCGTCGTGCACTTGCACGGGCTGGCCGTGGACATGGACGCAGTTATGGCCATCGCCGACAAGCACGGCCTGCGTGTCATCGAGGATGCTTGCCAGGCCCACGGCGCGAAGTTCAAGGGGAAGAAGGTCGGCACCCTCGGACACTGCGCCGCCTTCAGCTTCAACCAGAACAAGTGTCTCGTCTCCGGAGAGGGCGGCATGTTCGTCACAGAGGACGATGCCATGCGCAAGCGGGCGCAGGCGCTCTGGTCGTTCGGCGAGGAGATCGCCCCCACAGAGCGTCGCGACTACCACGTCTACGCCATGGGCTGGAACTACCGCAACAACGATCTCACAGCCGCCTTCGGTCGGGCGCAGCTCACCAGACTCGACCACTACCTGCGAGTCCAGAAGGAGAACGCGACTGCCCTCACCCGCGAGCTGGAGGGGACGCCGAACCTAATCCTGCCGACCGAGTCGCCGGAGTGCGAGCACAACTGGTACAACTACACCATTCGCTTCGACATGGAGGCACTCGGCCACCCACACGATGCTCGCCCCTTCAGAGATAAGATCGTGCGCGCCCTGAACGCGGAGGGCCTCGAGACCCTCGTATGGCAGTCATTCATCCTCCCCGCGATGACAGTCTTCCAGGGCAAAGACGGCTACGGCCACGGCTGTCCCTGGAGCTGCCCGCACGCGGAGCACGTGGACTATTCCCCCGACCACTTCCCCATCGCCACTGAGCACTGCGACAGCCACACCGGCATGACCACTCCCCTGCGCGCGCCCAACGGGCCGGAGGTCGCCACACTCGCCGGACATGCCATCAAGAAGGTGCTGGCGAACGTGGACCAGCTCGACAACCTCCCCGATGGGCGAGTCTGAAATGGCGCTGCGCGTCGGCTTCGCAGAGACGGACATCACGCCCCCGGTGGGGACGCACAAGATCGGCTGGATCGTAGACATCGTCATCGAGGAGATCGCCGACCCGCTGTCCGCTCGGGTCGCGGTGATCGAGTCCGGCGACGATAAGGTTGGCTTCATCCAGCTCGATACGCTCTGTATCCGCTGGACACAGACCACAGACATCCGCCGACGCATCCACGATAGGCACGGCTTCCCGGGCGCCAACATCATGGTCGCCGCCACCCACAACCATGCCGGGCCCGCCGTCGCGCACTGCGGCG
>JALGTG010000212.1 GCA_029821495.1 Candidatus Hebobacteria bacterium
CGCCTCCCAGTTCCACCCCGAGAAGAGCGGCGACATCGGGCTGAAGATGCTCACGAACTTCGTCGCCCTAGTCGAAGGCCGCTCCTGATGGAGATCATCCCGGCCATCGACCTCAGTGACGGCCGTTGCGTCCGACTGCTCCAGGGGCGCTACGAGCAGGAGACTGTCTTCAGCGACGACCCTGTCGCTATTGCCCGACAGTGGGAAGAGCAGGGCGCGCAGAGGTTACACGTCGTTGACCTCGACGGCGCGCGCGAGGGGACGCCTGGCAATCTTGATCTGATTGGCAGAATTGTCCAAGCCGTAGGGGTGCCAGTCCAGCTCGGCGGCGGCGTGCGCACCATTCCCATCGCCCGGCAGGTGCTGGACGCCGGTGTGGACCGCTTCATCGTCGGCACCGCCGCGCTCGACCCCGACGCCGCCCGAGAGTTCGTCGCCGAGTTCGGCGAGCGCGCCGTCGCCGGCATAGATGCTCGCGACGGCATGGTCGCGGTTCGCGGTTGGCTGGAGGGCACCGATATCCGCGCCGTAGACCTAGCCCGCCGCCTCGTCGAGGCCGGCATGCGCTGGATCGTCTTCACCGATATCGAGACCGACGGCATGCTCCAGGGCCCGAACATCCCCGCTCTTCGCGAGATGGTCCAGGCCGTGGACGCCTCCGTCATCGCCTCGGGCGGCATGACCACACTCGACGACCTCCGCGCCGCCCGGGACGCGGGCGCGGCCGGAGCCATCGTCGGGCGCGCCCTGTATGCGGGCACACTCAATCTCACGGAAGCGCTGGAAGCCCTATGTTAGCGAAGAGGATCATCTGCTGTCTGGACGTTGACCGAGGCCGCGTCGTCAAGGGCATCAAGTTCTTCGAGCACCGGGATGCCGGCGACCCCGTCGAGCTGGCCGCGCGGTACAACACCGAGGGCGCGGACGAGCTGGTGCTGTACGACATCACCGCCTCCCACGAGGGGCGTGATTTCGTGCTCGATGTCTCCGCCCGCACCGCCGAGCAGGTCTTCATTCCCTACACAGTGGGCGGGGGGATACGCACCGTTGACGACTTCCGCGCCGTCCTCAGGACGGGCGCCGACAAGGTCAGCGTGAACACCGGGGCCATTAATCGCCCAGACCTGATTACGGAGGCGGCGGAGCGATTCGGCGCGCAGTGCGTCGTGCTCGCACTAGACGTGAAACGCGTGGACGGCGCCGCTGCCGGCAAGCCGCGGTGGGAGTGCTACGTGAACGGCGGCCGCGTCGCCACCGGCCTCGACGCGCTGGAGTGGGCGGTCAGAGGAGAGAGCCTCGGCGCGGGGGAGATCGTGCTCAACAGCATGGATGCCGATGGCACCATGCAGGGCTACGACATCGAGCTCTGCCGCACCATCGCAGATGCCGTCAGCGTTCCCGTCATCGCCTCCGGCGGCGCCGGCACGCCGGAGCACATCCACCAAGCGCTGACCGAAGGCCGGTGCGAGGCCGCGCTCATCGCCAGCATCGCACACTACTCGGCACACCCCATCGCCGAGATCAAGGAGTACCTGGCCGACCGGGGCGTGGCCGTTAGGCCGACGGCGATACCGACCTGATACATGAGAAGGTTGAGCGGAAGGGCGAGGGACGGAAGGTGAGCGGTGCCGGGGCAGGCATCACCTGGCGCAGCGTGCCGCTCGGCCTGGTCCTCGCCGGTGGGCTCTGCGCCCTCACCCCCTACAATGACTACGTAGTCGGAAACACGTACATCGCCGGCAATCACTTCCCCGTCGGCGCGGTTGCAGTCCTGCTCCTCCTGTCACTCCTCAATCTACTGCTCTATCGCACCCGCGGCACCCCCTTCCTCAGCCTCCGCGAAACGGCCGTCGTCTACATCATCATCATGGTCACTTCCGGCATCCCCTCCTCGGGCCTGCTTCGCTACATGATCCCCTGCGGGACCGTCCCCTACTACTACGCCAGCGTCGGCAACCAGTGGGAGCAGCTCTTCTGGGGGCGCATACCTACCTGGATGGCCATCCCCGACGTGCAGGCCGCGGCCTGGTTCTGGGAAGGACTCCCCGAGGGGACGCCACTTCCCTGGCGCCTCTGGTGGACCATGATGTCCCGTTGGTCCATCTTCTTCGGCGCTCTGTGGCTGATGATGATCTGCCTCGCCTCGCTCGTGCGAAAGCAGTGGGCGGATCGCGAGCGGCTCGCCTTCCCTCTCGTCCAGTTCCCGCACGAAGTCCTCCGCCCCACCGAGCGCGGCCCCTCAGCCTCCTTCTTCGCCAACCGCCTGGTGTGGATCGGCGCCGGTGCAGTCTTCCTGATCCACTTGGTCAACGGGCTCAACCAGCACTTCCCCGCGCTCCCCAGCATCCCCACCTTCTGGTACCTCGACCAGTACATCCCCGACCGCCCCTGGAACGCCGTCTCACCCGTCTACCTCGGCGTCTTCTTCTCCGCCATCGGCTTCGGCTATCTCCTCTCCCTGGAGGTCGCCGCGGGCTTCTGGGCCTCCGTGCTCTTCATCAAAGCCGAGGCCGTCGTGCTCAACGCCCTGGGCTATGAAGGCACCAGCGCCTGGTCCGGTGTCATCAGCGAGATAACTCGCTCCCAGCAGATGGGCGGCCTGCTGGCCATCGCCTTCGTCATCTGCTGGTTTCTCCGGGGCACTATCGCTGACGCCTTCAGAAAAGCCTTCACCCGCGCGCCCGACGTGGCCGACGAGGGCGAGCCCATCGGCTATCGCTTTGCCGTTCTGGGATTCCTGGCCGGGTTCGGGATCGCCCTCTGGTGGCTCCTCGCGGCGGGCATGACACCTTACTTCGCGTTGGTTCACCTCATCCTCTTCCTCGCCATCTGCCTCGTGCTCACCCGCATCATTGCCGAAGCCGGCATGCTCATGATCCACCTGATCTTCAACCCCGTGGACTACCTGCTGCTCTTCGGGGGAACGACCGCCGTCGGCCCCAACAACCTCACCGTCCTCACGTTCGTGGACTGCGCGCTTACCTGGGACCTCCGCGAGTTCCTCATGCCCTACATCCTGAACGGCTTTCGCCTCGGTGAGATGGAGGGTGTCTCCACCCGGAAGCTCGTGCCCACCATCGCGCTCGCGCTTCTGGTTTGCGTCATTATCAGCGTTCCCGCCTACCTGCTCACGTTCTACAAGATCGGCGCCTTCCAGGCCGGCAATGTCGTCGAGCTCGAAAACCATCCCACCCGTTTCTTCCGCCTCCTCGCCACCCGCCTCCAGAACCCGGAGCGGCCCTCCGCCGTCCAGTACGTCTCCATGCTCTCAGGCGCGGCTATCGTGGCGGCGCTCTCCTGGCTCCGCCTCAGCTTCGTCTGGTGGCCCATCCATCCCCTGGGGTTCGTCATGGCCACCGCCTGGGCAAGCTTGAACCTATGGTTCTCGCTCTTCCTCGGCTGGCTGTTCAAGCTCCTCACTATCCGCTATACTGGCCTCCGCGGCTACGTCCAGTTCCGCCCCCTCTTCATGGGCATTATCCTCGGCGATGTTCTGGGGGCCGTGCTCTGGATCATCGTCGGCTGGTTCACCGGTGTCGGCTTCATGGTGACAGTCAACTAGGAGGTCGCTGTGGATCTCGACTCGCTGAAATGGGACGACAATGGGCTCGTCGCCGTCGTCTTCCAGGACGAAGACACCGGCGAAGTCCTCACTCTGGCCTACATGAATCGGGAGGCGCTCCAGCGCACCCTCGACACCGGCAAGGTCCACGTCTTCCGCCGTTCCCACGGCCGGGTCATGATGAAGGGCGAGACCTCGGGCAACTACCAGCTCGTGAAGGAGATCCTCGTTGACTGCGACGCCGATGCCCTGGTGATGAAGATCGAGCAGATCGGCGGGGCCGCTTGCCACGAGGGCTACCGCTCCTGCTTCTACCGCAGGCTGGCCGGCGACGAGTTCGAGGTGCTGGGCGAGCGCTTATTCGACCCCAAAGAGGTCTACGACAGTTGAGCCCACGGGCCGCTGACCCCGCCCGCAAGCGCCGGCCGTGCGTCGCGATAGACGGCCCCGTCGGGTCCGGCAAGAGCACCATCGCCCGCCTCATCGCCGGGCGCTTGGGCTACACCTACATTGACTCCGGCGCCATGTACCGCGCCCTCGCCTGGGCCGCCCGCGCCCGCGACATCTCCCCCGACGACCGCCAAGGAGTTGCTGACCTGCTCGACGCTATCGGGCTCCGCCTCGAACCTCAGCCCGACGGCCTCAACCGCGTATGGGTGGGCGACCGCGACATCACCGGCGAGATCCGCTCCCCCGAGATCGGGCAGCTCGCCTCCCAGTTCTCAGAGATTCCCGCCGTGCGCGAGAAGATGGTCGCGCTCCAGCGACAGATGGCCCGCGCGGGTGCGGTCGTGATGGAGGGGCGCGATATCCAAACCGTGGTTCTGCCCGAGGCCGAGGTCAAGATATTCCTCACCGCCGCCGCTGAGGAGCGCGCCCGCCGGCGGTGGCTCGAACT
>JALGTG010000213.1 GCA_029821495.1 Candidatus Hebobacteria bacterium
CCCGAAGAAGCCGTCCTTGGTCTGGGCTCTGGGGTAGGTGCGAGGAGGGACGAGGGAGCGTGGCGAGATGGAGATCGTGAGATTCGAGAAAGCGATGGCGGCCGGGGTGGCGCGGTGCTACAACGAGGTGGTGGCGCCGGCGCCTTACTGCACCCCTGTGGGAGGAGAGTGGTTCGCGGACCTGAAGCGGCTGGCGAGGCAGCCGTTGGCCGAGGAGGAGATACTCGTCGCGCGGGAGGGAGGCGAGGGAGTCGCCGGGTTCGCGCACGTCGGTGTCGCCGGGCCGGCGGCGGCGGAGTGGCATGTGAAGGGGGAGCCAGGCGTGATCCGGTTCCTGGCGTACCGTCCCGGCCAGCGGCCGATTGGGAAGGCCTTGCTGGAGCGGTCGGAGGAGTGGCTGCGGGAACGAGACCGAGCCGAGGCAATGGCCGGTCACTGCAACTTCATGTACCCGTTCTACCATCTGCCATTCGGGCACGTGTCGGAGTTGATGGGACATGTGCCGCCGCTCTTTGGCATGGCGGGGTACTCGGTCGAGGAAAGCGAGCTGTTCTTCGCGTGGGAGGACTTCGAGGCGCCGGTCGTGCCGAAGCCCGACGTCGACGTTGAGATAGTGACAGAGTGGCGGGAGCAAGTTGAGAGCTTCGGGGAAGGGATGGTAGTCCTTCCGAAGCGAGGAGGCAAGGACGTCGGGGAGTGCAAGATCGTGCGGCTCGGGTCAGACGAGTGGCGGCCGGCGCTTCGGGACTGGTGCTTCTGCACGAGCTTGGATGTAGAGGAGTCACTTCAAGGCAGGGGGCTGGGAAAGCACCTGCTTGCGCTGGGGCTGCGAGAAGCCAGGGACAGGGGCCTGCGCCATGCGATGATCAGCACGGACTGGAACAACCATCGAGCCTATCTGTTCTACACGAACTTCGGATATCGGTTTCTGGATCGGACGTTCAGCTTTCGGAAGGAGCTGAGCGGTGCGCGCGGTGGCGCGGGGCAAACGACAATAGACTGAGGAGCGCCTTAGAACTGTGATGAGCTTGACGTTGTCGCGGGCGGCTGTGCTTGACAGGCGGAGAGGCAGATCGTGTTGGACCGACGGAGCGACGAGCAACTGGTTGTTGCCACGCTCGCCGGAGGCCGAGAGGCCTTTGGAGAACTCGTCGCGCGCCATCGCGAGTCTGTCTTCGCGCTCGCCAAGGGCGGGCTCAGAGATGCTGAAGCGGCGAGCGATGCGACGCAGGAGGCGTTCCTGAAGGCGTATCTCAGTCTGTCTAGTCTCCGGGACCCGGCTCGCTTCGGGGCCTGGGTGCGCAGGATCGCGGAGCGCCTGGTGATCACTGCCGCCAGGCGGCCCCGACGCGAGGTGCTCACTGCCGGCCTCAGTGTGGAGTGCGAAGGCTGCACCGAGCGAGAGCTGGTGGAGCGGGCGGATCTCGAACGCCGAATGCGGGACGACCTCGCCACGCTGCGCGAGCCGACACGGTCGGCCCTGATTCTGCACCATGTGGACGGATATTCACACGCCGAGATCGCGGATCGGCTCGGCCTGACGAGATCGGCGGTGAAGACGAGGCTGAGCCGGGCGCGGGGCCTCCTCCGGCGGCGGAGGGGACGAGTTAGCCCGCTGCGCTCGCGCGCCCCGATGAAGGCCGTGGACACGCAGACAGGGGCGGCCAAGCGAGGCAGCCAGCACGGGAGCGCGAGCCCGACGTGGTGGCGATGAAGGAGTAGGGCGATGAGGCGCCGTGTCAACTTGCGCGATCTCGGCCGACTACCAGGCCGGGCATGAGATCCCGACGAGCTTCGCGCACTACGGCCCGCATTGTCCGAATGAGGATGCGCTTCAGCTTGTCGGGGATGTGAAGGGTAAGCGCGTGCTGGAGATCGGATGCGGCGGAGGGCAGTGCAGCATCGCATTCGCCAAGCGGGGGGCGATTGCGACGGGCATTGATCTGTCGGACAAGCAGATCGAGCACGCTCGGCGGCTGGCGAAGCGGGATGGGGTCTGGGTGACGTTCATGAGGGGGAGCATTGAGGATCTGTCGGCGATCGGCGATGAGAGTCAGGATGTAGTGTTCTCGGCGTATGCGCTCCAGTATCTGGAGCGCTGGGGTCGGTGCTTCGCGGAAGTGCGGCGGGCGCTCGCGCCGGGCGGGTTGTTTGTGTTCAGCCTCGACCACCCCTTCTGGGCGTGCTTGGCAGAGAAGACGCTGGAGGTTGTCAGGAGCTACCACGATCCGGCGTCGGAGACCTGGGACTGGCCGTACGGGGATGAGGGAGCCGAACCGTTCGAGGCATTCCGCCGGAAGGCGGGAGAGATGTTCCGGTCGCTGCGGGATGCCGGCCTGGAGGTGCTGGCGATTCTGGAGCCGGAGCCCATCGAGTGCGGCAGCGGGCAGGACTGGGGCGAGTACTACTCGCCGGAACGGCAGAGAATGGTGCCGGCGACGATCATCTGGAAGGCGCGAAAGCCGATAGGGAGTAGGTCAACGCGCAAGTCAGCCGGCCGCGGCGGAGGTGTGCGATGAGGAAGCGGCTGACGATGCGCGAGGCGTGGAACAAGATCGCGCCACATTACCAGAAAGAGCACCAGATCCCCACGGAGTTCGTGCACTACGGCCCGCACTGCCCCAATGAGGACCAGCTGCAGATTGTCGGGGATGTGAAGGGAAAGCAAGTGCTTGAGATTGGGTGCGGGGGCGGGCAGTGCGCTATCGCCTTCGCCAAGCGCGGCGCGGTTGTGACCGGTGTTGACTTCTCCGACGGTCAGATCAAGTTCGCGCGCGAGTTGGCGAAGCGAGAAGGCGTCGAGGCGACGTTTCTGAGACGCAGTATCGAGAATCTCTCTCCGATTGCGGACGCCAGGCAGGATGTCGTGTTCTCGGCCCGCGCGCTCGAATTCGTGAAGGGAATTGACCGCTGCTTTGCGGAGGTCGTCCGGGTGCTGCGGTCGGGCGGACTCTTTGTGTTCAGCGTCGAGCATCCGTTCTGGTACTGCCTCGCCGATGACGAGATGAAGATCGAGAGCAGCTACTTCGAGGGGGGGCACTCCTACCTGTGGATACAGAGTGGTCTGCGATCACGTCCGCGGGTCGCCGAGTACCATCGGACGATGGGCGAGTGGTATGGCCTGCTGCAAGAGGCGGGTCTGGAGGTTCTGGACATCGTCGAGCCGGAGCCGGTAGCGTCGGGCAGCGGGCAGGACTGGCGCGGGTACTATGCGCTCGACCGGCAGCAGATGGTGCCGGCGACGATTGTGTGGAAGGCAGGGAGGCCGGCGTGAGTGGCACGAGCGAGGCGCCGCGACCCAGACGGCGGCGGGCATTCGCCTGCGGCGAATACCCGCCCTACATGACGGCCGTTGAGAGCTTGGTTGTCCTGGTGGTGGCTTCGCGCTATCATGGAGGCAGCGCCCCACCTCACAGCCGGTAGGCGGCACGGGCCGCAATCCTTCTGGTGGAGGGCACTGCATGGCCGGGACTGTCTTCATCCTCGGAGCTGGGGCGTCGCGCAGCGCGGGTGCGCCGTTGATTACGAACTTCCTGGATAGCGCCTTTGACCTGTGCGAGCGCGTTGGTCTTGGCGAAGGAGAGAAGAGGGATTTCGAGCTTGTACGGGTTGGCCTCAATGCTCTCCAGCTTGCTCAGTCGAAGGCAAGGCTGGACATCACCAACCTGGAGACTGTCTTCGACGCGTTCGAGATGGCTGCGCTGGTCGGGCGATTGGGGGATCTGGAGAGCGAACAGGTCGCCCGGCTACCGGAGGCCATGCGAACGCTGATAACGGTGACTCTGGAGCAGCGCATACGACTGCCCGGTGCCGATGGGGGCATGTACCCCTGTCCAGTGTATCAGAGCTTCGCGGAGATGATCTCTCAACTGCGCCACGAAACAAAGTTGTGGCCTGGCGTCATCACCTTCAACTACGATGTCTGCCTCGACCACGCCTTTTACTGCGTCCGTGTGCCGTCTACCTACCATCTCTCCGAAAGCGACCAGCAGGACAGGGTCAACCTGCTCAAGCTCCACGGTTCGCTGAATTGGGCGCACTGCCCAGAGTGCAGAACCGTCCAAGAGCGATCCCTGAGCGACCTATTGGCGCGGCTGCGGCTCCGGCCCGGCGGCACAACACGGCGCCTCGAAGTGGCAGCAAAGACCGTCCGTTCATTCGAGTGTCGGAAGTGCGGGAAACGCGACGGGCAACTCATGATCGTGCCGCCCACGTGGGCCAAGGCCCGCTATCAGGCCCCGCTCCAACCAGTGTGGGCCGCAGCCGCTGCCGCGCTTCGTGGCGCAGAGAACATCTTCGTATGCGGCTACTCGCTTTCGGAAACCGACACCTTCTTTCGTTACCTCTACGCCGTTGGCAGCATTGGCGCAGCCACCCTACGGCGGTTCTGGGTTTTCAACCCCGATAGATCCCTGGAGGGCAGATTCAGGGAGTTCCTTGGGCAGCAGGCCGAGGGGAGATTCCAGTTTCACGGAATGGACTTCGAGAACATGGTGCGGCATGTGGCCCAAGAAATGGCAGGTGAAGTGTAGGGCGGGTATTCGCCGTAGGTGAATGCCCGCCGCTGCTGCCAGTCTTCCGCTATGAAAGAGCCCTTGGACAAGAGCTCCCGAAGCTCCGATGGGCGGCGCCGCCTGGCCCGGCGCAAACACCTCCGCCGACTGGATGCAGTCTTCGATGCTTCTCGCTCACCCCTGTTCTACATCACCGTCTGCACGCGTCACCGCCGCAAGACACTGGCCAATGAGGTCGTCTACAACATTCTTGTTCAAGCCCTGCGCGGCGCGCACACCGAACACGGTTGGTCTGTTGGTCGCTTCGTTGTGATGCCCGATCATGTGCACTTCTTCTGCGCACCTTGCGCGGATGAGGCAAAGACCCTGTCCAGCTTCGTGGGCTTCTGGAAGCGCGCGACCGCGGCCGCTGTCCACAAGTCCGGAATGCGCGCCTTCGCGTGGCAGCCGGAGTTCTTTGACCACCTCATGAGGAGCGGGGAGTCATACGCGGAGAAATGGGAATACGTCCGTGCGAATCCCGTCAGAGCAGAATTGGCCAAGAGCCCTGATGACTGGCCCTTCCAGGGCGAGATATGCGAGTTGACGTGGTGATCAACGACTGCGGCGGGCATTCGCCTGCGGCGAATGCCCGCGCTACAGGACGGCTGCGATGACGAGACCAACGGCCAGCAGAACGCTCGTGGCGAGGTGAGTGGCGATGGTCGCGATGTTGGCCGGGGTGAGGAGGTCCAGGTGGTCGTGATGCTTCAGGGAGACGAGGGTGGCCCGTGCTGCGAGAGGGAGCGAGAGCAGCGCCAGCAGTGCCGAGGCAGGAAGCGCTCGCCAGACTACTCCGGTGACGACAACGGTGTAGGCGAGCGCGAACAGCGCGGCGTGGACTCTGGATGAGGCGCGCCGGCCCAGCCTCACCACGCAATGCCGCTTGCCAGCCGCGGCGTCTGCGTCCGCGTCCTGGAACTGGTTGATCCAGAGCACGTTGGCCATGAGCAACCCAACGACCACGCCGGCCACGGCCGGGCCGGCCGAGAAGCTCCGGGTCTGGACGTAGTGCGCGCCGAGGACCGGCAGCAGACCGAAGTCGAGCAAGACGAACACCTCACCCAGTCCCCGATAGCCGAGCTTGAGCGGGGGGGCGGTGTAGAAGAAGCCGGTGGCCGCGCCGATGATGCCCAGCACGAGGATGGGCCAGCCCGTCACGAGGACGATGTAGATCCCGATTGCGGACCCGAGGCCGAGGGAAAGGAGCGATGCGAACAGGATCTCGCGGGGCTGGGCTCTGCCGTCCTGGATGAACTGGCTGCCGCCGGTGAAGGGGGGGGCGCGGGAGACATTGATGTCATCGCTGCCGCTGAGGTGGTCGTAGTAGTCGTTCGCGAGATTGGCTCCGGCATGGAGGCAGATCAGCGCGAGCAGTGCCAGCACCGCGCGCGGCCAGCTCACCGCGCCGGCCTCGTAGAAGGCCGTGGCGGTGCCGACTATGATCGGCGCGAGGCTCCCTGTGAAGAACGGGGCCCGCGCCGCTTTGAGCCAGAACAGGGGACCGCGCAATCTACGCGCGCTGGGCCGCAGCGCGTTCGACCGCGTGTCAGTGGACGGTCGCCATTGGTGCGGGAGCTTGCGTAAGCGGCACCGGCTGGATGCAGCGGTAGGATCGCCCAGCGCGGCAAGTGGCCCGTGGGCCGGGCTTGACAGCCATAGTGGCGGCCGGTATAGTCTGGTGCATTAGATCGCCACTCAGGCGGAAAGGAGGCAGCGACATGATGAAGACTGCAAATGCCACGATTCGAATATCCCGTCACTGCCTTTCACGCCTGGGGGCCGACTGATCGCCTGACTCAGTAGTCACCGCGCTCTTCGATCAACGCGCCACGGGCCGATGAGGCCTGTGGCGTTCCGCATATCCCCCTGACGCCGGGGTCACGGCGTCGCATTCCCCAACCATGGAGAGATAGCGGTGATACTGTATTTCGACGGGCTGTACGCGCGAACGGCAGGGGACGGACTCC
>JALGTG010000214.1 GCA_029821495.1 Candidatus Hebobacteria bacterium
GGCGGGAAGCCGTCGGCGGTCGAGTTCCTGTTTCCCGCGATGATGCACACGGCGGCACGTGCGGGCTGCACGATGGGGCCGAAGATTCTGAAGGAGACGTGCGGGCCGGCGATGCTGGCGGCGGCGATGGGAGCGGCGAGGCAGTATGGGGTGGAGCTGTGGGTTGATGTGGACTACTGGTGGCACAATGAGGCGATCGGGCACTCGGCGGAGAGGTTCCGATCGGCGCTGCTGCTGGCTTACTGGTCGGGCGCGAGCCAGATCTATGTGGAGGGTGGAGCGCGGTGGGGGAAGGGCCATCCGGAGGGGAAGGCAATCGAGAAGGCCTACGCCGATTTCCTGGGGGAGTACGTACCGGCCCATCCGCGGCCCCACAGCTGGCGTGACTTCAGGCCTCAGACCGCGATTGTCCGCTTCGACGATACGTGCTTCGACGAGCGGCAGAGGTATCTGGGGGAGTATCCCGGCCCGCTGTACGGGCACGTGCCGGCGGGGCCGGAGAACACGGAATGGCTGAGTATCTGGAGTACCAGTGGGAAGCGCGGCGGTTCGGCTGCCGGACGCTGTTCGTCCCGCTGCACAACGTAGCGGTCTACGATCACGAGGTGGGATATGAGACTCTGGCAGGTCTGAAGCTGATCTTCCTGACGGGGGTGACGATCAGTAAGGGGACACTGGAGGCCGTGGCGCGGTGCGTGAAGGAGGGAGCGATGTGCGTTCTTCCGCCGCGGCTGGCGCCTGCTGGGTCCGGGCTTGGTGAGGTGAAGGAGATCACAGGCGTTGAGGACGGAAAGGGGCGGTGGCTGGTCGTGCCGGAGTTCTACCGACTGCACTACGAGTGCTTCTGCGGAGGGCCGGTGCTGTCCGTCCTAAGGGATGCCTTCGAGGGGCTGGTGGGGGACGGAGATCATCTGGTGTATGACTTCGGGAGGTGGACGGCGCGATTCGAGCAGGCCGGGGCCGACTATCCGCGCCATGAGATCATGACGTGGCACGTGCCGCTGACGCAGGCGGGGACGAATCCGGACGTGCTGGCGGTGGAGGTGAGTGAGAGCGCGGGCTAGGAGGGTGGCTCGCCGACCTGGCGGTCGGGAGCGGCCTCGTCGAGGAGGCCGACGGCGGCCTTGCGGAACTCGTCGGGCGTGGGCAGCTTTCCGCTGCGTTCTTTGAAGTCGGCCACCCACTGCTTTGCGAGCTTGTAGTAGCGCTGGTGGGTGTAGTAGATGGGCTGCTTCTCGCCCTTGACGTCAATCATCCATAAGCCCATGTGAACGCCGTCCCTGATCTCGTTGCAGTACATCTCCCAGTAGAGGACGAAGGGGCAGCCCCACTCGAGGGCGGCGCGCGCGAAGGCGCGGCTCAGACGCTCCTGCTTCTCCGGAGTCTTGACGTGTATGAGCGGAAAGCCGTATTCGCCGATGTACACGCGCTTCCCGGGGATGCCGGGCCTGGGAGGAAGCTTGGATTCGATGTAGTCGAGGGCCGCGAAGAGCCGCTGCTTGATGGCATCCGGGCTGCCCGCGAGGCTGTCGTAGCAGGAGTAGGAGACGAAGTCGACGTTGGTGTTGGGCAGCACGCTGTTGGCGAGGGCTACGCCGCCGTTCATGGCCACCCTCACGAGGTTGACTTCGGTGTAGTGGTAGACCTGCACGTTCTGGTGGGGGGTGTCGCGCTTGGCGTCGTCAACTGCTTGCTGCCGGATGTTGAGCCAATCGACCATCCTCTGGAGAAGCTCGGGGCTCGGGTCATTGCGCCAGTTGAAGTCGGGGCGGAGGTGCCAGTCGCCCTCCCAATGGCCGAGGTAGAACGTCTTTCCGGTCCCACTGTAAGTTGTCAGCAGGTAGCGCGTCAACTCGTAGATCTGACGGCGCTCGCTCTTGCGCTCCTCCTCTGACAGGCCGTCCTGCCACGATCCCCCTTTTCCCCCATAGAACGGGTACACCCAGATGTGATAGTGGGCGAAGGGCATGTCGAGCACGGCTTTGAACGAGGGATCGTCGCGCGCCAGCTCGGTGAGAGAATCTATCGCGTCCGACTTGGGGAGGTCGTAGAGCTCGTGGTAGTTGGGGCTCATGCTGATCTTCAGGACGTTCGATCCCATTTCGAGAATCGCGCGGGCGGTCTCCACGAGGCGGGTGTCGTCGGTGAAGGCGTAGGTGACGCCGATGGTCTGTGTGCCAAGGAGGTAGTTGTAGGCTTCGGTGTCGGCCGCCAAAGAGGGCCGCGGGGCGGCGGTCAGGCCGATTAGCAGGGCTGTCACGGTCAGCACGAGCGCGGAGCGCCAAGGTGTTGCGTTCGACATGCGAGGGTCCCCATGTACAGCCGAAGGTCTGGGGATTCTACCACAGAGAATTCGCGGCGGCAAACGAGCCTGGACTCAATCGAGGCCGCACTCGGAGCGGGTCACTGGCCGGGATGAGCGGGAAGGATAGTGCCGTCGAGTCGTGAAGCAGACGATGCAGGGCGTCGGCAGCGAATGTGCGCGGCAGAGGTAGAGTGATGAAGCGAAGGCGGCTGGCGACGGATGTGCTGGTTGTGGGGAATGGTGGGGCGGGACTGAGAGCCGCCGTCGAGGCGGTGGAGCGGGGCTGTGAGGTGATCGTGGCCTCGAAGATAGGGGCCGACAGGCCGAACAGCACGGCCGTGATCGCGGGCTGGGGGGCGTACTGCCGGCCGGAGGATGTGGAGGGGTACTTCGGCGCGGTGGTGGAGGAGGGGAACTACCTGAGCGATCAGGAGCTGGCCTGGAGCTATGCCTCGGAGGTGGCCGAGCGGATGCCGGAGCTGCGCCGCTTTGGGGTCGAGATGCGGCTGGAGGAGTGCACGCTGGAGCGGCCGGGGACGGCGAGAGAGATGTGGTACTTCCCCGGACCAAGGGGGAGATTGGGGGACGCAATCCGGGCACCCCTGCGGGAGGCCGCGGAGAAGATGGGGGCAGGGATGTTGAGCGGTACGTTCATCAACAGACTGCTCACGTCCGGGTCGTCGGTGGTGGGGGCGACGGCGGTCGATCTGGCAACCGGGGATCTCGTGGTGATAGCAGCGAAGACTGTGATCCTGGCCACGGGGGGAGCGTCCGGTGTGTATGCGCGACAGAACAATCCGGCCGGCACGACGGGAGATGGATATGCGCTGGCATACCGCGCGGGGGCCGAGCTGGTGGACATGGAGTTCGATACCTTCATGATGTCGCACGAGGAGCTGAAGGCGCTGTTCGATGGCTCGGGGGATGAGGAGAAGATGCTGAAGACGGCGGGCGCGCACTACTCGTGCGGGGGCGTCCGAGTAGACCTGAATCGCCGCTCGGCGGTGGAAGGCCTGTACGCTGCGGGCGAGGTTACCGGGGGGAGCTTCGGGTCGGCGCGTCTGGGCGGCTCGGCAGTTGGGGACATCATGGTGTCGGGCCGTCTGGCTGGTGCGAGTGCGGCCGAGGCGGCGGCCGGCAGGGATGAGACAAGCCCTGATGAGGAGCAGATTCGCGAAGAGGAAGAGAAGCTTGCCAGGATACTGGACAAGGGCGGAGAGGGGATGCCGCCGAGCGCGCTGCGGGACGAAGTGAGGCGGGTGATGTGGCGGAAGGTGGGGCCAGTCAGACGAGATGCCGGTCTGAGGGAGGGGATAGAGGAGCTTGGCGCGCTGCGGAGCCGGATGACGGAGGTGGGCGCGAGAGGCCCTCGAGAGATGCGCGACGCGGTGGAGACGGAGTTGATGTTGGAGGTGGGAGAGGTCATCGCCACCGCCGCTCTGGAACGGAGGGAGAGCCGGGGCACGCACTGGCGACTGGATTACCGCGAGCCGAACAACGATGAGTGGCTGAAGAACATCGTGATTGCGCGGGGACCGGATGGAGGGCCCGTGGTTCGCACCGCGCCGGCGAGGATGACCCGGATAACGTCGCCCGGGCCCTGCAGGGTTGGGGGCGCGTGGGCGGGAGGGTACGTCTAGAGCAACTCTCGCCACAATGTGGTGTAGGTGGTGGCGGGAGTGCCGCGGTCTATATAGGTCTGGAGGACATCGGGGCCGATCTTGGCCATGGCGGTTTCGGCAGCCTCCATGATGGCGATGGTGGCGTTCATCTGCTCGACGGGATCGCCGTTGCGGGTGAGGACGTCGTAGCAGAGCCAGCCCTGCCATGCCGCGCGGTGCAGGTAGAAGAGTGATTCGATCAAGTCCCAGGGGTTGACGGAGCCGGGGAGCATGTCCCAGTCCCACTCTCGGCCGTTGTCGTTGAAGTGGACGTAGAAGAGGCGGTTGGCGGCGAGCGCTAGCGAGATGACCTCGGCCGGCGTCTCCTTGGCAAGGAGCGCGTGGCCGACATCGAGAGTGACGCCAACGTTCGGCATGGCGAGGCGCTCGCAGAGGTAGAGAGTGCGCCCCATGTCGCCGAGGGCGACGAAGTTGCGGGATTCATTGAGCTTGTACTCGAGGCTGATTCTGACATCAGAGCGGTGCTGCGCGGCCTCCGCGACGCCCTCTTCGAGCCAGGCCCACTGCTTGGAGTAGTCCACCTCGAAGCAGTAGTTGTGTCCGTCTATGAGGGGGCAGCAGGTGACCATGTGGGCACCCAGTTCAGCGGCGAGATCCATCGCCGTCTTGAGATCGGAGACGGCCTCGGCGCGGAGCTTTGGATCGGTGGAAGTGAAGGAGCCGGTCTGCCACTTCTTCTGGCCTTTGACGTTGAGGTTGACTGCCGAGACGGGCAGTCCGCATGCCTTGATGAGGGGGACCGATTCGTCCACGTCGCCGAAGTCGTTGGGATAGACGACCTCGATTCCCTGGACGCCGTCCACTCGTTTGACGAGGTCGAGTC
>JALGTG010000038.1 GCA_029821495.1 Candidatus Hebobacteria bacterium
CGAACTCCTGGACCTCGTCTTCGACCCGGAGAAGGGGCTCGGCCTGAACATCGTCCGCTACAACATCGGCGGCGGCGAGAACCCCGACCACGACTTCATGTGGCCCTGGCGCGCCGTGCCGGGGTTCAAGCCGGCCCCGGATGCTCCCTACGATTGGACCGCGGACGCCGGCCAGCGCTGGGTCCTGCTGGAGAGTATCAAGCGCGGCGTTACCATCACCGAGGCGTTCTCCAACTCGCCGCCGTGGTGGATGACCATCAGCGGCAGCGTCACGGGCAGCGGGAAAGGACATCCCGGGACGTGCAACCTGCGTGACGATATGTGCGACGCGTTTGCCGACTATCTCACCGACGTCGTGCGAGAGTACCGGGACCGCTACGGGGTGACCTTCGACACTCTCTCACCTTTCAATGAGCCGATTGCCGGCTGGTGGACGCTCGGCAACAACCAGGAAGGCTGCTGCATTCCGGTCGACCAACAGCGCGCCGTGCTCAAGGAAACGGCCGAGCGCCTCACCCGAAAGGGCCTGGCGACGAAGCTCAGCGCTCCCGAGGAACACTCAATCGACCACACCATCGAGTCCTTCAACTCCTACGGCCCAGCGATCCAGCAGGCCATCTACCAGATCAACACTCACAGCTACGCCGGAGAGGGCCGCGCGGCACTCCGGGATCTCGCCCGCGACAGGCGCAAGCGGCTTTACGTCAGCGAATACGGCAACGGCATCGACGGCGAGTTCGGCAGCGCGCTCGAGCTAGTCCGTGTCATCTCACTGGACCTCAACCAGCTCCAATGCCTCGGGTGGGTGTGCTGGCAGCCGGTCGGGAACATGGACAATCCAACGGACTGGCACGCTATCGACGTTTCCTATTCGCGGCGCGACGAGATCGTCATCAAGAAGCAATACTGGGCCTATCTCCACTTCACTAGGCACCTCCGCCCCGGCGCCACCATCCTCGGCGTGTCGGCGCCGGACGTCGTCGCGGCTCTCAGCCCCACGGGTGACCTCGCGCTGGTCGCCGCGAACCGAGACCCGGTCGAGCGGCCCATCGTGTTCGATCTCTCCGCATTCGCCCACCTGCCGGACGAGGCCGCCTGGCTCAGCACCACAGAGACGGAGAACTACACGCACAAGCCGCCTGCCCGCCTCAAGGACGGCAAGCTGGCAGTCAGCATCCCCCCACGGTCCATCAACACCTTCTCCCTCCCCGGAGCCGCCAGCGCGCCGGACCCGCACCTGTGAAGAGCGGCCGCCAGTGCGGCCGGTGGCCGGACCGCCCGCGAGCGCGTCACACACGTCGGCAGCCAGTCCGTTCAGTGACTCAGTGGCCGGTTTGTGTGATAATGCAGGCCGAACTTCACAGTATGTGAGTGCTCGACAATGATTCGTGGACTCCCGCAGGCCTTGCCGTAGTCCTCATCCCGATGTTCGGGTAACGCTATCGCGCACAGGTACAGAGCAATCGCGCAAAGGTATAGAGCAATGATGCAACACATACGCCTCCCTTCCCACGCGCGCGCGACTATCCTCGCGCTGCTCTTCCTCGTCGGTCTAAGCCCCGCCCAGGCAGCGAGGACGGTGATCGTCGACCCAACCATCCAGTACCAGACAGTCCAGGGATTTGGCACGGACCTCTCGTGGTGGGCGCACCGCGTCGGCGGTTGGAGTGAGCCTGCTAGAAGCGAGGTGATGAAGCTGGTCTTCGACCGTCAGAGCGGCCTTGGCTTCACCGTCGTCAGGTACAACATAGGCGGTGGGGAGAACCCCCAATGCACGCGAGGAGACCATCTCAGCACGCGAGCGAAGATTGAGGGATTCAAGCCGACGGAATCCGGCCCCTATGACTGGACCGCAGCACCCAACCAGAGATGGGTGCTCGAACACTGCAAAGAGGTCTACGGGGTCGCGGACTTCGATGCCAACGCTATCAGCCCTCCGTGGTGGATGACGGTCAGCGGGTGCGCCGCGGGCGCCGATACACCCGCCACTCCCAACCTCAAAGAAGACTGCTACGACGACTTCGCCTGCTACCTCGCCGATGTCATCGAACACTTCAGAGACGAGTGGGGCGTGACCTTCGGATCGCTCAGTCCGTTCAACGAGCCGCAGATGAGGTGGTGGGTGAAGGGGAGTGCCCAGGAGGGGTGCTGCTACACGCGGCCTTTGATGGACAGGATGGTCCGGGAACTCGGTGCAGAGCTCAACAGCAGGGGACTGCCCACCACTGTGTGCTCCCCCGACAACTACGCCGTCGCCACCTCCGTCGCGTCGTATGAGTCCTACAGCCGAGCGGCACGATCCCACGTGGGGGTCATAAGCTCCCATTCCTACCAGGGATCTCTCACGGATCGCTACGCCTTCAGGGACCTCCTGCTCTCGGAGCAGAAGGCCGGCATGATGTCAGAGGTATGCCAGGCCGGGCGCCCCGAGGGCCACACGCACACGGGCATGCGATGCGCGCTGGAGATGGCGTGGCAGATCACCACGGACATTCGCGATATGGGGGTGGCGAAGTGGATCATGTGGACGCCGGTCGTCGATGAGTTCTACAACGTGAACGATGTCTGGAACGCCAACGACAACTGGGGACCCATCCACGCCTACTTCACGGGCCCGCAGGCGGAGCAGTACTGGGCCGCCAAGGAGCTCTACGGCATTGCCCATTACTCGCGCTTCATCAGGCCGGACGACATCATCGTCGAGGCCGACGACCCGCGCACGCTCGCTGCCTACGACTCGTCGGCCGGCCGGCTCGTGATCGTCACCTACAATGAAGGAAAGGTGGCGGTTGACTACCGCTATGCCCTCTCCTCCGTCACCCAGGGCGAGCCCCTGCAAGCCGCTCCCCACAGGACGACCACCGCACAGAGCCTGGAGCGTCTGCCGGCCATTCCGTTGAAGGCCGGCGTCCTCTCAGACACGTTGCCCCCGCAATCCATCACGACCTACCTGATAGATAGCGTCGGCTGTGGCGAGATCCGGCGCAGCCGTATCAACGACGGTGTAGCCGGCACGAGCGCGAATCAGTTCGACTACCACGGGGAGTGGGAGTACGCTCGCGACGCCACGCCGACGGCGTACTGGACGGTCGTGCTCGATGCCGACTACTACAAGCACTACGATGCCGGCCCTTACTCGAAGGACACCCACCGCTCCTCCACCCCAGATGACGCTTACGTCGTGCGGTTCCACGGCACCCGGATACAGCTCTACGGCCCGAAGTCGAACACCCATGGCATTGCCGCGGTCTCTCTTGACGGCGGCCCGGAGACGCTCGTCGACTGCCACTCGGCGGAGACGCTCGACCGCGTGCTGCTGTACTCCAGCCCGGTGCTGCAGAAGGGCCCGCACGCGCTGGCGGTGCGCGTCACTGGCAACAGAAACCCGAGCGCTGCGGCCGCTTACGTATCGGCAGACGAGGCGCTTGTCTCCGAGTGAGCAAGCCGGACAGGAGACGCTGCGCATGGGGGGTTGCCTGTCTCCGCGGCTGAGAGCCTGCCCATGGCTCATCGTCGGTCAAGGGCATGCCATGCCCAGTGCCCCCGAACGATGACACCTCGCTTCGCTCAGCATAGCCGCTGACACTGTGTGAGGGGCAGCGAAGCGAAGCCCGAGTTGGCTCGACCCCGACGCGAGGTCGAGGTCGCTTGCGCGCAGAAACCCTACACCGTATCTGACTGCACGGGCGACACGTGACTGCCAGTTCAGGCAGGGAATCCGGCGGTCGCTGGAGGCGGCTAGAGCTGTGAAGGGCGTTACCATCCGCTCGAGGGTAATCGGGGGATTCCTGGTCATCATCGTGCTGGTCGCCGGGGCGTGCACGATCGCCATGCGGGGGCTGCGGGAGGCGAAGCGCAACTACGAGAAGGCGCTGGACACATATTCCGAAGGCTCCCTCGTTGGGATGGAGCTGAAGACGGCGCTGCTGGACCAGGTGAAGGCACAGAAGAACTACCTGCTGCGCGGCGAGCCGGCATACCTAGAGACGGCCAGGCAGCACGGCAGGCGGGCGCGCTCGCTGCGCGCGCGGCTCGGGGCCGCGGTGTCCGGAGAGCCGGAGCAGCGGCTGCTGACGCGGTTCGATGCCGCGACCGAGTTGCTCAACGAAACCTTCCGCAAGAACATAGACGTTCGAGATACGGCGGGCATTGATGCCGCGGATGGTGCAATGCGGGGAAAGGCGGCGACCGCGGTCGGAATCCTCAACGATCTCATTGCCGCGGTGGACGAGCGGGCGCTGCAGGCAAGGGCCGAAGCGGTCAACACATTCCAGCGCACCCGGGCAGTCAGCGAGACGCTCCTCGTCTGCATCGGGCTGCTGGCTATAGGCATAGGGGTGGCGCTGTCGCTCTCCATTGTACGGCCGTTGAAGACACTGGAAGCGCAGATCGACCGGCTAACGCGTGAGGGAGTCGTGCCGTCCGCGCCCGCGGTGCATGGTCGGAACGCGATAGCAGACACTGCGCGGGCATTTCACGAGTTGGTGCAGAAGGCCTCGCTGATTCGCGAGTTGGAGTCGAGGAGCAGACGCTTGGCTGCACTCTCGGCGCGGGTTACGCAGGCGCAGGAAGAAGACCGGGCGCGGATCGCGCGCGAGTTGCACGACGGGCTGGGGCAGGCCCTGACCGCGGTCAAGATGGATCTCAGCGCGGCCGGGCGGCAGCTCGGCCCGGATGCCAGCGCGACGAGGGGACGTGTGGTCGATGCGCGGAAGCTGATCGACGAGAGCTTGCGCGAACTTCGCCGGCTCGTGTTCGATCTGCGGCCGCCGGCGTTGGACAACCTGGGGCTGGCGGCCGCGCTGGAGTCCTACGCGCGAGACTGGCAGAACCGAACAGGGATACCGGTCACAGTTGAGGCGGAGCGGTACGAGCCGCGGTTGCCGTTCGAGACGGAGACTGCACTCTACCGGATCGGCCAGGAGGCGCTCACGAACGTCGCGAAGCACGCAGAGGCGAGCCGGGCGGTGGTTCGGCTGGAGCGAGACGAGGAGCGGGCAGGGGTCGTGGTGGAAGATGACGGAGTCGGGTTTGATGTCGCCGCCTCAACGCAGAGCGAGAATGGGTCGGTGGGTGTGGGGCTGCTCAGCATGGAGCAGCGGGCGGCCGAACTCGGCGGCTCTTTTCATGTTGAATCCACACCGGGGCAGGGGACGACCGTACGCGTCTCAGTGCCGTTGCATCGCGAGAGGCGATGATGGATCGCATCACGATTCTGGTGGCCGACGACCATACGATCGTGCGCCAGGGCTTGCGCGCGCTGCTGGAGGCGGAGTCCGGACTGGAAGTGGTCGGGGAGGTGGGAGACGGCCGCGCGGCGGTGCAGGCGGTCAAGGAGATGCGTCCGGAGGTCGTTATAATGGACATCGCACTGCCCGGGCTCAACGGCATCGACGCTACGCGGCAGATAGCATCTCTGCCGGACGCTCCACGCGTTGTCATGCTTACCATGTACACGGACTTGGAGCACGTAGTGCACGCTCTGCGAGCTGGGGCTTGCGGCTATGTGCGCAAGGAGGACGCGGACGTCGAACTCGTGGCCGCCGTGCGCACCGGCCGGCCGGGCAGTCCCTTCCTGAGCCCGAGTATTGACCGCCGCCTGGTCGAGGAGCACTTGCGGAGGGCACAAGCGCGCGCCGGTGAGCGGGAGCAGTACGACCCACTGACGCCGCGGGAGCGGGAGGTGCTTCAGCTGGTGGCCGAGGGCAAGCTCAATAAGCAGATAGCGGCACTGTTACGCATCGCGGAAAGGACAGTGGAGGCACACCGGGCGAACATCATGCGAAAGCTCGACCTAACTGATCGGGCCGGCCTGGTGCGCTACGCGGTGCGGAAAGGGATCATACGGGCCGACCGCTGAGAGCACGCGCTGAAACGAGTGGTCGAGTGGGCCCCGCCCGCGGGCGGGGCCCTTTTCTTTGTGCCTGCCTGCAAAGCACACTGCGGCTAACCACAACACGGATTTCCACAGTACACGTTGCGCACTACGGCGGGCATAATACCGGTAGAGAGCACTGTGAGGGATATCAGGTAGGAAACGCGGCAGGTCTGCGCGTGCGAGACACTGAGTTCCTATCCGGCCGTCCCCGCGCACCGCGCGTGTGCCTACTACGAGCGGCGAGAGTGAATACAGTGAGAGCGATACCAGCGCTGAACGAAGCCGAGCTCTGCCCGAACTGCCACCATGACGGATACTGCTACGATGCAGTCTGCAAGCTCTGGTGCTGCGGCCGCTGCCACCTCACAGAGACCAGGGAAGAGAGACTGCGGCGCAAGGAGCGATGCCGGCCGCCCGCGGCCGCGCGTCGGACAAGGCGGCTTCGCCGCCCTGATGTTGTACCTCGCCGCGAAGTCGTGTTGCCGTCAACGGCCAGGCGGGCGTCGTGAGGTCTCGCCGTCGGATCGCCACTCCCCCCAGGTCTCCAGACCGGAGTACGCAAATGCTGCGTACGCCGGCAGATACCGCGGAATCCCTCGCCCACACAGGCGAAGCCAAGACTAAGCTGCCCATCGGCAGAATGTTCCTGCTTGGCGTGCTGGCAGGCGCGTACATAGGCTTCGGCGCACACCTGGCCACCACCGTGGCGACCGGCAGCTGGGCATCCTATGGGATGCAGAAGCTCGCCGTCGGGGCCGCATTCACCGTCGGCCTGATGCTCGTGGTGATCGCGGGGGCCGAGCTGTTCACCGGCAACAACCTGATGACCGTAGCGCTGTGCTCTCGCCGAATCGGCATAGGAGCGCTCCTCCGTAACTGGTCCCTGGTGTACCTCGGGAATCTCGTCGGATCGCTGGCCCTGGCGCTCATCGTGGCCAAGGGCTCCGGCCTGCTGGCGGGCCAGGTTGGCGGAACCGCCATCAGCATCGCAGCCGCGAAAACCAACGCTGCCTCAATCGAAGGCATCAACCACAATCTCGCGTTCTTCTTTCGCGGCATCGGCTGTAACTGGCTCGTGTGCCTTGCCATCTTGATGGCGATCGCCAGCAAGTCCGTGTCCGGCAAGTTCCTCGCCATCTTCTTCCCAATCACAGCCTTCGTCGCCTCGGGATTCGAGCACTGCGTCGCGAACATGTACTTCATCCCGGCCGGCATATTCGCAAAGGGATTCTCCGCCGCGCGACTGGCCTCCGGCGTCGCCACCCCCGCGCTGGCGTCCCTCAACTGGGCCACCATGTGGACCCAGAACTTGCTCTCCGTGACCTTCGGGAACATCGTCGGCGGCGCAGTCTTCGTCGGCGTGGCCTACTACCTCGCAAACCCCTGCCGGAAGGAAGTCGGCGTCCAGGCCGAGCCCCTTAGAGAACCGGAGCTGGAGCCGGCCCAAGAGGAAGAAGTCGGGCCGAGGCGCCCCGACGGCCGACGCACGCCCCTACCGGAGCCCTGGCCCGCTGAGGTGGGAGGCTCACACTGAGTACATCGCCGCGCACCCGCAAGCAGCCGTTCGCGAGCCGGCCGGAGTACGGTGCAGGCCGCACTTAGGCCACAGACGGCAAATCCAGTCCGCCATGGGCTGGGAAGGAGCATCGCGTTGAGCAAGGTCATCGTCGTGGACACCGGCAAGTGCTATGCCTGCCTTGGTTGCGTCGTGGAGTGCGCCTACCGACGAACGGGGGCCGAGGAGAGTGTGCCGCTGACGTCCGGAATCCTAACCAATGCCGCGTGCGAAGTCGTGGCCGTCGGAGTTCAGCCCGTGCCGCTGGTATGCAACCAGTGTGAGGACGCGCCTTGCGCCACGGTATGCGTGACCGGCGCCATCCATCGGGAATCCGATGGCGGCCCCGTCGTGCTGGACGCCGAGAGATGCATTGGGTGCAAGGCCTGTGTCATGGCCTGCCCGTTCGGCATGATCCAGCTCGCCCGAGATGGGAAGACAGTGGTCAAGTGCGATCTCTGCGCAGACCGTCTTGCGGCCGGCCGACAACCGGCCTGTGTCGAGGCATGTCCGAGTGGCGCACTCGAGATGAGGGAACTCGATGAGGTGATCGCCGAGGCGCAGGCACACGCCAGCGCGACTGTGCTGGCCAACGCCGCGGCTAAGTGACCACCGCCAGTCCATTGCGAGGCCCAGGGGAATGACCACAGACACAGCCACACCAGATCTCAGCACTGCCGTCGAGGCCGCTGTTGAGGCCTACGCCGGCGACCCGGGATTCCTCATTCCCATGCTCCAGGATCTCCAGGCCGACTTGGGGTACGTGCCGGCGGAGGCGGCAAGGCACATGGCGGACCTGCTGCACGTTCCGCTGAGCCAGCTCTACTCGGTGGCGACATTCTACAAATCGTTGAGCTTGGTTCCGCGCGGCAAGCATCTGATCACGGTCTGCCTGGGGACGGTGTGTTACCTGAAGGGGGCCAAGGAGGTAGCGGCGCGGATAGAGAGTCAGTTGGAGGTAGGCCCCCGCATGACCACAAAGGATGGCCTCTTCACGTTCGAACCTGTCAACTGTCTGGGCATGTGTGGGCTTGCGCCAGTCATGGTGATCGACGACGATCACTTCACGGAGGTGAGGCCGGGCCAGGTTCCAGACATTCTCGCGCGATACTCGGGGAAGGAGAACTAGCGTCCGGATGGCAGTTGAACAGCTTACATGTCCCGCGGATCTCGTGCGATGGCGACGGAGTTCACCCCAGCCCGGCCGCGAGGTTCGGGTGACGGTGGCAGTGTGCATGGATACCTGCTGCCGTGCGAAGGGCGCCGAGGGAGTCTGGTCAGCGCTGGAGGCGGCAAGGAGGCAGCTTGCGGAGGAGGTGGCCGAGGTCGAGCTGAAGCAGACCGCGGCCCACGGTCTGTGTGAGCGCGGGCCTCTGGTCATGATTCAGCCGGGTGACATCTTCTACCTGAACGTGCAGGAGGAGGATGTGCCGGAGATCGTGCGGGAGACGATCCTGGGAGGCCGCGTGGTCGAGTCGCTGCTCTACGAGGACCCCGAGACGGGGAAGAAGGCGACCTCCAGCGACGAGATCCCGTTCTACGCGAAGCAGCACCGCATCGTGCTGCGGCACAATGGCGTCATTGACCCGACGAGCATAGACGACTACGTAGCGGCGCACGGATATGAAGCGCTGGCTAAGGCGCTCACCGAGATGACGCCGGAGGAGGTGATCGCGGAGGTACACCTCGCAGGTCTGCGCGGCCGGGGCGGCGGTGGCTTCCCGACGGCGCGCAAGTGGCGCTCGTGCCGGGAGGCAGCGGGCGAGCCCAAGTACGTGATCTGCAACGGGGACGAGGGAGATCCGGGCGCGTTCATGGACCGCTCGATCATGGAGGGCAATCCGCACGCGGTGATCGAGGGGATCATCATTGGCGCCTATGCCATTGGCGCGCACGAGGGCTTCATCTACGTGCGCAACGAGTATCCGCTGGCCGTGGCGCGGATGCGAGAAGCGATAGAGGCCGCGCGCGGCCACGGGCTGCTCGGGCCGGACATTCTGGGCAGCGGGTTCTCGTTCGATCTGCGCATCAACCGGGGCGGGGGCGCGTTTGTGTGCGGCGAGTCCACAGCGCTGATGGCTTCGCTGGAAGGCAGAGTCGGAGAGCCGCGCGAGAAGTACGTACACACGGTTGAGGCCGGCCTTCACGACAAGCCAACCTGCCTCAACAATGTGGAAACGTGGGCGAACGTGCCCGAGATCATCTCGCGAGGCGGGGAGTGGTTCGCGTCCATTGGTACGGAGGGGAGCAAGGGGACGAAGGTCTTCTCACTGGTGGGCAACGTGCGCAACACGGGGCTGGTGGAAGTGCCGATGGGGATGACGCTGAGGGAGATCGTGTACGACATCGGGGGCGGCGTTGCGGATGGCAAGGCCCTCAAGGCGATGCAGACGGGTGGGCCCTCAGGCGGCTGCATTCCCGCGAGCTTGTTGGATAGTCCTGTCGACTTCGATCGGCTATCCGAGCTGGGGTCGATGATGGGCTCCGGCGGGCTGATCGTGATGGATGAGGACACGTGCATGGTGAACGTGGCGCGGTACTTCGTGGAGTTCCTGCAAGAGGAATCGTGCGGGAAGTGCACGGCCTGCCGAGAGGGGGTGGCGCAGATGTCGCACATCCTCAACCGCATCTGTAACGGGGACGGCCGAGAGGGGGATGTGGAGCTGCTGCTGGACCTTTGCGACATCGCGGAGAGCACCGCGCTGTGTGCGCTCGGAAGGACGGCGCCGAATCCCGTGCGCAGCACCATCAAGCACTTCGGCGAGGAGTACCACGAGCATATCCGGGAGAAACACTGTCCGGCGCGGGAGTGCCGCGGGCTGTTCAGGTACGAGATACTGGCTGAGCAATGCACGGGGTGTGGGCGGTGTCTGAAGGAGTGTCCGGAAGAGGCGATCACCGGCGAGCGCAAGCAGCCGCACGTCATCGAGCAGGCCAAGTGCGTACAGTGCGGGGCCTGCTTCGAGGCGTGTCGCTTCTCCGCGATTGCGAAGGTATAGAGTGCGCAGGCGATGATGAAGCTGACGATAGACGGAGAAGAGGTCGAAGCGCGGGATGGCGACACGGTTCTGGATGCCGCTCGCAGGGCAGGGGCAGAGATTCCGGAGCTGTGCGCTCACCCGGCGGTCTCGCCGTATGGCGCCTGCCGGCTGTGCCTGGTGGAGGTCAAGCGCAACGGACGGACGCGGATGGCCGCTTCCTGCTGCTACCCGGTTTCCGACGGTCTAACCGTGCTGACGAAGACCGAGAAGGTGCAGCGGGCGCGGCGGGGGGTCATGGAGCTACTGCTCGCGCGCGCGCCGGAGTCCCAGGCCCTTCGAGAGCTCGGGGCCTCCATGGGCGTGGACGAGCCGCGCTTCCCCACCGTGACGCATGCGGAGCGCGATTGCATCCTGTGCGGATTGTGCGTCAATGTCTGCCGCGAGGTCATCGGCGCCGCAGCGATATCGTTCGCCGGCCGAGGAGTTGACCGCGCCTTAGCCGCTCCCTTCCTGCAGTCGGCGGATGCCTGCATCGGATGCGGCGCGTGCGCAGCCGTATGCCCGGTCGGCTCAATCGAGATCCGCTGGGGCGACGACGAGGTCGAGGTTCCGACCTTCGGAGCCAAGGTCCCTGCCGCGCGATGCGAGGAATGCGGCACGCCCATCGGTAGCGCGCCGTTCCGGGAGCGCGTCCAGGGACAACTCGCCGCCGGCCTCAGTCATGCAACAGAGCTGTGCCCTTCATGCAAGCAGCAGCACGCCGCAGCCGGCCTCAGCAGAGCTAATCGTGGAACGGCCTCTACTCTCCCAGCGTCCGCTAGGCCTGTTCCCCTATAACAAAGCGCCGGGCCGAGTTGCTGGCCTCAGCCGGTCCAGGAGCCAGCCCTTCAACCGCCAACCCAGGGCCCTTGCGGCGCCGGAGCAGCACCGGCCCGCAAGGGCTCCTTCCTTGTCTGGCCTTGCGCCGTACCGCGTTTCCCCCGGCCTGCGCGTCGCCGCGCAGGCGCGGCCAGTCGCTCTATGCCGTCTCTCTCTGCCTGGGCGGACTGACAGGCCCCACCCGCGAACTCGGCCCGTCGGGCGCGCATGGCTCGACCGGGCCCCTGGCATTCGCACGCCATCTCCCCGACCTCACTCTCCCACGCCTAAGTGACACGCAGCCAAGTGCAGCGGCCTCAGCTCCCGCAGCTCCGGTTCCTCGCTCCTGCACTCCGGCCGTTGATCGAGGTAACACCGCGTGTGAAATCGGCACCCCGGCGGCACCGCCATCGGGCTCGGCACGTCCCCCGACAGATGCGTCGTCGCCCCCTTCCTCTCCCGTTCGATGCGTGGCACCGCCGCCACCAAGGCACGCGTGTAGGGATGCAGCGGCTCCTGGATCACCGCCTGCGCGGGCCCCAGCTCGACTATCTTCCCCAGATACATCACCGCGATTCGCTGACTCACATGCGATACCACACTTATGTCGTGCGAGATGAACAACGCCGTGAGCCGAAACTGCTCCTGAAGACCGCGGAAGATCTCCAGAATCTGCGCTTGTATCGACACGTCGAGCGACGCCACCGGCTCGTCGGCGATTACGAGTTCCGGTTCACAGGCAAGCGCGCGTGCAATCCCAATCCGCTGCCGCTGGCCCCCGCTGAACTGATGCGGGAATCGGTGAGCCTGACCCGGGTCCAGCCCCACCACGCGCAGCAGCTCGGCCACACGGTCGCGCACTGCCGACCTGTCACGCGCGCCCCCGATCCGCAGTGGCAGACCAACGATCTGCTCCACCGTCTTGTGCGGGTTCAGCGACGAGAACGGATCCTGGAATATCATCTGCATGCGGGGTCGAACCGGGCGCAGCTCGCGCGCCTCGAGCCCCGTGATATCGACCCCGTCGAAGACCACTCTCCCCCGCGTCGGCTCCTCGAGCCGGCAGGCCAACCGACCGAGTGTGCTCTTCCCGCATCCGCTCTCGCCCACGAGGCCAACCGTCTCTCCCCTCTTCACCGCCAGCGTTACTCCGTCTACCGCACGCACTAGCCGTCCCCGTGCGGCAGGGAAGTGCTTTGCCAGATCCTCTATCTGGAGCACCGTCGCAGCCTCGTTCATCAGACCGTAGGCCCCTCCGCGTCCTCGTCTACCGAGACGCCGAACACATCCCTCGCCGCCGCTGGCGACACCAGCCCATCCCGCAGCTCGGCCAACACCCGCTCCCTCTCTCGGGCCCCGGGATCCCCGTAACCCCCTCCTCCTGGTGTCTCCACTCGCAGCACAGTGCCTGGTCTCAGTCGGACGCCGGACACCTTAGAGGACACGCGTTCCTCGTCTTCCGTCTCCGGGCTCACAAGGTACGCGCCGCACCTCCCGGGGAGTCCCCCTTCTGCGCCGCGCGCCGGCCGTCTGTGCCGGTCCCCGTGCGCCGAGAACACCGCTTCGTGGCCCACCGCGCGTATGTCGCGCCGCAGGCCGAGCCCGCCCCGGAACTCGCCCGGACCTCCCGAATCCGGCACGAACTCGTAGCGCTCTACAACCAGTGGGAAAGCGTGCTCCAGACACTCGACAGGCAGGTTGGCGGTATTGGTGACGTGGACTTGCACCCCATCGAGCCCATCTTCCTCCGGACCCCCGCCCGCGCCGCCCGCTACTGCCTCAACGTACACATATTCTTCCTTGGACCGCGGGTCTAAGCCCGAAAACACCACGGCCGTGCTGGCGTCGTTGCCCGGCGCCGGCAGCCTCCCAGGCATTGCCTTAGAGAAGGCCTCGACGATCCGCCCCGCCACATGCTGGCAAGTGTCCGTTCGCGCGCCCACCGCGGCCGGCGGCCTCGCGTTCAGTACGCTGTGCTCCGGCACGCTCACATCCACCGCTCGATGCAGCCCCGCGTTCGATGGCGCCTCCGGGTCGAGGCACGCCTTCATCGCATAGTACACTGTAGCCAGCAGCGCATTTCGCGGCACATTGATGGCCCCTCTTGATGGCGGCCCGGACCCCGAGAAATCGAGCCCAAGCCGCTCCCCGGCCACCTCGACTAGCACTCGTATCCTGAGCATTCCCTCCCCGACCACCCCCTCCATCTCGTCCTCTGCCTCATAGACCCCATCCGGCACCCGCCCCACCGCTGCCCTCACCCGCCGCTCCGTCGCCTCCAATATCGCCCCGGTTGCCCTCCGCAGCCTCTCCTGCCCATACTCCGCCAGCAGCTCCTCAAACTGCCCCAGCCCCACGCTGTTGGCGGCCAGTTGCCCCATCAGATCCAGGCGGCGATGCTCCGGCATTCGGCACCGCGACGCGAACAGCTCCACGACCTCCTCGCACAGACCCTCCGCGGTCGCCAGCCTACTCGGCTCCAGGCGCACCCCCTCCTCATCTATCGAACGCGCATCCCCCGAGATGCCCCCGGGCGTCCGCGCGCCGATGTCTGTGTGATGCGCCACGTTGGCGACGAATCCCGCCAATCCCCCATGGTAGAAGCACGGCGTCACCACCGTAACGTCCGGCAGATGCGTCCCCCCGCCGAGGTAAGGATCGTTCGCCACGAACGCGTCGCCTGCGCGCAGCGCCTCCCGCGGATACCGCGCGAGCACCGCCTCCACAACTCCGAGCATCGACCCCAGGTGCAGTGGTATGTGCTCCGCCTGCGCGATGAGCTCCCCCCCAGCATCGAACACCCCCGTCGAACAATCCCGCCGCTGCTTTATGTTCGGCGAGAACGCACTCCGCACAAGCGCCTCTCCCATCGCCTCGGCGATGGTCACAAGCCTGTTCGCCACCACCGACAGAGCCACCGGGTCCTGCTGTCCCGACCCATGTCGCCTCATGGCGCCGACCATCGCCTGATTCGTAGATTCCCAGCGCCGTCCACCTGCGCTCGCCAGCCTGGAGGCAGATAAGTCGTCGCATCGTACTGGTCCACGACGGCGGGCCCCTCGAAGCCATCTCCCTCCCGTAAGTGATCCCTCACATAGCCCCGACATTCGCCGACCCCCGTTTCTCTGCTCAAGAAAACACTCCGCTTCTGCGGCGCCTCCGCCTCCCGCCCGTTGCCACGGCCTAGCTTCCACCCGCCGGACCCCGGCGTTTTCCCCACCGCCGACACCGTCAGATCCACGAACTCCACAGCGCGTCCCGGCAGCGCGTATCCATAGTGCTCCTCATGCACCCTGTGGAAGGCCGATACCATCTCGCACAGCTCATCATCACCGAGCTTCCCTGATGGCGCCGGAACCTGCAGCTCATAGTCCTGACCTGCATATCGCACGGAGACGCGCCGAGCCACTGCCCAACTCGTCTCCGCTGAGCCCACCTCCGCGATCCACTCCTTCGCGGCCCGCTCGAGCTCCTCGAAGCCCGCGGCGAGCTCCCCCAGGGACTCCGGCGAAGCCGCGACCAGGCGCGTCTCCACCCAATCCCGACGCAGGTCGCTGGCAAGCAGACCCAGAGCCGAGAAGTTCCCCGGGCACGGCGGGACTACGACCTCCCGAATCCCGAGTTCGGACGCCACCTCGCATGCGATCACCGGCCCCGCGCCCCCCGCTGCGATCAGAGAGAAGTCCCGGGGATCGTGCCCCGCCGCCACTGTGATTCCCTCCACCGCCCGACGCACACTGGCCACTGCCAGCTCCACCGCGCCCAGCGCCGCATGCTGCACACCCATCCCCAACAGCCCGCCGAATCTCCCCTCTACCGCCGTCCGTGCAGCCCCTTCATGTACCGGCATGTCGCCCCCCAGCAAGCCCCCGCTGCCCATCCGCCCCAGCACGACAAACGCGTCCGTCAGCGTCGGCGCTTCTCCCCCGCGCCCATAGCAGGCCGGCCCCGGATCCGCACCCGCGCTGCTCGGACCAATATGCGGCAGACCTCCCGGGTCAACCCACAGAACGCTCCCGCCACCGGCGCCAATGCACCGCACATCCACCCCTGGCAGCTCGACCGCGTAGCCGCCGACCTCTCGACCGGACCCGCTCGCCGGCACCCCCTGCTCCACCAAACACACATCCGTGCTGGTGCCGCCCATGTCCAACGAGATCGCGCGCTCGAGATCGAGTTGCCGGCACACGTATGCGGCCGCCGCGGCTCCCGCGGCAGGTCCCGACAGCACCGTGCTCGCTGCCATCCTCCGCGCTGTCTCCAGCGGAAGGAGGCCGCCGTTCGACTGCACGATGTGCAGAGCTGCGCGCACGCCCTTCTCCGCCATCCTGCGCGCCAGCTCATCCAGGTAGCGGCTCATCAGCGGCCCCAGGTAAGCGTTCACCACCGTGGTGCTCAGGCGCTCGTACTCCCGAAACCGGGGCAACAGATCGCACGAAGCCGTCACATACACGCCCGGCAGCACGCTGTTCGCCAAGTCCCTCGCCGCCGATTCGTGCCGCGAGTTCGCGTACGAGTGGAGGAAGCAGATGGCGATCGCCTCCACTCCCGCCTCCCCCAGGACCGCGAGTTCCCGCCTGGCCTCTTCCTCATCGAGCGGCTCCACAACCGCCCCGTCGAATCGAAGCCTTTCCCGGACCTCCCGCCGCAGTCGGCGCGAGACCAGCGGCCGCGGCTTGCGCGCGGTCAGATCGTAGAGCGATGGCCTCTGTTGCCGCGCGATCTCCAGCAGATCGCGGAAGCCTCTCGTCGTCATCAACCCCGTCCGCGCGCCCGTGCCCTCTATCAGGGCGTTCGTGCCGGCCGTTGTGCCGTGCGCGAAGAAAGCCACGCTGTCCAGCGGGACCTCGCCCCTCAGAGCATCCACCCCGGCCGCCGCCCCCTCCGCCAGATTCTGCGGCGTTGAGGGAACCTTCCGGAGATGTAGCTCACCCGACGCAAGATCGACCGCGACCAGGTCGGTGAACGTGCCGCCGATGTCGATCCCCATGCGCCAGCCCATCACACAGCCC
>JALGTG010000215.1 GCA_029821495.1 Candidatus Hebobacteria bacterium
TCCGTTGGGCAGGAGCTTCGCCTCCTGCCCCATGCTCTCCAGGGCCCCGCCCCCCTACCCCCCGAACTCCGGAACCTCCCCGCACCACTTCGCGTGCCCATCCAGGAACACGTAGTTCGCGCCCCCCATATGTCGCTCATCCACGTCCGACTCGCCCCCAAACACGATCGTCCCCGCCCGCTTGCTCTCATACAGCAGCACCACCGCTCCCGTATCCGATCCCTGCGCCGGCCTGCCCACCAGGTGCTCATTCACACCGTAGTTCGTCATCCCGTCCTGCGGCCCCGCCGGACACAACAGCAGCGGCTCGTGCGTGCTCCACTTCTCGACCGAATGCGCCCACCGCTCCGAGACCCCACGCTCCGACCTCATCCCCAGCGCCATCCCGATCTGCCGCATCTGATTCCCACACGACGTCGCCCTCGCCTTCGCCCGCGCCCGCATCCCCACCGCGAAGATCAGACCCGCCAGCACCGCAATGATCCCGATCACGATGAGCAGCTCCAACAAAGTAAACGCCTTATTACTAGCACGCCAGCGTGTCAACACAAGCCCCTGCTCTACCTCCTCCCCTCAGCCCATCCACCCGCCCAACCACATCCCCGCCGCGACTCGCTATTTACAACACCCCTCGGCCGTGCTATCATACTGCCCGCCGGGCGGGCCACCTGCGACTAGATCGGGCGAGGCGGTCGGGCGGCCGCGGTGCCTAGCTAGTCGCTGCACACAGGGTGACGGTCGGCAGTCGCAGTATCATCGCAGCCCTGCTCAAAGGAGCCAATTGTGTCAGCGCCCAATGGCAGCCCTCGCTTCGCACACCTCCACGTCCACACCGAGTATAGCCTCCTCGACGGCGCCTGCCGCGTTGACGACATCGCCGCTCGCGCCTCCCAGTTCGCACTCGACGCCGTTGCCATCACCGACCACGGCGCCCTCTACGGCATCATGCCCTTCTTCAAAGCCTGCCGCCAGCGCCGCGTCAAACCCATCATCGGCTGCGAGGTTTACGTCGCACCCCGCAGCCGCTTCGACCGCGACGCGAAGACCGACTCCGACCTCCGCCACCTCCTCCTCCTCGCCCGCAGCGACGTCGGCTACCGCAACCTCCTCGCACTCGTCACCGACAGCTACCTGGAGGGCTTCTACTACAAGCCCCGCGTCGACCGCGAAATCCTCTCCCGCTGCGCAGAGGGCATCATCGGCCTCAGCGCCTGCCTAGCCGGCGAAATCCCATCCCTCATCCTCCAGGACCGAGAGCCCGACGCCCGCAAGCTCGCCGGCGCCTACCGCGACCTATTCGGCCCGGAGAACTTCTTCCTCGAGCTCATGGACCACGGCATCCCCGAGCAGCGGCGGGTCAACCCCATCCTCCTCCAGATGGCGAAGGACACCGGCCTCGGCCTCGTTGCCACCAACGACGTACATTACGTCGCCAAGGACGATGCCAAGACCCACGACGTCCTGCTCTGCGTCCAGACCAACACCACCGTCGAAGATCCCAACCGCCTCCGCTTCTCCGGCGACCAGTTCTACCTCAAGTCCCCTCAGGAAATGCAGCAGCTATTCGCTCATGTCCCCGAGGCCATCACCAACACCGTCGAGATTGCATCCCGCTGCCAGCTCGACCTCAAGTTCAGCGGCGTCGTCCTGCCCCACTTCGAGGTCCCCCACGACCACACCCCCGACTCCTACCTCCGCCAGCTCTCCCTCGAACAGCTCCCCCACCGCTACCCCCAGTCGCCCGAAGCAGTGCGGCGGAGGCTCGACTACGAGCTGAAAGTCATCGCTGACAAGCACCTCTCTACCTATATCCTCATCACCTGGGACATCATCCGCTTCGCCAAGGAGCAGGGCATCCTCGTCGGCCCCGGCAGGGGCTCCGCTCCCGGCAGCGTCATCCTCTACCTGCTCGGCGTCACCGGCGTGGATCCCGTCGAGCTCGGCATCCCCTTCGAGCGCTTCATCAACCCGGAGCGCGTCTCCATGCCGGATGTGGACCTCGACTTCGAGGACTCCCGCCGCGATGAAGTCATCCGCTACATTGCTGACAAGTACGGCACCGAGCACGTCGCCCAGATCATCACCTTCGGAACCATGGGCCCCCGCCTCGCCGTCAGAGACGTCGGCCGCGCCATGGCCATCCCCATCCCCGAGGTGGACCGGATCGCCAAGCAGATCGACGCCGCCAGACCCATCGCAGACTCTGTCAAGAAGAACCCCGACCTCGCCCGCGAGTACGAGGAGAACACCACCGCCCGAAACCTCCTCGACACCGCCATGGGAGTCGAGGGCCTCGCCCGCCACGCCTCCACCCACGCCGCCGGCGTCGTCATCTCCAAGGAGCCCCTCAAGCAAGTCGTTCCCCTCCAACGCTCCACCGAGGGAGACGGCGTAACCACCCAGTTTGACATGTCGGCCGTCACCGACGCGGGCCTCCTCAAGATGGACATCCTCGGCCTGCGCACCCTCACCGTCTTCAAGCGCGCCATCGAACTCATCCAGCAGACCCGCGGCCGCCGCATCAGCCTCGACGACATCCCCTTCGACGACGAAACCACCTTCCAGTTGCTCTCCAGAGGCGAAACCGCGGGCGTCTTCCAGCTCGAAAGCAGTGGCATGCGCCAGGTCGTCACCGAACTCAAGCCCGACCACCTCGAGGACATCATCGCCCTCGTCGCCCTCTACCGCCCGGGCCCCATGGCCCGCATCCCCGACTACATCGCCGGCAAACATGGCGCTCGCTCCATCACCTACCTCCACTCCGACCTCGAACCCATCCTCAAGGATACCTACGGCGTCATCGTCTACCAGGAGCAGGTCATGGAGATCGCCCGCCAGCTCGCGGGCTTCCCAATGGGCGCTGCCGAGACTCTCCTCTACGCCATGCGCAAGAAGAAGCACGACGAAATGGCCGCCTTGCGGGACGATTTCATCCAGGGCGCTGAGGCCAACGCAATCCCTCGCGACACGGCCGACGAGGTATACCGCCAGATGGCCGAGTTCGCCGGCTACGGCTTCAACAAGGCCCACTCCGCCAGCTATGCCATCAACGCCTACCAGACCGCCTACCTCAAAGCACACTACCCCGCTGAGTTCATGGCCGCTCAGCTCACCAGCATCATGGACGACAAAGACAAAGTCGCCGCCTATGTCCAGGAGTCCCGCCGCATGGGCATCGACGTCCTCCCCCCCGACGTCAACGCCAGCCAGGCCGGCTTCAGTGTCGAGGACGGCAAGATACGCTTCGGCCTCGCCGGAGTGAAGCACGCCAGCCACACCGCCGCCGATGCCATCGCCGCCGAGAGAGCCTCCGGCGGCCCCTTCCGCGACCTGTTCGAATTGTGCAGCCGCCTCGAGCCCGGCAAGCTCAACAAGATCGGCCTCGACAGCCTCGCTCGCGCCGGCGCCATGGGCTCCATCACTCCCTCCCGCGCCCAGGCCGTCGCCGCCGCCGATCACGCCCTCGAGTGGGGCGCGCGCATCCACCGCGACCGTCTCGCCGGCCAGACTTCCCTCTTCGGCGCCCCGGACGCCAACGGCATCGCCGTCCCGCCCTCCCCTCCGCTGCCGCCCGTGCCCGAATACCCCCAGACCGAACTGCTCGCCATGGAAAAGGACCGCCTCGGAGCCTACCTCTCGGGCCATCCCCTGGGCGCGGTCCAGGACCAGCTCGAGAGAGCCACCACCTCCACCATCGCCCGCGTCGCCGAGGGCGGCGCGCAGGGCGACGTTATCATCGGCGGGATCATCACCGCCTATCGCAAGATCATCACCCGCGCCGGCCGCATGATGGCATTCTTCACCGTCGAGGACCTCACCGGCGTCATCGAGGCCACTCTCCTCCCGGATGCCTACGAGAAGCACGGAGTCGCCCTCATCGAGCAGGCCATCGTCGCCGTCCGAGGCCGCCCGGAGACCGATGAGCGTTGGCGAGAAGAACGTGAGCCCAGCGGCCGCCATCGCCTCCTCGCCGACGCCATCGCACCGCTCGACGACGCGGAAGCGGTCAAAGCCCTTCGTAACGGCGCCAACCCCCGCGGCAACCGCACCCGCAACTCCCACCAGCACGCCCCCCGCCCGCCGGCCGCGGCCACCCCGCCGCCCGCCTCTTCCGGGCGTGTGCACATTCGCGTCTCCAACCAGGCCCCCGCCGAGACCGTCGGACAGCTCAAGCGCATGATCGGCCAGTTCCACGGTGACACCGAAGTGCTCCTCCACATCGAGATCGGTGAGCAGGAGCGCCGCCTCCGGCTCGGCCCCGACCACCTCGTGGCGCACGACGACCAATTCACCAGCGCCGTCCGCGACCTGCTGGGCGACAGCGCCATCTGGGTCGACTAGCCACTGTAGGGCGGGGTCACCGAACCCCGCCGGCTGTTGCCGTTCT
>JALGTG010000039.1 GCA_029821495.1 Candidatus Hebobacteria bacterium
ACAAGGCCACGGCGTTCGAGGCCTACCTCAAGACGGGCTCAGGCTGGGCCTTCGCCAAACGCCACTTCTGGTAGGCCGCGTCTCCGCCATCCCCCATTCCGCCGACAGCCGCCGGTGCACTGCGTCTCGGCGCATTCGCGTCGGGCCGAGGCTGTGGACGACTGGGCCCTCGTCGCTGCCTGTTCGTCGCCCCTCGCGTCCCGTATCGCGCCGCTTCTCTCCGCCGATTCGGGCGCTCGGCCTCTCTCGTCCAAAGGCGGAGAAAGACCCCTCGACGATCGCCCCAAAGGCCCACGGACTGGAGAAGAAAGGACTTGATGTTCTGGGCGTGTCAAGCGTTCATGTATCACATGGCTGTGTCTGTGGCCGCCACGGCGGCCTCGGCCAGGCGGCCGTTGAGAAGATGGGCGCGCCCCTGGCCCATGCCCTCCCGGGCCGTCAGATGCTCCTGGGTCTCACATCACTACCATAGCCCATCCTCGGGTCTCCTCACATCGGCCCCTCGGTGGCTTGGGAAATGCTGTCTTCGATATCCTAAGACGGCGCGAATCGTGGAAGTACCCAATGATGGACTCCTCCGCTCTCAGAGTATCCCCCTGCGGCGAAACCACGACCGGTGGCAAGTGGGTAAGCATCGCGGCCGGGTCGGCGTACGTGGGCAAGGCGCGGTGCCGCACGGAGGGCAGCGTCCTCACAGTCTACTCCATCATGATCTTCACCCAGTTCCAGGGCCGCGGGTACGGCAGGCAGACGATTGATCTGCTGAAGCACCAGTTCCCCGTTATCGTCGCCGACAGGGTGCGCCCCACCGCAGTAGGCTTCTGGCGGAGGATGGGCTTCAGGCAGAGATCCGACGGGAGCTGGGAGTACAGCAGACCCGGCTGAACGCCGCCCGTCTGTTCGGCCCTGGCGAGCAGTGCTCCCTGCCAAGATCGCGGGTCGAGCCGGTGAGTGTCCACACCGCTCCTGTCCCGGGTTTCCTCGCTGACTGGGGCGGCGCTTCTGACTCGCAGACAGTCGGCGACACGCCCATCTCTCACGGCCGCGGAGAGGGAATCGCGCGCTGACTGCGAACCCAGGTCGAGAGCATTCTCGATGCAAGGTGGAGGCGTCATCATGCCTGTCGAACTCTGGACCACACATTCGCTGGACAAGCTGTTCCCGGACAGCGGCAAGCCGCCGAGACCGTCGAAGTCCATCTCTCTGAAAGCCGCCCGCAACGAGACCGAGGACGCGCAGGTGGCGATCCGCATTCCCGAGGGCACGCACATCGCCGAGGCCAGCTTCTCCCTGCCAGACCTCGTCGGCCCGGGCGGGCGCAAGATCGCGAGGCGCAACCTGGACGCTTGGTGGATCTGGTACACCTACGTCCTCAACAACCCGCCCCAGAACAGCGATCCCTCGAGCTACCTCCGCAAGGCGCCCGCCTTCTTCCCCGATGCATTTCTCGAGCAGAAGAAGATCGCCATCCGGGACGACTGGACCCAACCGCTCTGGCTGTCGATCCGCGTCCCGAAGGGCACCCCGCCGGGCGAGTACAAGGGGACCCTCCGGATTAACCTCGTGACCAAAGGGGGCGAGAAGTACGACTTCGACGTCCCCATAGCGCTCACCGTCTGGCCCTTCACCCTCCCCGACAAGCCGCATCTCCACCATACCGAGTGGTTCGAGCCGGAGGTGATCGCCGACTACTACCACCTCGAGCACTGGTCGGAACAGCACTGGCAGTGGCTCGAACGGCTCGCGGCCGACATGGCCCGACACAAGCAGGACATGGTTTTCACGCCATTCACGGGCCTCGTGAAGGTGACGCGGAGGAAGAGCGGACGCTTCAGCTACGACTTCTCGAAGCTGGATCGCTGGGTGAAGACCTTCAAGAAGGCGGGAGTGGATTGGATCGAGGGAGGACATGTCGCAGGCCGTCTCGCCGGGTTCGAGAGCGACATTGTCTGGCGACGCTTCCCGGTCCACGCCGCGGATGGGAACCCCCTCGACACCTCCCGGGACAAGCTCTCGGAGGAGGAGTTCGAGCCATATGTGGAGCGATTCTCGAAGGCCGTGTATGCGCACCTGAAGAAGAGGGGATGGGACAAGAAGTACGCCCAGCACATCGCCGACGAGCCCATCCCCGAGAACGAAGAATCCTGGTGCTACCGGGCCAGGAAGGTGCGCGAATGGCTGCCGGGGATCCCAATCATCGACGCCGTGATGAGCCACGGACTGGAGGGGCTCGTCGACTGGCGAGTCCCCCAGATACAGCACACGGGCCCCGACGTCGCTCGCAGTCAGAACGAAGAGCTGTGGAGCTATGTCTGCCTGGCGCCTCAGGGCCAGTACCCCAACCGATTCCTGGACTACCCATCAATACGGAACCGGATCATCTTCTGGCTGTCGTGGAGCCTCGGCCTTAAGGGCTTCCTGCACTGGGGCTATGCCTTCTGGGTTCGCTGGCAGGGGGTGCCGGTGGATATACCCGTCTCTCCCTGGCTGGATGCGACCGGGGCCAGCATCTACTGCGCCGACCGCACCCCTCTGCCCGCCGGCGATCCTCACATCGTCTATCCGGGCAAGAACAGCATCTGCTCCAGCATCCGATGGGAGGTCATCCGCAAGGGCATGGAGGACTTCGAGTACTTCTACCTACTCGAGCGAGCCGCGGCCTCCGCCGGCAAGAGGGCGCGCAACCGCGCGGTGGCCGCGGCGAAGAAGCTCTTGGCCCGGATCAAGTCGGACATCGCTCCCGATCCGCTGGGCCACACCCGCAGCGATGAAGTGCTCCTCGCGGCCCGCGAGGAAGCCGGGCAACTTCTCGCTGCGCTCGCCGCAGAAGACTAGTGCGTCCAACCGCCACTCGTGACAGCGTGGAACTGGCAGCCGGCGTCATCGCCGAGGCCGGCTGGACGCCGAACCCGTCCCCCTCGTCACCTGTCCCGCGCACGCCGAGACCTAGACTTCACAACAGACAGGCAGATCCGCGCCGAGGCAGAATTCAGACTGCAGACTGCAAGCCAACCGAAGGAGTTCGGATGAGTCGCCCCACAAGTGACACCCTTGAGGAGAAGCTCCGCAAACGCTGCCAGGATCGCTGCAAGGCCCGCTGCTGCCGCTACATCACTATCTCCCTGCCCGCGCCCAGGCAGAAAGCAGACTTCGATGAGATAAGCTGGTTCCTGGCCCACGAGAACATCAGCGTCTATGTGGAGGGCAGGCGTTGGCACGTTGAGGTGCGCAACCGCTGCAAGTACCTCACGAGGCAGAACCGCTGCCGCATCTACAACAACCGCCCCGACGTCTGTCGGGAATACGATATCGAGTCGTGCGAGTACCCCGACCGCCCCGCCCACACACTCCACTTCGACACAAGGGACGAGTTCGACGCCTGGTGGGCCAGAAAGCGCGCCCGCGAGCGGCGTCGCCGCAAGCGCCGGACCCACGAGGCGAAGCAATGAAGTGGCCGCGCCGGCCCACCGCTGACAGCTCTACTGGCTGAGAAGAACCGCCGGACCAACAGGAGGCGGCGGCAAGTACATGTCAGAGCAGACTGCCGAAGGAAACCGCACCGCGCCCCGCGGATCGGGAATCCGCGCCGCCATCCTCACGCTCTACCTGAGCGAGTCGATGGGCGCGCGCCAGATCTGCTCTGTCCTCAAGGCGAACGGCCACCACTGCTCTCTGGTCTTCTTCAAGGAGTTCCGGTGGGGTGAATTCCGCCACATAACTCCTCGTGAGCGGGGGCTCCTGCTCGGCCTGCTGCGCGACCTGCAGCCCGATCTCGTCGGCCTCAGCTTGACTTCATCCCTCGTCGCCGATCTCGCGCTCGACCTCTCGGATGAGATCCGCCGGCAACTCGATGTCCCCGTCATTCTCGGCGGTGCTCACCCATCTGTCGCCCCCGAGGAATGCCTCGAGCACGCGGACTTCGTGTGCATCGGCGAGGGAGAAGGCGCAATCGCCGACCTGGCCGGCGCAATCGCCGCCGGTCAGCCCGGCCGCGACATCCCCAACATCTGGACCAAGGTCAATGGCGAGATCCGTCCCAACGACGTCCGCCCTCTCTCGGACGACCTAGACTCGCTCCCCTTCGTCTCCTACGCCGAGCCGGACTCGCATCTCATAGAGTACGACCGACTGGAGCAGGCGGACCCCGCAACGCGCATACCCATGTATCACACCTATGCCTCCCGCATGGCCTGCCCCTTCAAGTGCTCGTTCTGTGGGGGGGTCTGGTTCCGGCACGAGCTCTACGCGGGAAAGGGACCCGTGCGTCGCTACCGCAGTGTGGGCAACATCCTCGCCGAGATCAAAGAGGCGCAGGCCCGCAACCCCAACATAGATCTCGTTCAGTTCTGGGACGAGATCTTCGCCGTGCGCCCGCCTCCGGGATGGCTCGACGAGTTCTGCGAGCGCTTCCCGGTCGAGATCGGCCTTCCCTTCGCCATCTGGTCGCATCCCAGCTTCGTTAGCAGCCGTCGTGTCACTCAACTCCGCAGCGCGGGGCTCAAGACTGTCGTGCTGGGGGTCGAGAGCGGCTCCGCCCGCGTCAGGAGCGAGGTGATCAACCGCGGCGAGAGCAACAAGACCATCCTTCGCGCCGCACGGGCCCTCCACGAGCAGGGAGTCTCAACCGGGTATGACTTCATCCTCGACATCCCCTGGCTCGCCGAGGAGAACTGCCGGGGCACCTTCGAGCTCATTATGAGCCTGCCCAGACCGTTCAGCGTCGGGCTACACAGCCTCAGCTTCCTCCCCCGCACCGCAATTACCGCCAGGGCGCTATCGGAGGGGCTGATCCGGCCCAACCAGATAGCCGGCGGAGACCGCAGCCTGTCACAACGCTTCGAGTCGTTCCTCTGGAAGCACCGCCTCCACGCCCGAGACCGAAGCGGCGCCTTCTGGCACAGCCTCATCTACCTCGCCAGCACCTCCTTCCTGTCCCACCGCGTGCTCTGGCAGCTCTACCGGCTGCGGCGGCTCATCCGTCTCTACCCGCAGCCGCTGGTGATGGCCGCAGAGGCCGCGCGCTTGCGCAGGGAGACAGGCCAACTCCGACTCTGGCAGGCGCTGTCCGCGGCATACCCCGGCCTCGCCGCATTCTTCGCTCGCCATCCGACGACCGCCCGCTTCGTCAATCGGACGATTCGGTCTCTGGGGCGGATGCTGCTCTCCGCCTCGAAGCTCGCCCGGCGGTGATTGCGGCCCGAGGCGACCACGGGCGTGCTGTCTAACCCATAGCTTGTCTGTCCAACAACCTAGAGGACTATCACCCCGGGTGGCACAGAAAGGGGGGCAAGGCCGGTAGCGCAGTGAGCTGTGCGGTCGTACCGCATTGTAGTGCCTTCGGCAGCGCGCAGTGAGCACCTACACCTCTGACCTGCCCTTCTCCAATGCGCCAAGCATGCGGTCAGTTATCACCTCGCAGGCGTTACGTCGGGTAAGTCGGTTGCGGGCCATCTTTCATCTGCTTTCAAGTGTTTGGGCCAAACCAGAAGAGCCAACCTCAGTTGAGGCCGACTCATGCACACGGGCGAGGCCGGCTACATCTCGACCACCCAAGCGACAGCGAACGATGTGTTTCACTTCCCTTCCTTGAGTGAACTGCCCGGAGCAGAATGGTCACACGTGGTCGTGAGCTCGGCCTGCAGCTCTCGCTTACTCGGTCCGCCTGCAGCAACTAGGGGGGTGGTCGGGAACGGGACGCCGCCCCGGTGGAACAGGATTCCGACCTCTGGCGTACCCGCCCCCTCGGACGGGCCGTTAGCTCAGTTGGTAGAGCATGGGGCTGAGGGGCGTCGGGGGGGGCTCCCCCCAGGAAGCCCGAGGCTTCCGGATCCCAAGGTCGCAAAAGCCTTCACAAGGTAGGGGCATAGCGTTTTCCGGCGTCGAAAATGATGTGAAATCACACTGTGGGAAGGGTCAGCGCACAGCCGAAACAGCCGGGCAATTGCTGTACAAACGGGACCTGTCGATCCCGAGGATTTCAAGTGGGCCGTGAGGGGTTCGAACCCCCGACCTTGGGATTAAGAGTCCCCTGCTCTACCAACTGAGCTAACGGCCCAAGAGATCGGAGAGTCCGCTCTTAGCGGACTCGATGGTCACTGTATCATACGCACGCGGAGAGCGTCAAGGCTGCCGGGTCGGACAGTGCGCTCTGTCGTCGAGGAGCCCAATAACAACACCACAGCGCTGCTACGTCTGCTTGCAGCTGACGGTTTGCCAGTGCTTCTCGCTCAGCCGCTTCGAGCATACCGATTTCACCTGGCTCTGGGGCAACCACACTAGACTGATCCCTACGATGCCCAGGTGATCGCGCAGTCCGCGCGCCAGAATGCCTCCAAGCTTCCCCCTGTCAGGATGGGCACACTCGCTACGCAGTCCCTGCGTGTGCTGTGACGGCGAGCCGACGCGGTGGGGAGGGACCTGCGGCGTCACTCCTCTCAAACGGAAGTCAGGCGTGTCCACCCCGACGGAGGAACTTGTCGCCTAGTTAATCCTAGACACCACGAAGAAGGCCCTTGGCCAATCAGAGAGTCTCATAGGGACAAACCCAAACTCAGGATTCGGAGGAAAGCAGTCTGTCTATGCCCTCTGCCGCCACTTTCGCATCGGCAATGGCAGTGACGGCGTCCAGGTTCACATTCACGATGTCTCCGCCGGCAAAGACCTTCGGCAAGGTCGTTCGCCCATCTTCATCAACCTTGACCTTCCGCCTCTCCGTGAACTCGACGTTCTCCATCATCGCATCCGGGATGAACGAGAAATCGGGGCCTTGGCCGATGGCCTCGATGATCATATCGCCCTCGAGTAACATCACCTGGTCCTCGTAGAAGCTGGGACTGAATCTGCCAGCTTCGTCGAAGACGGACTTGACCTTCTTGCATGCGAGGCCCTTCACCTCACCGCTGTCGTCCAGGACAACCTCCTTGGGCCCCCAGGCGGGGTTGAACTCGACGCCCTCCTCCTTGGCTTCTTCGATCTCGTCTTCGGTTGCCGGCATCTCGTCCCAATCCTCGAGAGAGACCGTCATGGTCTTCGTTTCTTGTCCGGGGCGCTGGATGTGCTGGAGCCGAAGGGCCTCGCGGGCGACGTCCATGGCGACGTTCCCACCGCCTATGACGATAATGTGCTTGCCCACTTCGACGGGCCGGCCGATCTTGTTGCGCTGGAGGAAATCGAGGGCCAGGTGACATTTCTCAGCGTTCTTCACCCTGGTCGAGCGGCTGCTGGTGGTCCCTATCCCCAGATAGACCGCGTCGTAGTCGTTGAGCAGGTCCTCGAAGAGAACGTCGGTGCCGACCTTGGTGTTGAACCTGAATTCCACTCCGAGGGAGGCCGTATAAGCGACGTCCTTGTCTATGCTCTCGACCGGCAGCCTGTAGGCGGGAGGCCCTATCCGCATCATGCCCCCGCCGCCGGGCAAGGCGTCATACACGACGGCCTTGTGTCCCTTGAGGGCAAGGAAATGGGCCACCGACAGACCGGACGGGCCCGCTCCCACTACCGCGACCGTCTTCCCGGTGGTTGGCGCTGGTTGCAGCTCCAAAGCCTCCCTGTAATCTACAATGCTGTCGGAGGTATAGCGCTTGAGCCATCGTATGGCGAGCGGTTCCCCCCTAATGCTCAGCGAGCACGCGGTCTCGCAGTGCCTCATACAGATCCGCCCACATATTGCCGGGATTGGGTTGTCTTCGAAGATCTTCCTGAGGGCTTCGTCGGGTCTGTCTTCATAGATCGCTCTGATGTAATCGGAGATCTTCAAGTGCGCAGGGCAGGCGTCTTCGCAGAGCTTGCACTCGAGACAGCGCGCTGCCTCTCTGCGCGCTTCTTCTCTGCTGTAGCCCAGGACCTGTTCTACAAAGGAGAGTCTCCGCTCCTCGGGAGACACCTGGGGCATGGGGACACGTTCGGGTTCGAACAGCGTGAAGTCGGGGTGGGATGAGAACCCCTCGTAGTCCTTTCTGCGATGAGTGAGGCTGGCCTGGAGGATAGAATACTCCTCGGGCGGCAGGAAGGTCTCTTCGTCCTTTGCCTCATCCTTCGGAAGAAAGACGAAGGTGTTGGTGTCGAAGTGAATGTGAAAGTAGTCCCGGGAGAGCCGGAGAGAGCCGGGCGGACAGATATCGACGCATAGGCCGCAGAAGCAGCATCTGCCGTAGTCGAGCTGCGGCCGCTCGTTCTTCTCGCCGGGCTTGGGCTCGACCTCGGGCGCCTCGACCATGGTAATCGCCTCGTTGGGGCAGATGTCGGCGCAGTTCCCGCAGCCGGTGCACTTGTCCCAGTCGTTGAGGTGGAAGCCGCGGTACCTGGGCGCGGGCTCCTTCTGCTCGAATGGATACCTGAGTGTTACGGGTTTCTGAAAGAGGAACTTAACCGCTTTGAAGGCGCTCAGGATGCTCGGCTTTCCCATACTCTCTTTTCCTCACCTATCTATCTCGGGAGCGACTATGTAGAGGCTGATCATCGTGTTGCCCACGTCGGCGATGCTTGCGCCCTTGAGGAGTTCCTCGAGAATGGTCAGCCCATGCGGATAGGAGGGGGTCCTGAAATGGACGCGGTAAGGTTTGTCGCCGCCGTCGCTCACCATGTAGAGCCCCAGCTCTCCGCGGGAGGATTCACACCTGACGTAGGTCTCGCCGGGGGGGATCTCCCACTTGAACGGATTCGGGACCCTGTTGTACACCTCTCCGCCGGGCATTGCGTCGAGCAGTTTGAATATCATATGGACGCTCTCGATCATCTCATCTCTGATGACCCAGATCCTCGAGTAGGCGTCGCCCTCCTCCCGTGTGGGCACCTCCCAGTCCACCTGATCGTAGGCCGCGTAGGGCTCGACTTTCCTGATGTCGTATCTCATGCCCGTGGCCCGAAGCACCTGTCCCGTCGCGCCGAGGGCCTTCGCCCGCTCCTGGCTTATCTTAGCTATGCCGTGGGCCCTTTGATGGAAGAGGCGGTTGTTGAAGAACGTGGAGTCGTAGTCGGGAACACAGCCGCCTATGGAGTGGAGGGTCTCGACGATCCTGTCCTTGAATCCCTCCGGGAAATCGCGCCTGACACCCCCCGGCCAGAGGTAGATGTGATAGACGCGCCCGCCGGTGAGCTCCTCGAAGAGGTCGAGCACGAGGTCGCGGTGGTACATGGCCCACTGGGCCGGGGTATCGAAGCCGAGCATATTGGAATAGGCCCATAGGCCGAAGAGGTGCGAGCCAACCCGGGCCAGCTCGAGGTATATGCTCCGTATGTACTGGGCGCGCTCGGGCACCTCCAGGCCCGCCAACTTCTCCACGCCCATGGCGTAGATCATCTCCATGGAGTCGGGTTCTACAACATTCACCCGGCACACCAGGGGGAAGTTCTGCATCCAGGTCCGGTACTCCATCAGCTTCTCGAAGCCCCGATGGAGGTAGCCGGGATTGGCCGTGGCTTCGACTATTCGGTCCCCCCGGACTTTCAGCGTGATGCTGAAGTTCCCGACCATGCCGAGGTGCTGGGGGCCGAAGTATAGCTCGAGTTCCCTTTCGGAGTCCGTGTCTGTTGGCTGAGAACCGGGGATCATGGCTTCCACTTCTCGCGTGTGCATTTCCTATTCGTCTACCGGGGGGATTGGGTCGAACGTCTCGGCCACGTATTGCCTGGTGTCGAAGTCCTTCCTGAAGGGGGGTATTTCGTACTCCCTCTCCAGGAAGAGGGGAATGAGGCGGGGGTGGCCGGCGAAGTGCACGCCGAAGAGCTCGTGTATCTCACGCTCGTAGGGTTCCGCATTCTCGAAGACGTCGATCACGGATTGCAGCGCGGGATGCTCCCGCGGAATCTCGGCCTTCACGAATACGTGCAACCTCTGCTCGGAGGCATAGTCGGTGTTGCTCGGCATGTAGCAGCTCAGGACGTAAACTACCTCGAACTTGCCTCTCTCGGGCCAGTCGACGCAGGACAGAAGCGCCAGATGGTCGAGGCCGTTCTCCTTGAGGTACCTCAGAACGACGGGAAGGCTGTCCTTAGGCGCGAGGACGGAGAGCCTGCCGGCCTCGGGCTCACCGACTGCTACGTCCTTGAAAGTGGATTCCAGGCTGCTTTTCAGCGATGAGATCATGCCCTGGCTTCCTCAGCTGGGCTTTCCGACGGATACAGCGGCGGCCAACCAAGGTCCCCGAAGAGCATTTCCTGATTCCGCCTATAGGACGCGTAGTTCTTGCTGTATCGAATGTATCCGTCGGCCTTGCCCTTGTCGATCAGAGTCCAGAGGTGCGTCACCCCAATGAACACGGCCTCCGGGCGCGGCATGCAGCCGGCGATCCATCCGTCGATGGGAATGTACTTGTCGAGGTGTTTGATGGTGTTATAGGAGTCCCAGTACATACCGCCGTTTATAGGACAGGATCCAAAGGCCACAGTGTACTTGGGGTCCGGCATCTGCTCGTAGGTGCGGATTATCGCCTTCAGCGTCTTGAGCGACACATATCCGGTGATCATGAACAGGTTGCCCTGCCTGGGCGTGGCGACCGCCTTGATGCCGAATCTCTCGGCATCCCATCTGGCCGTTATGACCGGAGGGATCTCGATGATCCCGCAGCCCGTGCAGAAGTACACGGCATGGAGGGAGTACTTGTTGGCCATCTCGACCGGGCTTTTCAGCCACTTCGCGAGCTGGTTTCTGTCCATGGTCAGGTCCTTCCGTCGGCCGTCGTGCCGAGTGCGCGCTTCATCTGGAGACCACCGTGATAATCATCTGCGCCAGCGCCAGACCCGTGGGCCACGTCCAGCAGAACCTCAAGGCGTTCTCGATCCTCACTCTGGGCAGGACGGCACTCACCAGCTCTGCCGCCAGGAAGACGGCGAACACCTTCAGCAGGAACGTGATGACGTTGACGCCGCCGCCGAGGAAGAGGTTCACGAAAAGCGCGATCACCACGAATACCTGAATCCCGTTCTGTATCGTCAGCAGGGCCAGGTACCTGCCCCCATATTCGGCCAGCGGGCCGGAGGCTATCTCCTGGGGCGCTCCCACTAGGTCGAAAGGCCTTATCCCGAGCATGGCCGGCAGTATCAGGAATGCCGCTACGGCCGAGAGCGGCACCGAGAACACCCCCCAGGCCGAATCCTGCTGTCGAGAGACTATCTCCGCTATCGAGATCGTCCCGTAGTGGGACATGATGGCCAGAATCACCAGGAGAAAAGGCACCTCGTAAGCCAGCGCCAGCAGCATCTTCCGGCTGACCCCTATACTCGCGTTCGGATTCTCCGAAGCGCCTGCCCCCAACGCGATGCTGACGGGACCGAACAGCATGAGGTAGATGACGACCAGAAGTCCTCCAGACGAGGAAAGGGGACAGAGGAGCCCATGAGCGAGAGGGTACGACCCGGGAGGAGCGTTCGTTCCGCCGAGGGGTATGAAGAGCACCGTAACGATGGAGCCGGCCAGGGCGAGCACAACGCCGAGCTCAAAGAGGGTGCCGTGAGATATGCTCTGCTGATTCATGAGCCTGATGATGTCGATGATGGGCTGGTAGATGGGGGGGCCATACCGCCGGTGAATGCGCGCGATGACTATGCGCGAAAGGCCGAGGAGAAACACTGCGACCACGAGCGCGATGAGCGGCGACAACACGATGTGGATGATTCGCGTCACCATATGTGCCACACCAATTGCAGGAAGATCAGCGCCGCCAGGAAGGAGACGATGTAGAGGACATAGGTGCCAGCGTAGCCTGTGTATACCTTCCTCGTCAGGTCAGCGATCTCGCGGCCCCTGGCGGCGAGCCAGTAGTAGAACTCATCCGCACGATCCCTCAGGTAGGGCGAGATCATGCGGGAGAGGGGACCGTAGAAGTCAACCGTGTAGTGGTATCGGCCGACGGGCACGGCGGACCCCGCGGCGTAGCTGTCCTCCTGATCCACTGCCCGGCCCTTTGCACCCAGACGTAGGAGCAAGAATGCCGCTGCGAAGGCGATCACGACGGCGAGGCAGATGTTGAGCATGTTCAGTGCCCCGGCCTCGCTCCCCAGACCCCACAGGGTGACCTTCAGCTGCGCAAGGCCGAAGGTGTGGCCAATGTCCTGAACCGCGCGAAGCGGAATGCCGGGCACCACGCCAAACACGAGGATGCCAAGGCCCAACAGCAGGATGGGTATTCGCATGGAGAGGGGCGCGCGCCGCACCTCGCGGTGTTTCTCCGGAAGCTGCCCCAGGAAGATGTTGTGCAGCAGCTTGTAGACGTAGAGGATGGCTCCCCAGGTTCCTATTAGCGCGGCGAGGGCAAGGAACGGGTATCCATCTTCGATGAGAGACCGGTAGATCAACCACTTCGGAACAAAGCCGCTGGTCAGCGGAATGCCTATCAGGCCCAGCCCTGCGAGGAGCGCACAGGCAAAGGTAACGGGCATGCGTTTGGCCAGCCCTCCCAGGTCGTTCAGGTCCCGAACACCCCCGGTGTTATGCTCCACCGCCCCAACCGCGAGGAAGAGAAGACTCTTGCACAGCGCGTGGTTGAGGGCGTGGAAGATGGCCCCCGCGAACGCCAGACTGGTCCCGAAGCTGAGGCCGAGGATGATGTATCCGATCTGGCCGATGGAGCTCCACGCTAGGAGTCTCTTCGCGTCGCTCTGGAGAACTGCAATGAAGGTGGGAACCACGACAGTTATGGCACCGAGCCAGCAGAGGATATGGCGGAAAGTGAGCCATCCGGCGCCGACCCCAAGCAGCAGCTTCAGCCCCACCACCACATACATCAGGAGCACGAAGCCGTAGATGCCCATCTTGATGAGAACGCCCGAGAGCACGGCGCTGAACGGAGAAGCGGCCTCCGAGTGAGCGTCCGGCAGCCAGGTATGGAGGGGCACCATGGCGCTCTTTATGCCGAAGCCCAGGCCAAATGTCAGGAGCACGAGAAGGACGAAGCCCGGACTGGCCGCCTGCATCCCTTCGGCCACCAGCGGGATGCTCAGCACGCCCAGGCCTGAGTACATGGCCAGCAGGCCGATGAGCATGGCACACGAGCCGACAAGGGACATGATGATGTACTTGAGTCCCGCCTCTAGCGCCCGGCCGCGATTGCAGCTTATGAGCAGATAGGCGCTCCAGCTCATGATCTCCCAGAAGATGAAGAAGCTTAGTAGGTCGCCGGCGAAGACTGTGCCGAGCATGGCGCCTTCGACAGCCAGGGTGGCCGAGTAGTGGAAGTTGGCGCTTTCCTTGCGGCGCATGTAGCTCAGCGAGAATATCGTGGACAGGCTCACAACCGCGGCAACCGTGATCGCGAAGAACCAGGCGAGCAGATTCAGCCTAAGGACGAGCTCGAGGCCGAGGAAATCCGGAACGTAGACCACCTCGCGCCATGCTCCGTAGCCGAGGCCGATGAGTCCGACGAGCACGAGTGAACTGAGCACGGCCAGGGTGTCACGCACGCGAGCATGAACCCGGCCGGCAAGGTAAACGAAGCCGGCGCTCCCGAAGGCCACGATTAGTATTGTCGTTGGCAGCATTCTCAGGGTCCCAACACGTGGTGAATGTAGGCGGCCTTATCCAGCAGGTCCCTAGCCGCGGGGCCGAGATAGTGCGTTAGCACACTGGGGTAGACACCGACGGCAACTATGAGGGCCGCGAGGAGGCAGATGGGTACCAGAGCAGAGACGGGGGCTTCTTCCTGGTCTGCCCGGGCGGGCGTCGCGCTCTCGGGTGGCGGCCTGAAGTGCAGCCCCTGCACGATGCGGAAGAAGTACGCGCCCTCGACCACCGTGCCCACCAGGACAACCCCCACCAAAGCCGTGAAGAGGGGATCGGCCCTCTCCAGGGCGGCCATGATAACTGTGAACTTGGCGGGAAAGCCAATGAACGGGGGCAGGCCCACAAGCGAGAAGGCGCCGATGGTGAAACAGAGCGCACTCACGGGCATTCTCCTGCCCATCCCGTACAGGGAGGAGATCTCCATGGAGCCCGTCCGGTAGATCATATAGCCGACCGAGAGGAAGAGTAGACTCTTGGCGAGCGCGTGGCTGACCACGAGAAACAGGGCCCCCTGAACGCCCAAGGCAGAGGCCAGCCCGAGCGCGAAGACAATGAGGCCAATCTGCCCGATGCTGGAGTAGGCGAGCAGTCTCTTGATGTTGTTTTGGCTGAAGGCAGACATCTCGCCGACGAGGAGGGTGAGAATGCCGATGACCAGCACAAGCAGAGCGATGGTATCCGCTCCGTAGATGGTGAACAGTACCCTCGCGACCGCGTAGAGCCCGGCCTTGATCGCTATCCCGGATAGTATGGCGCTAATGGAGGATGGCGCGGAGGAGTGGGCGTCCGGAAGCCAGGCGTTCAGCGGCAGTACCGCCGCCTCCACGCCGAAGCCAGTGATCAGGAAGGCCATGGGGAGGAAGAGCTTCATCGGGCTGACGGAGTCGATGTTGCGCGCTATGTCGGCCATGCTCAGCGTGCCGAAGAGCCCATAGACGAAGCCAATGCCAATCAGGACCAGGCTGGAGCCGATGGCACCCTGAATCAGGTACTTGGCCGATGACTCGGTCCCGGCCCTGTCGCCGTGGTAGGCGACGAGGGCATAGGACGAGATACAGAGGATCTCAAAGAACACGAATAGGTTGAAGAGGTCGGCGGTCAGGACCATGCCGGTGGCGCCGGTGAGCAGGAACAGATAGAGGCTGTGGTACTTCGCGACGGGCCCCTCCCTCACGTAGCCGATCGCATAGATCGCCACCAGCAGGCCGACGAGCGCGATGAGAAGGCTCAGTCCTACACCCAGGGGCCCCGCCACCAGGTGAATGGAGAAGGGCGGCGGGAGGCCAGCCGTCTCGACGACCCACGGGCGCTGAAGGACCTTGGGCAGCAGTAGCAGGCTGGCAGCGAGGTTGAACACCATCGCCGCGGCGGGGACATACCGTGTTGGCTTCTCCCAGATCAGTCCCAGCAGGGGGATGATGAACCCTAGCCCGAGCGGGACCGCTATCAGCAGGATCGGGTTCACCACTTCAGTTCCCTAATCTTGCGGAGGTCCAGAGTGCCGTAGTGCTCGTAGAGCCGAATGGCCACCGAAAGGCCCAGCGCCACGACGGATACTCCGATCACGATCGCCGTGAGCACCAGGGCCTGCGGGACTGGGTCCACCATCTGCTTTCCCGCGGCGCCGTCCTCGGAGAAGATGGGCGCTGTGCCCATGCGAATGTAGCCGACGGAGACGAGGAATAGGTTCACTCCCGTATCTATGAGGTTGATTCCGATGATGACCTTGACGAGATTGGTCTTCACCAAGACAATGTAGAGACCGATCAGGACGAGCGCGAAACAACCGATATAGTGGACGTAGTCAGCCAGGAAACTCATCGTCTCGCTCCGCTTAGGTCGGCGACGATTCCACCCAACTCGCAACCGACCTTGAAGCCGATGAAGACGTAGACAACAGGTATGATCCCCGCGCTGAGAAGAGCATAGGGCGATCCCTTGGGCAGGAAGTTGAGCAAGAAGGACCCGCCGACCGCCAGGCCGATCAGACCTATCACGACGAAGGCCACGCCCGAGAGTGACTCCACCGCGTTGAGCCTCTGCCTGTCGGGCTGCCTTCCGCGGCAACCTAGGTAGATGAGCAGAAACCCCGAGGCTACGACGGCCCCGCCCTGGAAGCCTCCCCCCGGTGTCAGATGGCCGTGCACGAAGATATAGGCGCCAAAGAGCAGAATAAGCGGGAACACAAAGCGGCAGCCTGTGAACACTATCAGACTGGGCGCTTCGGCCTCTTTCCCTGACTTCCGATCCCTTCCCGTGTGCAGGAGCACCGCCAGCCCAAGGGCCGCGACAAAGAGCACCGTCACCTCGCCGAGCGTGTCGAGACCCCGGTAAGTGACCAGTACTGACGCAACCACGTTGGAGGCACCGGTTTCCTCAACAGCCCGGCTGTTGTACCGCCTGCCGAAGTTGACCTTCTGGTCGTCGAGAAGCTCCCCGCGGTTCGCCTCCGCGCCGATCGAAGGACCCCTCAGCGCAGAGGCCAGTCCCAGCGCCAGCACCAGGAGCACGACCAGGCTAAGAGCTTTCCTCATCTTCCTCCTGCCTCGCTGTCCTTCTTATGGCGAAGATGAAGATACCTGTTGTCAGCCCGGCCCCGATCGTTGCCTCGGCCATTGCCACGTCGGGAGCCTGAAGGAAATAGAAGATGATCGATGCCGCGAGGCTCACGAAGGCACAGGCAATGACGGCGTTCATCAGATCTCTGGAAGCCGCCGCGCAGATCGCAGCCACGAGCATCGCCGCCAACAGGAATG
>JALGTG010000216.1 GCA_029821495.1 Candidatus Hebobacteria bacterium
GGCGGCGAATTCCACCAGCGGAGCTTGAGGGCATACTTCCAGTTTGGGATGTAGGTGTAGCTCACGCCCGTGGGAAGATGGCGATCTCCCTCCATGTAGTCGTCCCCCTCGCGCTTCCCTTCCTCAGGATCGAGGGGACAGACGAAGATCGCCGGATTGGGGACATAGGTCGGATGGACGTGTGAGAGCTGGGGTGCCAACTCCCCGAAGTCGCTCTTGTACATCAGCATTGCCATGCCGATCTGGCGCAGGTTGCTGATGCAGGGAGCTTGCTTCGCAGCCTCTCTGGCGTTGACGAAGACCGGGAGAATCAAGGCGACCAGAACCACGACGATGGCCACGACCACCAAGATCTCAACCAGAGTGAAGCCGGCGAGTTGTGTGGGTCTCCGGCCCATCGGGGCCATGATACTGCCGGCGCCGTCCGAGGGCAAGCACGACCGCGCAGGAGTTCGGCCATACCGGAGCCGACGCGGAGGCCTCGGCGGGCCGGCTGCGACTTACAGGGCTTGAGGAACGCCGCCCTCGTCGAGGGAGTCCTGACAGGCAGTCAAGATCCGGATGACTCGGATCGCATCCTCGGCGTCGGTCAGCGGCGGCCGCCCCGATTCCACCGCCTCGAGGAAGTGCGCGCATTCCGCTCTGAGCGGCTCGACGGCGTCGTAGAGGACGGGCTCTGCCTCGACGGGGCCGGTCACGGGCCGCCCGTCAACCCACTCGACCTTGGCGTCGCATAGCTGGAGCTTACCGTCCCGCGCCACGTCGTCGAAGACGGCCATCTTCTCCGATCCCACAACCACCAGCTTCTGCTCCTTCTCCGGGTAGAGCCAGCTGGCGAGGATGGTGGCCTCCGGCCCGGAGGCGAATCTGAGCGCGGCGAAGGCGGTGTCGGTGATGCCGGCGTTCAGAGAAGCGCCGCCATAGCAGCTCACCGACTGCGGTTCCTGTTTCAGGAGGCGGAGGATCACGGCAATGTCGTGTACGGCCAGGTCCCAGAGAACGCTCTCAACTTGCCGCACTTTGCCGAAGCTGAGCCGCCTGCCATGCAGGTAGCGGATCGCCCCCAGTGCGCCTGCATCTATCAGCTCTTCCAGCCGGCGCACCGCCGGGTGATAGTGATACTCCAGCAGGTGGCCCACCATGAGGGTCAGTCCCCGCTCCAAGGCGAGGGCCTGGAGCGACATAGCCTCATCCAGCGCGAGCGCCAGGGGCTTCTCCACGAAGCAGTGCTTGTCGGCACGGAGCGCGTCAGCGGCGATGGCGTGGTGCGACTCTGCAGGTGTCGCAATTGCGACCGCGTCTATCCCATCGCCGTCCCAGATCTCTGCGAGTGACGGGTAGGCACGTACGCCGTGCTTGTCCGCGAGTTCCCGCGACCTGGCACTGTCCACATCGCAGACGCCGCCGAGCGCGCCCAGCTCGGCGAAGTTCCGCACGAGATTCTTGCCCCAGTCGCCGGCGCCAATGACAACAACTCTCTTCATCGAGCGATTCCTCTGTGTGTTTCCAGTGCGGCCCGCCGCGACGGACACACTACAAGAGCGGCTTGCCTGACACATCTTCGGGGACGGGGACGCCGAACTCCGTCAGAGCGGTTGCAGTGATGTCCTGGAGTTCGGCTGCTTCTGCGGCTATCGGCTTGGACGCCAGGACGATTCCCGGCACCTCAGCACGGTCCATGCAGTGATCGCCGCTCCACTTCCCCAGGTTGTCCTCGACTATGTTGGGCATGACAGTGCCCACTACGGAAGGACTGCTGCACCGGTAGCCGGAGGCGTAGCCGACGATGAGATCCGGTGTCACCTCCGGTATGGTCGACGCATAGAGCTGGTCGGCGAGGTAGACGTTGCGCACGACGTTCTCGCCCGTGTCTGGATCTCGTATCTTGCGCAGTTGGGAGGCGATACGCCTCGATATCGCGTCCTTGTCCCGCGGGGAGACAGTGCCCTGCCGTTCGCGGCCCTGGAGGTTGATGTAGACGGCGTTCATCCCGACACCATAGGCGTAGGTCCGGCTCCAGTCGGCGTGCCGGAGCAGACTCGCGCCTGGGTTCTGGTTCGTCATCGCGAGGTAGCCCTGACTGGCGAGCCACCCGTTGAGGTTGACGTTGCGATTGAATGGCGCGAAGCCGTGATCGGAGAAGACGATCAGGGTGGTCTTGGCGTCGCGCGCCTCCAGTGCCTCGCCCACCAGCTCGTCGCTGGTGCGATAGCAGTCCTCTACGACGCCGCCGTACTTGCGAGCTAGCTGCGGGTCATACCTCGGGTGCCGGGGTTCGGTCAGCCGCCAGAAGAGGTGCTGGTTTCTGTCGGTGGTGCCGAAGTAGTAGAAGAGGAGGCCGCGCTGGAACTCGTTGAGGCGCGCCTGCCATATGCTCCGCGCCTCGGCGAGGATGAGATCCGCCTGGTGAAGGTACGCGGCTTCGTCGAGGAAGTCGGCCGTCAGTCCGAGAGTATCCTCCGGGATGCCCAGAGTGTGGAAGCGGCCGAACCGCTCGGCCAGCTGGCGGGCGTAGCCGCGGGGCGCGTCGATGGGCAGCGGCGGGTCCATCGGGTCGAGGTTGATTGGGGTGACGTAGAGATGGAAGCGAGGCGAGACTTCCCGCATGTAGAACCTGCAGATTCCACTCGCGCCTGTCACACCGGGTACGACCGGGAACTTGACCGGTATCCAGTCGCTCCACTCGCCCTGACGGAGGAGGATCTGCCGGCCCTGGATGGTTATCTTGGCGACGCGGTTGCGCCGGTCCAGCCAGACCTCGAAGTCCACCGCTGACCGCGGGGATCCTTCTTTCAGGGAGTTGCGCGGGCCGGCCAGGCGTGCCCTGATCCGCCCGTCAACGACACGCACCATCTCGGGGTTGATGGGCTCGGCAGAGACGAAATGGGTGTCGGTGTAGAAAGTGCACTCGCCGATGGTGCCCCGCATGTCCGGAGTGCCCATGCCCGCGATCTGCGTCTGGCCGGTGTCCTTCGGCGGGAAGTTGGACGGTACGCGGTGGATCTCGCAGGGCACCCCGGCATCGCCGAGTATCTCCCAGAAGGCGCGGCCATGGCGGTTCAGTTCGATTCTGGACTGGGACAGGGGGAGGCGCCACTGTCCAATAGGCAGCGCGTGAGCAGGAGGGGCCGCTCGCCCGATGCTGGGGACGAGACGATATGTCTTCGGATCCCGGTGGAAGATATCGCAGATGCCGTGACCGCCCGGGTCCTGCCCCGTTATGACGGTGGCCCAGGCGGAGGGGCTCTGGGAGGGGATGGTGCTGCGCACGGGACGGAACCCACCCATCTCCTCGAGACGGCTCAGGTTCGGGAGCTGCCCTGCGGCCATCATGCGAGAGGTTATCCGCTCGTCGAGGCCGTCGATTCCGAGCATGATTACCTTATTCTCGACGGCGGGGGCCGGCCGCCGGCCACAGGAGCTGAGCGCGCCGACATCGGTGAGGCAGAGCAGACCGAGGGCGGCCAGCTTCTTCAACGTTCTCCGCTTGCCGGCATCAGGGGGCGCTTCCGGATCGGCCCGGACATCGGCCGCCCTGTCGCCTGCGCCTGCCGTCTTGGGAGCGTGTGCCGACACCGCAATCGCCTCACAGACTCCTTCGACGGAGCTGTCTTCTGGCCTCTTCGGGTGAGGTGGTGGCGGGGCCTGGGCCTGACGCCGCCCAACGCATCGCCATGAGCGCCAGGTCGCGGGTGTGGTCGTCGGCGACGGGGGGCCGAACGGCGGGGGAGCTGTGTGAAGGCGGCTGTTGTCAAGACGTATCGCTGTACGATGCAGACTCCTTGACGACAGGCGCGGAGCCAGCTGCTTGCGGTGGCCGGTCGGTCCGGTTGAGGTCGAAGCGTTCCCCCGGTAAACGCGTGAATGGACGTCGCCGTTGGCCTGGCGGAGCCGATCGGCAAGTCGCCGCAAGGCTATCTGGCGCAAGAGTCCAAGCGGCGATTGGCGAGTCTGACCGGCTTTCTCCCAAGGGGGTCTTGACATACACGACATGGTGTCGTATCATTACGACTGATGGTCGTAGTTGGAGTTGGACACGGAGGGTTGTCAAAGTGAAACAACCATCACTGGCTAACGCGGAATTGGCGGTCATGAACCTGCTCTGGCAGGAGGACCGCCTGACGGCTCGCGAGATACGCGAGCAGCTCTATCCTGACGCGACAAAGGCGCAACACGGAACTGTCCAGAGGCTGCTGCAGCGTCTGGAAGACAAGGGATATGTTGAGCGCGATCGCAGTCTGCCTGTTCAGTTCTTCTCGGCCGCGATCTCTCGCCAGGCCTATGCGGCTGGTCAACTGGAGTCGCTCGCCGCCAAACTGACAGGAGGTTCGCTCGCCCCGCTGATCATACATCTGGTAGAGGAGAAGAGGATACCTCGCGCAGAGATTGACCGGCTCCGGGCCATTCTCGACGAGGGAGCGGGTGGGGATGGCTGAGATGACCGATCTCCTCTTGCAGAGTGCGCTCAGCAACGCGTCTCTCGCGCTCGCTCTGGCGGCCGTGGCGTTGATCGTTGAACGGACTGCGAAGCGGCCTGTCCTCGCGCACCTGCTGTGGGTGCTTGTGCTGGTGAAACTGGTGACAGCGCCGGCGGCTGTTGAGGCCGGCGAGATGACGAACGAGGAAGCCGAGGCCCGCTGGGAGGCGTACAAGAAGGAGATCGCTGCCAGAGAGAAGTGCGAGGACTTGGGCATTAGGCTCCGGGCGGCGGTTGCGGCCGGTGAGATGACGGAAGAAGAAGCCAAAGCCAAGTGGGAAGCGTACGAGAAACAGGAAGCCGCCGAAGAGAAGTAGGAGGCCTACTTCAGACAAGTCTGCGTGGAGCTCAAGGCCCAGGCTGAAGCGGGTAATATACCTACCGGACATGCCTAGGCCAAGATGATCAACACAGTCAGGAGGCTTCTACCCGGATAGACCTGGATGGAGGTCTCCTGCGCGCGATGTTGGGTGGGGGCCCAGTTGCACATGAGCCAGAGGAAAGCCAGAGCCACCAGCAGAACGTACACCCAGAGATCGGGAGGCTAGCAATGAAGAACGTCGCCGCATGGATTCTCGCAATCGTATTTCTCGCAGGGTGGGGGTTGACCGAACCGCAATCTGCGGCTGCCGCGCCAACGGTCGATATCTGGACGGCCGCCGCGGAGGGCAACACTGAGGCCATCAGGCAGCACGTGTCGGCCGGCACAGACCTGAATGCCAAGGAGCCGGCCAATGGGGGCACCCCCTTGATGGTGGCGGCCCTTCTTGGCCATACCGAAGCCGTGGGACTGCTGGTGGAGAACGGGGCCGAGTTGGAGGCCAGGAACAACGATGGTGCGACTGCTTTGGTGGTGGCGGCGTTCTTTTGCCAACCGGAAAGCGTGAAGCTGCTCCTCGAGAATGGCGCGGAAGTCAATGCCAAGAACATCGCCGGCCAGACGCCGCTGGATGCAGTCGCGGGCGAGTGGAGCCCGGAGTTGGAAGGGGTCTACGA
>JALGTG010000217.1 GCA_029821495.1 Candidatus Hebobacteria bacterium
GTATCTACCCGCATTTCGCCCAGCAGTTCCCATACCTCGAGGAGATCGGCCACATCTACGCGCAAGATCCCCATCGCTTCTTGACAGGCGGCATCTTCATGGTCTCCCCCTTGCGCATGGACCGGCGCGCCTGCGACTACATGGTCGGGCTGATCCGGCGAGGGCTGCCGTGTGCCATCGGCACCCAGCCGGTCAGTGGCGTCTCGGCGCCGGTTACGCGCGCTGGCGTGATCGTCGTCGGCGCCGCCGAAATCCTCGCTGGATGGGCCGCTGCGGCCGCCCTCGACCCCGACCTCGAACTATCCTCGGGGTCCATCCTTTCGGGCGCCGTCGACATGCCCACCTGCAACGTCACCTTCTGCTCGCCCGAGTCCATGCTTCAGGACATTGGCTGCGTCGAGCTCTTCCGCCGCCGCTTCGGCGGCCGCGTGACTGTGGCTGTTCCCTGTGACTACACCAGCGCGAAGCTCCCGGGATTCCAGGCGGGATTCGAGAAAGCCTTCGAAGCCATGGCCGTCTCCGCCCATACCGGCGTATACCCGCGCATGGGCGCCGGATTGCTCGACTCCGGCAAGATGTTCTCGCCCCTCCAACTCCTCATAGACCGCGAACTCCAGTCCTTCCTGTGGCGCTTCTCCGCCGGAATCGAAGTCAACGATCAGCAGATCGCCCCCGACCTCATCGCCTCCGTGGGCTCCGGCCTCGGCGCCTCATTCCTGGACTCCGACCACACGCTTCACCGCTACCGTGAGAGCCTGTGGTTCCCCGCCCTCATCGACCGCAGCGTATGGCGCGGGGAACTGGAGGAGCAACACCCCGACGCGGAACTGCTCGAACGCTGCCAACGGCAGTTCGACGACGTCATGTCTCGCTACCGCCCACCCCAGGTCGACCAGGACATGCTCGCCAAGGTCCGGCAAGTGGTGGACCGAGCGCGGCGTGACCTGATGAGCTAGGCCGTACCTGCCCCCCACCACGCGCGCCCACCGGTCAAACCGACCGGCCGGCCTACGCGCTCTTCCCCCCTTCCTCATCCCCGCCCACGCTCGCCGCCCCAGACCCGTCGCTCCCCGGCCGATGCATCGCGCGGTAGTTCCCTGGCGTATACCCGTAGTTATGCACGAAGGTCCTATGCAGGTGGCTCCCGTCTGTGAACCCCGTCTCCTCCGCTATCGCCTCCATAGGCAGGTCCGTGATCAGCAGTAGATGCGCCACCTGCGCAAGCCGCGCCCGACGCCGAAACTGCCCAAAGCTCACCCCCATCGTCTGCCGAAACAGCCCACTGAACCGCGACCGATGCAGCCCGCACGCCGCCGCCGCCTCTTCGAAGCTCACATCCACAGCCGGATCCCGATGCACCAGCTCCACCGCAGGCATCACCCGTGCGAAACTGCTCGCCGGTGCCCGCGGATGTGGCGACGCCGTCCTCGGTGCCGTCCAATACCGGTTCACAGTGAGTAGCAGGTACGTCACCAAGGCGCGAGCAGCCCCCAGCCATCCCACCGGCTGCTCCAGAGACTCGTGCCGAAGCCGCTCCCCAATCCCCACCACCTCCCCTCGCATCTGCCCCGAAACCGTTCTCGGCCGCTCCACCGGCGGCACCGTGAACAAGCTCACCCACGGAACCCCTCGCAGCCCCTGATCATCCAGCGCCTCCGGCAGGAAAATCACCGCTACAGAGCTCGTATGTGGAGTCACGGCCCGCCAGCCGTGCGGCTCCCAAGACGAGCACAGATGCACGTCCCCGGCCTTCGCAATGAACGTCAAGTCCTCATAGTGCCGTTCCATCTGCCCCCGCAGCACTATGCCGATCTCCAACCCCTGATGCACATCCATCGTCAGCACGCTTGGCCTCTCCGGCTCCCAGACCGACACGTGCAGCGGGTACGCGATCCTCCCCGCTGGCGGCACCTCCAGGCGGAACAGCGACCAGTCCCTGGTGTCCGACCTCTTCCTGGCCATTCTCCCTCTGCGGCCAACTATACAATGATGTTGGCGGACTGTCCAATGACACCCTCTCGCACACGTGCTATCCTCTCACCGTGCTTCACAAGCGCTGTCCGCAGGCGACCGCCAACACAATGATCGCAAGCGAAACTGAGCAGCCCTACCGGCCGGACCCGGCGACCGTCCCGACCCACAGGCCGGCACACGACTCCGGCGCAGAGAGGAGGTGAGCGAACGGCGGGCGTCGCCCTTGGCTGCGCGAGAGCGGTCCTGAAGACGTACCGATATCCTCACAGTCCACAAGACTTGAGAAAGGCGGTGTGTAGATCCACCATGAGGTCCAAGAGACATTCTGGTTTTACCCTGATCGAGCTGCTGGTTGTGATCGCGATCATCGGGATCCTCGCCGCGATGGTATTCCCGGTCTTCGCGCGTGCGCGCGAGTCCGCGCGCAAGGCGGTGTGTCTCTCCAACGTTAAGAACATCGCCCTCGCCATTCAGATGTACCTCGCCGACAACAACGACACCCTGCCTCCTGCCGAGCACCGGCGGGAGGTGATGGACTACCTTGAGTCGGTCCCAGGCGGCGGTGACGTATGCCGAGCCGGCACGGACGACCCGCGGATAGAGTGGTTCGCCGCCAACGCCAACCCCTACCTCCGCTGGCCGGTGATCTTCGACGAGTATGTGAAGAACCGAGATGTGTGGAGGTGCCCCAGCGCGAAGCTTGAGAGCGGCGCCACCTTCATCCTGCCAGGCCCGGATTGGCTTAGCTATCTCCAGAGTCACGAAGGAGAGTGGGGTGGAGGCTACCTAGGACTTGGGCCGTGTCAGAGGTCATGGCCACCGGGGTGGGGCGGTGCGGTGACCGACTCCATCCTTCAGCAGCGGCTGGCGACACCTTCTGCCTGGTTGAGTGGACACGAGTATGATGAGGCACACAAGTCCTTCGCCCAGAGCATCGGCCTGAACGAAAGGTACAACGAGGGCCTGAAGCTGGTCGAGGTCCAGGACGCAGTGCATTTCGTCATCGCCGGGGACGGGGGGACTATGGTGGACGAGCTCTACAGCCCGGCCACCATCGCTTATCCCGACATCTGCTGCGCAGAGTGCTGCGGCTACAACTGGTCTGGCTCCGTGTGGGGCTGGCCCGTCTACGACGAGAACTGGAACGTGGTCTGCCCCGATGGCTCAGGTGGGTGCCCGGAATGCGCGGCTCTGCACGCCACGTACGACTGGGCGCGCGATCCGAGCAAACAGAAGGCGAGCGCTCGCCATCTTGGCGGCGTCAACCTCGGATTCCTCGACGGCCATGCCGCCTGGTGGCCAGCCGCCCGGGTCATCAATGCCGGCTACGAAGGAGAGCTCGAGGGCGTTACGCCCCGCTGCTGGAACAGCAGCTTGGAGAACTTCCGCTACTACTGTGGCGAGCCAGAGCCGGGGATGATCTTCCTCGCTAGCAACTGGTATGAGTACAAGTTCTAGGGCCGGTCAAGGTCCGGCCTGAGACCGGATAGGTGAACGCGAAGCAGCGGAGCGCCCAGTCGGGCGCTCCGCCCGCACCTCCTCCAGCTACACAACCCGCCACGGCCCACCCCGCGGCCGCCCACCACGGTAGCCCCCCAACTCGATCCCCGGATCAGCGTGAAAGGAACCTACAACGTGACGGTCTACGTCCTGGACGAACATCCAGCCTGTCTCCTCGCTGGCAAGGAGTTGGCCCGTTGCCTCGGCGCCATCACCCGAACCTCGGTCGACGTGAGCACCGCCGGCCAATTCGACGAGAGGGACGCCATCTACGTCGGCACAGGAGACAGGTTGGCCCAGATCCTCCCTCTCCCAGCCGTGAAGGACCCTCACTGGGACGACGGCTGGACCATCAAGTCCGTCGGCCCCGGCCTCGTCATCGCAGGTGTCAATCCCCGCAGCACTCTGATGGCAGCCTACCACTATCTCCGCTCGCTCGGTGCCGAATGGCTCTGGCCGGGCGACGACGGCGAGCACCTGCCCCGCATCGACTCCATTCCCCTCTCCGGCATCCACCTCTCCGAAACGGCCGCACACCGCCACCGCGGCGTCTGCATCGAGGGCGCCTCCGCCCTCGAACACGTCCTCGACATGGTCGAGTGGCTCCCACGCGTCGGCCTCAACGCCTACTTCCTCCAGTTTCACGTATCCAGCTTCTTCTGGCGCCAATGGTATCGCCACGACCTCAATCCAACCTGGCCCGACCGCAAGGACCTCACCGAAGCCGAATGCTCCGCGCTCGACGACAAAGTCATCGCCGCGCTCAAGCAGCGCGACCTTATCCTCCACCGTGTCGGACACGGCTGGACGGCCGCCGCCCTCAACCTCCCCACCGATGGCTGGCTCGAACAC
>JALGTG010000218.1 GCA_029821495.1 Candidatus Hebobacteria bacterium
CAGGCCCCGCTCAAGGAGTTCGAGCGCCGCCATGACTACTTCGTGGGCATTGATTCCGATGGCTGCGCCTTCGACACGATGGAGATCAAGCACAAGGAGTGCTTCATACCGAACATCATCAAGCACTGGGACCTTCAGGCGGTTTCCAAGTACGCGCGGGAGGCGGCGGAGTTCGTCAACCTATACAGCAAGTGGCGCGGCATCAACCGCTTCCCGGCCTTGCTGATGGCGTTCGATCTTCTGGCGGAGCGGCGAGAGGTCCAGCGCCGGGGCGTGAAGATGCCGGAGGTGCCCTCGCTTCGGGCGTGGGTGGCGTCCGAGGACAAGCTTGGGAATCCCGCCCTGAAGGAAGCCGCGAAGAAGACCGGCGACGCGGTGCTGAGACGGGCGCTCGCCTGGAGCGAGGCGGTTAACGCGGCCATCACCGACATGGTGCACGGCGTACCTCCATTCCCCTACTTGCGGGAGTCTCTCGAAGCGCTCTCGGACAGGGCCGACGTGATCGTTGTCTCGGCGACGCCGTGCGAGGCCTTGCAGAGGGAATGGGAGGAGCACGACATCGCGAAGTGCGCGGCGGTCATCGCCGGGCAAGAGATGGGAAGCAAGGCGGAACACCTGAGGCTGGCGGCTGCGGGGAAGTACCCGGAAGGCCACGTCCTGATGATCGGCGATGCGCCGGGCGACCTGAAGGCGGCGCGCGCCAATGAGTTCCTCTTCTACCCGATCGGCCCAGGGGGGGAGGAGGAGTCCTGGCAGCGGTTCCGCGAGGAAGCCATGGGTCGTTTTCTATCGGGTAGTTACGCGGGGGAGTATGAGGGGAAGGCGATCGCGGAGTTCGAAGCAGTCCTCCCCGAGGTCCCGCCCTGGGGTCGCTAGGCGAGGCTGAACTGCGAGGCTACTCCCCGACCGCTCGCTCCAGGCGGGACAACTGCTCGCGCGTCCCCATCGCGATCAAGCGGTCTCCTGGGTTCACGGTGGTGTCCGGGCGCGGGTTGGTGTGAAGGACGTTGTCCGCCGCGATGGCGGCGAGAATCATCGCGCCGCCCTCCTGCATAACGCCGGAACCCAGCATAGGCTTGCCTATTACTGACGAGCCCTCCGGCACGGAGACGGTGACGATGTCAACGTCGAACTTCTCCTGGTGGAGCACCTGTTCGAGGAAGTGGACCACGCCGGGCGCCATTGCCGCGAACGCGAGGTCGCGCCCTCCTCCCACGTAGGGAGAGTGCACACTGTTGGCGCCGGCCCGCCCCAGCTTGTCGACGCTTTCCTCGCGGCTTGCCCTGGCCACGATGTGGAGATCGGGGTTGAGCAGGCGGGCGCTCAGCACGATGAAGAGGTTGTCCTCGTCGGTTCCCACGGCAGCAATCAAGCAGCGCGCCCGCTCGATGCCCGCCGTGCGGAGGTGCTCGTCCTCCGTGGCATTGCCCTCGACGAAGGGGATGTCAGTCTCCCGCAGCGGCTCCAGCGCGGCCGAGTCCTGCTCAATCACCACCGTAGGTAGTCCACGCCGGCAGAGCTGCTGTTGGGTCTCGCGGCCCATCCGGCCGTATCCACAGACTATGTAGTGATCTCTCATCTTCTGCAACGCTCGCAACCTCCGTCTGAGCTGGACGTGCTCTCCAAGTTGCTGCCCGACCAGGAAGCTGGCAGCGCTTCTGGCCGCCAGGGCCAGCAAGGCCAGCCCCGTGACGGCGAACCCGGTGGTGAAGACGCGGCCGACCTGACTGAGGTCGTGAACCTCCATGAAGCCGATGGTCGTGACTGTCAGGACGGCCATGTACGCGGCATCAACCAGAGACCAGTGCTGCTCCGGGTTGAGCCGGCCCTCGACGTTGGCATAGAAGGCGACCGCGACGATCATCACCAGCAGCAAGACGAGCAGCAGGGCCCAGAACTGGCGGGCCGATCGGCTGAGGTCTGCAGTGGGCGAGAGTACTCGCTGCCAGTCAGGCATGGTGCCGCCTTTCTGCCTTGCGGGTGGGAGTCCTGCTCAAGTCGAGCGGCGATGTAGGGCCGACACCACAGGCACTCTCGTGCAGGGGAATCAGGTCATGACCAGAACTGCTGTGCGCGGAACTAGCGGCCGACGGCGGCCGAGCGGTTCACGATCTGCGTGTTGTGCCAAGTTGGCGCACGCGCCGAGTACCCTAGACGCTGGGGAGGTTGAGACACTGGGATGCCCTATCCAGACCTGAAACCCGAGCCGAGCTTCGACCGCCTGGAGACCGTCTTCGCACGAAGGGAGCCCGACCGCGTCCCGTTTATCGAGTTGTTCCTCGACTGGGAGGTAATGGTCGCCATCCGGGGCGAGGCGTTCTCGGAGGATCCCGCGCAGCGCTGGCGCCAGATGGCCGACCTGTACTCGAGTCTCGGATACGACTACGTGCCGGCCGGCACGGCTTTTGGGTTTCCATACCGCACCGTTGCGGCCGAGGACACTGCGCCTCTCTCGCGGGGCCAGAGAAGCTGGGTTCAGGAGCGAGGGGGCGTGATCGAGAGCCGGGAGGACTTCGAGCGCTACCACTGGCCCGAGCCGAGCGATGAGCACTGCCGCCCCATAGAGACCGCGTCCGAGGTGGTCCCCGAAGGCATGAAGCTGATTGTCATCGGTCCCGGGGGCGTGCTGGAGAACGTCATGTGGCTCATGGGCTATGGGCCGCTGAGCTATGCGATGGCCGACGATCCCGATCTGGCGAAGGCGGTGTTCGACCGCGTCGGCGAGAGGCTGGTCAAGGTCTTCGACGCCGCAGCCGGTCACGAATCCGTGGGCGCGCTGTTCCTGGGCGATGATATGGGTTTCAAGACTCAGACGATGCTCTCTCCGGCGGCGATGCGCGAGTACGTGTTCCCCTGGCAGCGGCGCATCGTGGAGGTTGTGCACGCGCGGGGCAAGCCGCTGCTGCTGCACTCCTGCGGTAACCTCGAAGCCGTCATGGATGACCTCATCGACGACGTGGGCATCGATGCCAAGCACAGCTTCGAGGATGTCATCATGCCGGTAACCGAGGTGAAGAGGCGGTGGGGAGATCGGGTTGCGCTGCTAGGAGGTATTGACGTAGACCTGCTGGCGCGCGGCACACCCGCGCAAGTGCGTGCTCGCACGCGGGAGGTGCTGGAGGTCTGCATGCCCGGGGGCGGCTATGGACTGGGCTCGGGCAACTCGGTGGCGAACTACATCCCCGTCGAGAACTACCTGGCCATGCTGGAGGAGGGGTGGCGCTCCGGCGTCTACGCGTGAGTCGCGGCCATGTACCGCAAGGCGCTTGCACTGCTGAAGGCGATCGGGCTCGACCGCACCATCCCCGCAGTGCCCTTTGCCCTGACGGCCGCGTTGGCGGCGTCAACGAGATGGCCGCGGGGGGCCATACTGGTTTGGGTCTTGCTCGCGCTGGTCGGTGCGCATACCGCGGCGAGGGCGTTCAACCATATCGCCGATCTGGACTACGACCGGGAGAACCGCCGGACGGCCGACCGCGCGCTGGTTAGGGGCGAACACGGCCCGCGGACGTTCTGGGGCGTGTGTCTGATCGGCGCCGCTGTCTACTTCGTGGCCGCCGGGATGCTCAACCGCCTGTGTCTCACTCTTTCCCCCTTGGCGCTGGGCGCGCTCCTCGGCTACTCCTACGCGAAGCGGCGGACGGTGTGGACCCACTGGATACTGGGCTTCTGCGTCGGCCTCGCCCCGGTGGGGGCCTGGATCGCGGTCCGCCCGGGGATGAGTCTGGCGCCGATCGTATTGGGCGCGGCCGTGCTGTTCTGGACGGCAGGTTTCGATATCATCTTCTCCTGCCAGGATATCGCCTTCTACCGGTCCCACAGGCTGTTCTCACTCCCGGCGCGCTGGGGCGCTCAGCGGGCGCTGTTGGTCGCCGCCGCGAGTCACCTGCTCGCCGTATGGCTGCTGGTGATCTTCGGCGAGATCGCGGGTCTGGGCTGGCTGTATCTGCTCGGTGTCGTGCTGCTTGTCCCGGCGCTGTTCTGGGAGCACCGCGCGCTGCGGCCGGAGGATCTGAGGTGTGCAGGGAGCGCGTCTCTGCTGGCAAATGGGATAATAAGCCTTGTGCTGTTCCTGTTCGCGGCGGCAGACGTCATTCTCATCAGCAGCAGGATGCCGATATGATTGCGAGCGGGACCCGGTCGTGGCGAGGCGCGGAGGCACAGCAAAAGATCCGGAGGGCTTTGGCCCCATGGGAGTAGCTGCTCGCGACACATTCGCACTCATCGGCGGAAGGGGCGCGCACGACGTGCTCCAGGCACACGCCCAGAACGTGAAACGGCTGGGTCCGGCTCCTACCCCGTTCGGGCT
>JALGTG010000219.1 GCA_029821495.1 Candidatus Hebobacteria bacterium
GCAAAGTGCTAGAATCTCCGCGAGGTTCCGGCTGTGTCCGACGCCCGCTCTCAGCTCCAAGACGCGGAACGCATCGTAATAAAGCTCGGCTCCAAGGTCGTCACCACACCGGACGGCGCGGTTGACGAGGACCACCTCTCCCACCTCGCGGAGCAGATCACCGAGCTCACCCGCGCCGGCAAGCAGATCGTCCTCATCACCAGCGGCGCCATCCGCGCCGGCCGCGCCCAGCTCGGCATCCGCGACCAGAGCCTCGACCTGCCCGCCCGCCAGGCCACCGCCGCCGTCGGCCAGATCGAACTCATGTGGCGCTACCGGGAGATCTTTGGCAAGTTCGGCCAGCCCATAGCTCAGGTGCTCCTGACCCAACTGGAGCTCTCCGACTTCCGCCGCTACCTTCACCTGCGCAACACCCTCGGCACACTGCTCCGGGAGTACGGCGTCGTGCCGGTGCTCAACGAGAACGACTCCGTCTCCGCCGCCGGCGTCCAGATCGGCGAGAACGACCGCCTCGCCGCGGTCGTGGCCTCGAAGCTCGATGCCGATCTCCTGCTTTCGCTGTCCGATGTCGAGGGCTACTACGACGGCGATCCCAACCGAGACCCCGACGCCAAGCTCATTCCCCTGGTCGAAGAAATCACCCCCGAGATGGAGAAGGCCGCGCTCGACTCGGCCGGCCTCGCGGGCAGGGGTGGCATGGCCGCCAAGGTGGAGTCGGCCAAGCTGGCGATGAACGCGGGAGTCATCATGGTCATCGCCCACGGCCGCGAGCCCGACATCGTCCGCCGCATCATGGCCGGCGAGGACGTCGGCAGTCTCTTTCTCCCCAAGGCCGCCAAGATGCGGTCGCGGAAGCGCTGGATCGCATACGCGGCCCTCCCCAAGGGAAAGCTCACCGTTGACGAAGGCGCGGCACAGGCCGTGCTGGAGGGCGGGAAGAGCCTCTTGCCGGTGGGCCTGAGCGCCGTCGAGGGCAACTTCGAGGCGGGCGACATGGTCTCTGTGCTGATCGAGGAGCAGGGGAGTCGGCGGGAAATCGCGCGCGGCCTCGTGAACTACGATTCTGCCGACCTGAGAAGGATTCAGGGCTGTAGATCGAAAGATATTCCAAAGCGGCTGGGGCATCGCGACTTCGACGAGGCCATTCACCGGGACAACCTCGTCGTGCTGTGAGGCCCGGCCGCGCTCAGGAAGGATATGCACCGGCAATGACACTTGCTCGCGGGGAGCGCATGCTGATGCGGGGCAACGAGGCCATCGGCCAGGCCGCGCTGGATGCCGGCTGCCGCGCCTACTTCGGCTATCCCATCACTCCCCAGAACCAGATCCCCGACTACATGGCCGCCCACATGCCCGAGGTCGGCGGCGTCTTCCTTCAGGCCGAGAGCGAAGTCGCCGCCATCAACATGGTCTACGGCGCCGCGGCCGCGGGCGTCCGGACAATGACGACCTCCTCCAGCCCGGGCATCAGCCTCATGCAGGAGGGCATCTCCTATATCGCCCAGTCGGAGGTGCCCTGCGTGATCGTCAACATCATGCGCGGCGGATCGGGCCTGGGCAACATCGCACCGGCTCAGTCCGACTACTTCCAGGCCGTCAAGGGCGGAGGCCACGGCGACTACCGCACGCTCGTCTTTGCCGCTTGGTCTGTCCAAGAGCTATACGACCTCACCCGCGAGGCCTTCGACATCGCCGACCGCTATCGCAGCCCTGTGATGGTCCTCGGCGACGCGCTCCTCGGCCAGATGATGGAGCCGATCGTGCTGCCGGAGGAGGTGGTGGACCCCGACGCCCTGCCGCCCAAGCCATGGGCCACCGACGGCGCCAAGGGCCGGCCGCGCCGTATCGTCAACTCCCTATACATTGAGCCACTCGACCTGGAGCGGATGAACCGCCAGCTCCAGGCGCGATACGACGAGGCCGCCGAGCGCGAGGTGCGCTGCGCGACCGAGCACCTCGAGGATGCAAAGCTCGCGCTCGTCGCCTACGGCACGGCCGCGCGCGTCGGCATCAGCGCCATCGAGCAAGCGCGCGCCGCGGGAATCCCCGCCGGTCTCTTCAGGCCGATAAGCCTGTACCCGTTTCCCAACCGCGAGCTGGCCCGGGTCGCCGAGCAGGTGGACGCTATCCTGGTGGCCGAGATGAGTCTCGGACAGCTCGTGGAGGACGTTCGACTTGCAGTGGATGGAAGCTGCCCCGTGCACCTGTACGGCCGCCCCGGCGGCGTTGTGCCGACTCCCGCCGAGGTGGTCGAGCAGATAGAGCGCGTGATGGCGGACACTAGAGGATGAGTATGGAAGCTGATACTGAAACACAGGTGCTGTTCGAGCGGCCGCAAGCCATGCAGCCGGTCCGCATGCACTACTGCCCCGGCTGCACCCACGGAATAGTCCACCGGCTGCTGGCGGAGGTGATGGACGAGTTCGATCTCGTGGAGCGGTCGGTGGGGGTCGCGCCGGTGGGCTGCGCGGTGTTTGCCTACGAGTACTTCACCTGCGACATGCTCGAGGCGGCCCACGGACGTGCGCCGGCGATGGCGACCGGCGTCAAGCGAGTGAGGCCGGATCTGTTCGTCTTCGCCTATCAGGGCGATGGCGACCTCGCCTCCATCGGCATCGCCGAGACCATCCACGCGGCCGCGCGGGGCGAGAACATCAGCATTATCTTCATCAACAACGCAGTCTTCGGGATGACGGGCGGGCAGATGGCGCCGACCACACTGCCTGGGATGAGGACGAGCACCACGCCGGAGGGGCGGGACCTGAAGCTCGCCGGCAATCCGATGAGAGTGTGTGAGCTGTTGGCCGCGCTGGACGGACCGGCCTATCTCGCCCGCGTGGCGGTGACGAATCCTCGGCGCGTGCGGGAGGCGAAGCGGGCAATCAGAAGGGCGTTTCAGGCACAGCTCGACGAGCTGGGATTCTCGCTGGTGGAGGTGCTCTCGACCTGCCCGACGCGATGGGGAATGCCGCCCCTGGATGCGCTCAAATGGCTCGACGATAACATGGTGCCCTATTATCCGATCAAGGAATTCGTGGTCGCCGAAGGGCTGGCGGAGGCGGAATGACCGCGGAGCCGCTGCACCACGAAGTGCTAATCTCGGGCTTCGGCGGGCAGGGCGTCGTGCTCGCCGGCAGGCTGCTCGCTAACGCCGCGCTCGCCGAGGGCAAGGAGGTCGTGTGGGCGCCTTCCTACGGGCCGGAAATGCGCGGCGGCGCGGTGCACTGCACGGTGATTGTGGCCTCGCAGCGGATTGGCTCGCCGGAGGTATCGCTGGCAGATACGCTGCTGATAATGGATCGCGCGTCGCTGGATCGGTTCGCCAAGCGCGTGAAGCCGGGCGGGCTGTTCATCCTGAACAGCTCGCTGGTGGATGCGAGGCCGGATGACGATTCGTGTGAGGTGGTAGGAGTTGCGGCGAACGAGGCGGCGGAGGAGCTTGGGAATCGGCGGGTGGCGAATATGGTGATGTTGGGGGCCTTCCTGGCGAAGCGGCCGGTCCTTTCTTTGGAGAGCGTCAGCGCGGCGATGCGAGCGGCGGTGGGGAAGGAGCACGAGCAGCTCGCAGGGGTCAACGACCAGGCGCTGGCGCGGGGGATGGAGCTGGCGCGGGGGTCTTCGGGCGGCGCAGGCTAGTAGGTCCCGAGGGATCGGGCCGCACTCCCAAGAGAGTGCGGTTACACTCCTGTAGGAGTGGGACAAGTGGTCATTGTTGGACAGATGCTGTTTGTCCGCTACTTGTCCGAATGTCCTGGGGGCAGATGAGGCATACTGGCGACGCCGCGGTGGACGTCCATTATATGTCCATGTCCGTCCACTGACTAAGTGGTCATTCTTGAGGGTGATTTGGACGGGTTGGTCATTTGTGGTCATTCGAGCCCTGTAAGCGGTGTCAGGGACAGAAGTTCGGCCCGGCAGATGCCCGTTCGACTGCGCGCCGGGCAGGCCTGCCGGGCGGGATGCTCTTGTGGGGAGGGCGGGCCAGCGATCCGCCCTCCCCACACCCCTCCCCGCTCGCGTTTGGGGTTTGCTGACGGTGAACGAAAGAGGGGGCGCGGGGCTGTGGAAAGCAGGTATCCTCCTGCATGGAGTGGAAGCGGAGCGCAGAGACTGTGGAGACCGGCCAAACGCGGCAGCGGAAGAGGGGCAGAGCATTGGGGGGAAGCACGGCGCGGAGGCGCACGACACGGCACGCAGGTGCTAGGCGCGGAGTCATTGCTGCCGCCTCGGCCGCTCACTGCCCCAGCCCCTTTCTCCCGTTGGACCCACGCGAAACCGGCAAGATCGCCAT